>JACPHX010000016.1 GCA_016188425.1 Candidatus Uhrbacteria bacterium | reverse complement strand
CCCCCCCGCCTATTTTTTTGTGATTCTTTTTGATGTACACTAAAGTCAATCTATGACACGTTTCATCAAACTTTTTCTTATTTCTGTTCTTTGTGTCTCTGTCTTACAATCCCCTCTTCTGGTTTCAGCTGAAGAAGATTGCGAAGCTCTTGTTTCCGCTAGTGCCATGGAAGTCTGCGAATCAACTTCAGTCCTCTACAATGTTCCTGCGTGCCAAGCTCTTTCCCGACAGTATGACGATTGCAATGCGAGAAACGACGCTGCTGCTGCCGACGAAGCAGCTTCTGATGCTGCGGACAATGATGCCGCGGCTGCGATGGATGCCCTTAATATGGCGCAAGAAGCTGCGGATGCAAGAGATGCGGCGGCGCAGGAGGCTGCCGGCCAGCAGCTCATCAACCCCCTGGGCACCACCGACGTGCGGGTCGTGATCGGCCAGGTCATCAAAGTCCTGCTTGGCCTTGCGGGGGTGGGCGCATTTGCGATGTTTGTTTTGGGTGGGTTCCAGTGGATGTTTTCCATGGGCAAACCAGAACAATTTACAAAAGGAAAACAGACCATGCTATATGCCCTCCTGGGTCTTGTGGTATTATTTACGTCGTACACGCTCGTCAACTTCGTTGTATCTACGTTAACGGGAGCGACGGGGTGATGAAACTGAGGGACATTAGCCCCTCATATAATTTTTAGCGCCTCTGTTCTAGACGGAGGACATGTCTTATGAAAAAGCTCATCGGAGCTGCCCTGGGGGGAGCGCTCTCCCTCACCGCTGCGTTGCCAGCGCTCGCGCAGCCAACGAACGGTTACTTCGGATCCTTCACCCCTGAGGCTGCCGGCCTTGGAAGCGAGACCGATTTCCCTACGATCATCGCGGGGATCATCAATACGCTCCTTGGGTTCCTCGGTGTCATCGCCGTCCTCATCATCCTGTACTCTGGCTTCAAATGGATGACCGCCGGCGGAAACGACAAGAACGTCGAGGAGGCTCGCAAAATGCTTATCTACGGCGTGATTGGTCTCGTGATCATTCTCTCCGCCTACGGCATCGCGAGTTTTGTCTTGGATCAGCTCTCAAACGCAACGGCCTAGTCCTTGTGGCGCGTCACAAGACGCGCCACCACACGGGGAGTCCAGCAACTGGAATCTCCGTGTGGTGGAACCTTTTTCAAACGCCCGCGTTATGCAGATCCAATCCGCCTTCATTCTTGCCGCCGGAGATCCGAGTTCGGTGTTTGAAGGACTCGATACAACCGCCGGCACGGCAGGGTACGATGTAAGTGTGTATCCGGATATTACGATAGATATTCGGCGCGTCATGGACGTCATTTTGGGTCTTTTGGGCATCATCCTTTTTTTCCTCCTCATGTACGGCGGTTTCATGTATCTGACGGCTGCGGGAGACGAAAAGAAAACGCAAAAAGGAAAGGATACGGTTCGAACTGCAATCATGGGTTTGGTCATTGTTGTGGCGGCGTATGCGATCGTGTCGTTCTTATTCGACCAACTCTTTCTTCCCACCGGAAACCAAGGAGATATCAAAGATATTACGGATGTGCTGAATTCTTAGCCAGAAATAGCTTATGTTTCATCCTTTTGCACAGGACTCGCCCACGCGGCCAAACCGCTGGCGGCCCATCGCTTCCGTTGCTTGTTTCCTCATCCTTGGCATCTTTTCAATCAACACAGTCGCGCAAGCCGCGGCTTCAACCGGAGAAAATCCCTCTGTTGGCGACCAAATCATCGAGGGGGTACAAATCGGTGGCCAAGCGGCAGGATACGGGTCCAGGTACGGGAACGTGAACACGGACTTCTATGGTTATCTAGGATTCATTGTCGAGACCTTCCTCGGTCTCTTGGGCATCATCTTCTTTGGCCTCCTCCTGTATGCCGGCTTCCTCTACTTAACCGATGAAGGGGGAGGCAAACATGTCGACAAAGCGAAAAAGATGCTAAAATCTGGAATCATAGGGTTGGTGATCATAATCGCCGCGTATGCCATAGCGAATTACACGATAAAAATCTTGCAAGGCAATACGGGCCCAACTCCGCCGACCGAAGCCCCTGATCTCGGTGCCACGCCCCCCCTCTATGTCCCCGGCCCAGATGAACCAAGATTCGTTCCAAGATAAAACATAATCACGCTTTATGAACTTCATCGAAAAGAACCTGATCCGAGCCAGTGTCGCCGCGACGCTTTTGCTTCCGGCAGCGGCGCATGCACAGCTCTCGAATGCAGCACAAAATCTTCAAAATGTCACTCCGCCCTCAATTGAGAAGGAAGCGACGAATTTGATTCCAAATTTGATTGATGGCGCCCTCTCTGTTCTTGGGATCATCTTCCTGTTCTATGTGCTTTATGCCGGCTTCCTTTACATGACAGCGGAAGAGGATACCAAAAAGACCGGAAAGGCAAAAGACATGCTTCGAAACGGTATCATTGGTCTCATTATCATCATCGCTTCCTACGCCATCGCCAACTTCGTCATCAGTACGCTGAACAATGTCGCGGCCTAAAAAAGAACAGCTCCCCCTTCCTTGCGGATGGGGGAGCTATTTCGTTTGCAGCGTCACCGCAAACGAACACGCGATCAGTCGCAGGCGATGCCAAACGTGGACTTTCGCCCTTTTTGGATCACCTCCTCGTGGACGAAGTTGTAGGGGGTTGGTGCGAGGTCACCACCCCTGTCTACGTCCATCATTGGCCTTCCCCCAGCAGGGCGAATACACCAGAGTTTGATGTACTCGTTCAAGTCGAGTGTCCAATACTGCACTCCGCCTGTGGGGCAGAAATAGGACGTTCTATCGACAAGTTTGGCCTTCCCCCGACGAACATACGCCTCCGAATCGGCCGGATGCCTGGATGGGTCAAACGGGACAGGATTCCCATCAACGAGAGGGCATGCTCTCCCCCTATTGATGCTTACCCAGAGATCCCCCTCTCCTCCTGCACGGGTCGCCGAGACCTTCTCGAGGTTCTCGGCCTCCTGGAGGATGGTTTCCTTGTGCCCAAACGACACCAACGAACTCTCCGGCGCCTCGTCCGCGATCGGACCCGATGGCCGCTCATCCGACTGCGCGAGCCGCTTCTGCAGCTCCTCCTTTTCCTTCCTCCTGGTCTCCGCTCGCGCCGCCTTGAACTGCCTGACTTTGGCACTGCATGAGGCGACTTCCTTTGGGTTCTCGAACTTCCCGCAGGTGACGTGGCCAGATGACCCGTCATCGTTGATTGTTGCGAATCCGCCGTCTCGTGCCTTCCGGAGGAGGGTGATGCATGCTGCCGTATCCTCCTCGTTTGCCCCCGTCGACAGACAATCAATGTTTACCTCGCTCGGAAGCAAGGCCGTCGACGTCGTCGCACATCCCGTCACGAACACCACGGCCACCAGGCCGATCATTTCCTTCATCATTATTTTCTCCTTTCGAGATCTATCCCCCTCCCCAGCCAAGGGGAGGGCTGGGGTGGGGTTGCCTTGGGGCTGCCTGGAGTTCTCGTTCACTCCGGCGCCGCTGGTGCCACGACCTCCATGCTGCCGAGAATCGACGCCTTGAAGGCATCATTGTCCGGCTCCAAAGCCGTGACATGCAACCTTTGGTTGGGCGGAGCACAGATCCAGCCGCGTCCAGACACGAACACTCGAGCGCAGTCTCCCCTTCGGGAGCGGTTTCCCATCCTGGAAAATCCAACGCCGCCGTTGGGGCTCCCATCGACCGAGTAGCCGTCTTTGTCGACTTGGACATTGCCCCCCTGGCTGACACCTTGGTGCTGCGTCAGCTTCTCCATGAATGGGATACACCCGTTGTTCTTGGCCTCGCAAAGTCCCTCGAGGCCGTCCTCGCCGACGACCACACGTTGCTGCGTCGGTGTGTCGCGATACGTCGCGCACGCCGAGAACACAGCGACGACCGTCGCCATCATCATGACCCAAACGGGCCACGTCATTTTCTCCATCATTTCTCTTTTTCTCCTTCTTTCACGACCAAAACGGCCGCGACTACGCATGTGTTCCAAGTCGAAACCTGGTACGTAGAACCGCCAAATATACCAGTTTTTGGCGGTTTTGTCAACCGGAACCCCTCCTTGTGAAGGGAGGGGGGACCTGAATCCAACACATATCTCCTCCCCTCCTTTCATAAGGAGGGGAACGAGGGGTGGTTTTCGGAGCATGTGGGTGTTTTTTTGAGGAAAAACAAAAGACTGGCCTTGATGAACACGCGAGGGAGTACCCTCGCACGTTCACCCGTGGCCAGTCACGAAACACACACTTCCCTCCTTTCTGGGACTATCGCCCCAATCAGTTCATGGGTAACACGGCAGATCCCACCCTTTTTGGGTCTCTACCTTGGCGAGAAATACCCTATCCTTCCCGAAGGAGCGGCAGATCTTCTCCGCCATCTCCGTTGAGTACGCGATCTTCGGTCGACTTGGCGACGGATCTCTTTCATCTCCGCCTCCCGCCTCCATCCTCCCGCCTCCCGCCCCTCTTCCGCTGAACTGATTCGGCGGCCGCGGGCCTACCATCCCAACTCCTGGAACCACCGCCGCCGTTGCTGCCCCTGGGACACCTACCCCTGTGGTTACCGGTGGTGTGCTCGCCAACACCGGGCATTCCGGTGCGGGTTTGAACTCCAGGAAGAGGAAGATGGCCGCGAGCGGAACGCCGCTCCAAAGCGCGACCCGGATCCCGCTGTCAGTTCCTTTGCGGACGAGCGTGACCGCCGCCAGAATCGCGGCAATGACCGCCGCCAGAAACAAAATGCCGAACCGGTGCTTCTGCGACGCGATGTACTGCAGCTCGGCTGGACACGAGTCCTTGGCTGCCTTCGCGATCGTGACCCTGGCGAGCTGGTTGCCAACGATCTCGACCGCGGCAGTCCCCGCGAGAATCTCGAGACCGCCCGCTTCGTCTAGGCCGACTTCACGGGGCGAGTTGCACCAATCCGCCGCCCGACAGAACTCCGTCCATCCCCAGACTTCGGTAAGCCCGACGATGGCGTCGTTCTTTTTGACGACGAGGTACCGCGAGGGCACCGCCATCGCCACGTCCGGCGGAAAGCTCTTCACCTTCAGCTTCGCGGTGCTCTTGAACTTCGGGTCGTTGGCGACCAGCCCCAGCACCGCCTCGGCATCCTCCTTGAGCGCCTCGTCGAACGAGATCCCCATGTGGGGCTCTGGCGTCGAGAGCATGTACACCGTCGACGTCAGCGTCGACGTCTTTTCCGTATGGACGTCGAGCTTCACGATCGAAATCGGCGTGAACCCGCCCATTCCATGCTCGTAATACGCAACCGTCAAACTCGGAGTCGTTAGGATTGGAATCATGAAATGAAGCAACAAGCCGATCCCTTGGAAGTTCGTCTGAAGCGCATTAAGGGCCTGCTTCGGCCTCTCTCCCCACGTATCCGACTTCAGAACCTCGACTGTGAAGGTCTGGTCCGTGCCAACCAAGAACCCCATGCCAAAGAGCATGAGCACTAAGATGATGTGGCTCGCCCCGAACCAGATGTACATTGAGAACCACAGACCGACCCAGAGAACCTTGATCCCCAAGATCCGCGCGCCCCAACCAGCACGACGGAAGAACTCGTCTGCCGTCTTGAGGCCGGGAAAGCTGTCTGGAATTATTTTCTCGATGAGCGTGCAGAGATACCCGCCCATCATCATGACGATGAAGAACAGGGACGCGGCGAACGCGACCCCTGCTGCCAACCAACCGTTTCCGAACATTATCCTTCTCCTTTCCGCGATTCAGGTTCCACTGATCGCGACCAGTACGATGATCATTGCGAAGAGAAAACCCAGCAGTAGCGGCACGCCGATGATAAGCCGGTTTCGCCACGGCGATTCCCAGATCCCTTTGAGGAAGCCCCCCGCGTCCTCGACCAGCCGCTCGCCGGCTTGCTCGAGACGCTCCCTGGGCTTCGTCTGGCTCCTGGTACGGATCTTGATGAACAGGACGAGGTCCTTGAGTGCCGCTTCCGGCAACACAGGGACTACTTCCGTCTCCGCCGACTTGAGAACCACATCGTTCCCAGCCGCGTCTTTTCCCATGACCGCAGGTGAGATCTCTTCGACCCCGTCGACGATGCGTCCCGCGTAGTCGGCGACGAATTCCTTGGCGGAGGCGTCATCCAACTTTTCGAGCCCTCGCAGCCCGCGTTCGAACTCCTTGGGATCGGAAGACCGCACTGCGCCATTCGCGGCCGCCGTCACGATTTTCCCGAACCCAGGGGCCACTTTCTCCAACCGCGTAAGCGGAGGGAGAACGGGTGCCGCAGGAGCCGCCGCCTTGGCCGCAGCATCGAGCTTCTCGACGCCGTATCCCATGGAAAGCGTACCGGGCGGGAACCTTGCCTTGGCGTCCTTGAAGGACATGAGTTTGAACGGACTCGTCGGCTCGCGATACCTGGTTTCCCGCGTCCGTCTTCCTCGTCCACGCCCGCGTCCTCGTCCGCCCTCGTCGTCATCATCGGCGCCACCTTCGGTCTCACGAACCTCCATGCCCATTTCCTGGCGGCGTCGGTTCATGTACCGTTGTGCGTCCTCCATGGCGTTGGCATCCGGGACAAGCAAGACGCCGTCGATCTCGTCTGGGGTGGTCGTACCGACTTTGTAGATCGGCAACCACATCTTGCTAAGGCCGGGGAGAAAACTCACCACGACCTTCCCTTCCCCGCTCTCCAGGCCGTCGACTTTCAATTTGAGCTTGGCCGGATCCGACTCGCCTAGGAGCGCATTCATCATGCTTTCACCTGCGCCCGTCATGGATGCGCGGATGAGTTGCCCAATGATCTCCTTTGCCGGCGCGGGAAGCGGCGAGGCCTTCACGGCCGCTTTCGCCAACACGCCCGCTGTCGATCCGAGAGCCGGAATCAACTCCGCGTAACGCCTCCAAATCTCCGATGGCTCCATTTTGTTGATGAGCGCCTCGAAGAACGGCCGGCTCGCGTTCTCCACACGGGTCTCAAGAAGCTCGCCCGCGAGCTCCGAGTAACCTTCCGTTTTGAGCTCGGTGGACACCCGTCCCATGAAATTTTTTACGACATCTGGTGATGACATTTACTTGCTCCTTGCTGTGCGGATCTTCTGCCCGCGTCGTTTTTCTAACCTAACCAAATTGTAAAAAACAATGTGCGTGCGCTGAAAAATACAGCGATTCTCCCCACCTCTTGACGGCTTGAGAACGCTTTACGATAACAAAAATTTCGCTAAAAGTCAAGGTCTGGCTGTGTCGATCTGTTTGGTCAAAATCGCCCGTTCTTTGTTCTGGTTCATTAAAACCGCACCCACTAATACCCCATTTCTAAAATGCCGCTGTATCAAGCCGTTTTCCAAAGGTTTGGCTTCGATCTCCACTTTATCTGCCGCTGCCTTTTCGGTGTCCCCGATAAAAATGATGGTCATGCCCAAAAGGTCTGTCGCATAGGAGGAAACGAGCCGGAACGGTTTTTTCTCCCCAAGCATATTCGCCGCCGCCACGCGTCCTTGCATGATCGCGTTCATCCAATTGCCCACTTGGATAGACCGTCGCGTGACGATGTCTTGGAACTGGACGATGTCCCCGGCGGCAAAAATGTCTTCAACGTCCGTCTCTAAAAACTCGTTCACGACCACGCCGCGGTCAACCTTCACCCCGTTCTCAAGCGCCCACTGCCAGTCTGGCCGCAGCCCGATGCCGACTCCAAGCGCGCGGCAAGGCATCGCTTTTCCATTAAAGGAAACGGATTCTAACCGATCCTTCCCAGCCACTTCCGGTTCCGGCATGTGTGGGAGGACTTCGACGCCATTTGCCTCAAGGTGAGTCCGAATGAGTGCCCCCGCCTCGGGCAACAAAAATTTCTCCCAGAACTGGGAACCACGGTGTGCCACACGGACAGGCCAGCCGATGTTGGTGAAGTAGTTGATGAACTCGCAGGCGATGAAACCGCCGCCGTAGACGAGGGCAGGGAGGTGGGAGGTAGGAGGAAGGGAGGTGGGGTTTGTTTGTTCCAAGATCTCATCCGCGTCTTCGAGGGTGCGGAGGTACATGACACCAGGGAGGTTGCCGAAGAGGGGGCGCACATCCATACCCGAGGCGATGAGGAGTTTGTCGTAGGGGAGTTCGCGGCCGTTTGAGAGCGCGACAAATCGGTTCTTGGCATCCAGTTTCAAGGCAGTGATCCCGACCATCCAATCAATGTTCTGCTCCGCATACCAGCTTTCTTTTTTTAAAAACACCCTCTCCCGCGGAATCTTCCCTTTCAAATAGTGCGGCAAAAGCACCCGCGAATAGAGCGGGTGGAATTCTTCTGACACAAGCGTAATGCTCGCCTCTTTATCCTTTTTGCGGATCTCCTCAGCCGCGGTCGTCCCCGCAATGCCGCCGCCGATGATGAGGTGGTTCATAATTACATCTCCGGAAACAACTGTTTCCCCTTTTCGTCAATAATATAAATCGCCAATGTGGGGCACGATTGTGCCGCCATGATCAGGTTGTCTTTCTCCTCGGGTGTCACCTCGATGACCCGCTCGTAGGTGCGCGGCGGCGGTTCCTGCCCGTGGTCGAGGACATAGGCCTTGTTCTCCTCGTTGAGCTGGAACGTCTCTGGCGCGATGGTGACGCAAGAGGCAGCGCCGATGCAGAGATCTGGGTCTACTTTGATGGTGAGTTTCATAAGAACAGGAGGGTGAACAGGGGTGAACAGGGGTGAACAAGAGAGAACAAGGGTGAACAGGGGACATTGTAGGTGATTTTCTCTATTAAAAACAACTCCATCTCCCTTGTTACCTCTTGTTCACTCCTGTTCTCTCTTGGTCACCCTCAGTATGTCGCCCCGAAATACTTTTCTTTATAAAACCGTATGAGCTCCTCCACTGCTGGCAAAATGGATGGGTTCCCTATCCCCACCTTGGTCTTCTGCTGCACGAGTTCAATGGTATGCGCGCCTTCAAGAACCGCTTCTTCGATGTCGCGGTCGGTCACCTTTGCGACAGGATCAATGACGCGCGCGGATTCGCGGATCATGCGGTCGGGTTGGTTGGACCTACGCAAGTAATCGTTGATCGCGTCGCGGAGCGCCTTGTCGCAGAGCACGGAGCAGTGGAACTTGCGGGGCGGAAGGCCGCCCAGGCGCGTCATAATGTCTTGTGGACGCAGTTTCCGCGCTTCGTCGAGGGTAAGGCCTCCGTTTTCGGTAATCATCACCGACGCCATCGAAGTCGAGGCGATGGCGCTCCCGCAACCAAATGTTTTCCAGCGGAACTCGAGGATGCGCTCGGTCGCAGGATCGACACGCAACCACACGCGCAATTCATCACCGCATGCCGGCGAACCAATCTTCCCGGTCGCATTGTAGCTTTCGGGGTTCTCTAGCTCTCCCATAACGAAATTCTGTGGATTGAAAAAATGCTCTTTCACGATGTCGGAATAAAACCAGGATTGCTTCTGATCGCGGCTGATGACGTCGGACATATTAAGGTTTCCAATATTTATCATCTACCGTCACCGGGCTGATCGACCGCAATTTTTCCACCAACGGTGGCAATATCTCCAACACATATTCAATGTGCTCTGCTGTTGTCGCGCGCCCCAGCGTGAACCGCATTGACCCGTGTGCAACCTCAAACGGCATACCAAGAGACAAAATCACATGTGATGGATCCAATGAGGCACTCGTGCAGGCGGATCCGGTCGATGCGTAGATCCCTTTTGCATCCAGGTAAAGTAGGAGAGCCTCCCCCTCAAGGTCAAGGAACGAAACATTCACATTGTTCGGCAAACGATGAATCGGATCACCATTGAGCCGTGTCTTTGGGATCGTCTGAAGGATTCCTTGGATGAGACGGTCACGAAGTGGAACGAGACGTTCCGATTCTTTCTTTTTCATCCCTTGCGCTTCCTCAAGCGCCGCCGCCATCCCGACGATCCCCGCGACGAATTCCGTCCCTGGGCGCAGACCCCGCTCCTGCGCGCCTCCAAATTGGAGGGGTTGGATTTTTATGCCGCGCTTTATGTATAAAGCTCCGACTCCTTTGGGGCCGTACATCTTGCTACCATTGATCGTCATTAAATCGACGTGGAGTTTTTCAACAGACAAATCGAGGTAGGGCGTCGCTTGGCAGGCGTCGGTGTGAAAAAAAGGGCCCGCTCCGTGCTCCGCGCGATATTTCTGAATAAGATTCCCGATGGTTGCGATGGGCTGTATCGTCCCAATCTCGTTGTTGGCAAGCATGATCGAGACCAAAACGGTTTCTGGACGCACTTGGGACATCACCACCTCTGGTTCAATGAGGCCATCCTGGGTCGGTTGTATGATAGAGAGGGAGAATCCTTCTTTGTCTCGAAGAAATACAGCGGCCTCAAGGACGGCTTGATGCTCGAAGGCACTGACGATCAGGTGGTTCCCTTTTGCTTTTGCCGCACGAGCGACCCCCAAGATCGCCATGTTATCCGATTCTGTCCCGCCAGAGGTGAACAAAATTTCATCGGCGCGACAGGCGAGATGAGAAGCGATGTCTGCGCGCGCCTCCTCCATCGCGTCTTTGACCCGCTTCCCTTTCATGTGAAAACTTGATGGGTTGCCGTAATCCCCCATCAAAAAAGGATCCATCGCTTGTTTGGCGGCAGGAGAAAGCGGGCCGGCGGCGGCGTGGTCGAGATAAACATCAGCCATAGAGCTTTCACCCTAACAAGAAAAGCAGCTCTGCTCAAGCTGCTTTTGGTTCCTTTGAAATCCTTATTCTTTTTCCTCATCTTCCTGGAACTCGGTGTAGGTTTCCGGAGATTCGAGGTATTTTTTGTAACATGCTTGTGAACAAAATTGTACCGGCATCCCTAAGTATTCACGAAAGATGGCGGTAGTCATATCCACAATCGGAAGTTCGCATACGTCACAGAGCTCCGCTTTTTCTCCGAGACGTTTTTCGATGGCATTATTCATATCAAGCATTAATTTCTATGTGGAAATAGTAACTCACCAGACGGCCAATGAGAAATCCGAGAATCGCCGCACTTGTGGAAATCATAACCATTTTTATTCCATTGCGTACCGGCGGCCGGCGTGTCTGTTTCCCACTCCAGACGCCAACTAAAAAGAGAACGAATAGGGTTGAAAGTATTGATGGGGCGTATGATTGGGCAACGGGGAGAAAAAAATAAGGAACAACCGGCACCACGCCTCCAAACACATAACAGACTCCCATAACCCAAGCTGCCCGCAAAGGCAAAGATTGGTGCTTGTGCCGATGGTCGAGCACCGATTCAGCATCAGCAGCAGATTTTGATGACAAATAACTCCCAGCCGCCATAGATAGCGACTCCACTGCGACCAAAACCAACCCAGATAATATAACAATAAACCGATCATTCGCCCCCGCCGCTATCCCTGTCACGGCTCCAAGAGTTGAAACAAGTCCGTCTTCAAGACCAAAGACGATTTCCCGCATGCTCCCCGCGACCGATTTTTGTTGATTGTTGGTTGCCATAGTACCAAAAGTATACCAAACAAAATCCTCCTTCGCCCAAACACTTGCTTCAGATTTTGGGCGAAGGAGGAGGGTGGAGGCCACGGCCGGACTTGAACCGGCGCATAACGGTTTTGCAGACCGCCGCGTTAACCAACTTCGCCACGTGGCCAAAAAATGAAGGAACAAGAAGTGACGGACTTCCGGGAACGCCACGAACGAATGGAACTGTAACAAAATGAAAACGAGAACACAACAGGTTTGCAGAATCAACACAACCATCAGATTCCTTGCGCAGCCCGTCTGATCGCTATATGATAATTTTCGACGCCTCTCCTTGCACCCATCAATCTTTTTTCAAATTTTAGCAAAAAGACTCCGCCAATCCCGGTATGCAAATTCCAAAAAATTCCTCTTGGAAGACCCATCGCACTCGTCGAATCCCCCGCCTTTCTTGGCGCCCCAGAATAAGCAAAACACTCCTTAAAAATCTTTTTCTTCTTGTTGTTGTTTTTGGCTTGCTTGGTTCGATTGCTGTTTTGGGTCTCTTTGCCTATGTGAGCCGCGATTTGCCGGATCCCAACACGCTCCGTGACCAGAAAGTTCAGCAAACCACCAAAATCTACGACCGAACAGGGGAGCATTTGCTGTATGAAATCTTTGGAAATGAAAACAGGACGCTTGTGAAACTCAAAGAGGGGGTTTGCAACAAGGACGCAGCTCTTGAGAAGGATCCGAATGGCATCCCCGTCTTTCTCTTGCAGGCGACCATTACGGCGGAGGACAGAAATTTCTGCAAACACCACGGATTCGTGCTAAAAAGTTTTGGCCGGGCTATTCTCGCAAACCTCAAAGGTGAAAGACAAGGGGCGTCCACCATCACACAGCAGTTGGTGAAGAACGCCATCCTTTCAAATGAAAAAACCTTGCTTCGCAAAGTGAAGGAACTCATCTTGTCTATCGAGCTTGAGCGGCGGTATGAAAAAGATGAAATCCTTCAAATCTATTTCAACGAGATCCCGTTTGGTTCCACAAATTACGGCGTCCAAGCCGCTTCGCTTGGCTATTTCCATAAAAATGTGAATGAATTGACCCTCGCCCAGGCCGCCACCCTCTCCGCTCTCCCCCAACGTCCCACCACCCTTCTCAACAACCCCGATACGCTGAAAGAGAGGCGGGATTGGATTTTGGACGGAATGGTGGAAATGGGTTTTGTAAGCCAGGAAGATGCGGATGCCGCAAAAGCCACAGATACCCCGGTCGAAATTCAAACCTATAATCTTGTCGCCCCGCATTTTGTGGAGTTTGTGAAACTGTTGCTTATCGATCAGTTGGGGTATGGCCAACGCGATGTGGAAGAAGGGGGGTTGAAAGTAATCACCTCCCTTGATTACGACAAGCAAATCATCGCTGAAACCGCCGTGAAGGCGGGAGTGGAAGCCAATGGAAAAGATGGGGGCTTCAACAATGCTTCTTTGGTTGCGATCGAGCCAAAAACAGGACACATCCTTGCGTTCGTCGGTTCGGCAGACTATTGGAACAAGGAAATCCTTGGGATGAATAACATGGCTCTGCGCCCACGCCAGCCTGGGTCTAGTTTCAAGCCGCTTGTGTACGCCAAGGGGTTTGATGCTGGGTACACACCAAACACCGTTTTATGGGATGTAAAAACCAACTTCCCCTCCGCAAGCGGAAACTATTCGCCCAATGACTACGACATGAGAGAGCGCGGCCCCGTGCGCATACGACGCGCCCTCCAAAACTCTTTGAATATCCCCGCTGTTGAAATGCTTTATTTGGTTGGAATCGAGCCCGTACTCTCATTTGCGCGCAGTATGGATTATTCGCTTGCGGACGATGTGAACCAATATGGGCTTTCCTTCGCGCTTGGCTCAAAAGAAATCCCCCTTCTGGATCACACGGGCGGGTACGCCACCTTCGCAAACGACGGGGTGTACATCCCCCCCGTAGCCATTCTCCGCGTCGAAAACCCAACGGGGGAAAAACTGTTCGAGTGGCAGCCCGCCGAAGGAAAACGCGTCTTGGAGGAGAATGCGAGTTTACTGCTCACGAACGTGCTTTCAGATAATGGCGCACGCGCAGAAATTTTTGGCAGCAATAGCCCGCTCCAGCTTGGTAACCGGCCTGTCGCGGCGAAAACAGGCACGACAAATGATATTAAAGATGCGTGGACTATGGGGTACACCCCGCAACTCGCCGCTGGTGTTTGGGCAGGGAACGCAAACGCCGTCGCCATGACGAGAGGGGGAGGGACAAAAGCCGCGGCGCCAATTTGGCACGAGTTTATGAGCAAAGCGCTTGAAGGAGAGCCGATCATTCCATTCAAACAGCCCCGATTCCCCGTCACCAACAAAGCGGTATTGGATGGCAAACTCGCAAGCACCACCGTTGTTGTTGATAAAATCAGCGGAAAACTCGCCACGGAGTTTACCCCCGACTCCACCAAAGAGGAACGAACCTATTCCCAATACCACTCCATCCTTTATTATGTAGATCGTTCAAACCCACTGGGGCCAGAGCCGACAAAACCAGAAACCGATCCATATTTCCGCCCGTGGGAGGAGGCAGTCGCGGCTTGGATAACAAAAGAGGAGGAACGTACGGGAATACTAATAAGCCAAGGGGCGGCTCCGACGGAATTTGACGATATCCACACCCAAACCAACATCCCTTCCGTCCAAATAATCTCCCCCGTGCAGGACGCCGAGTTTGCAGACCGCCAAATTGAAATAGCCGCTGAAGCATCTGCGGTTCGCGGTGTTTCAAAAGTAGAGTTCTTGATTGACGGTTTTTACCTTGGGACAGATTCGCGCCCCCCCTACATATGGCAAGGCACCCTCTCTTCTACGGTGAGCCGTGGCTACCACACCATCAAAGCCGTGGCCTATGACGATGCGGACAATAGCGCTTCTTCCTCGATCGGCATCAGGATTTCCAGCACGACTCCAAGTTTTCGGTTCGAAATATCCGACCCGCACAATGGGCAGATAATAGAGCGGACGAGTGATACTTTCACCCCCGTCATCAGCATAGACGACCCCGGTCAATATTCTGAAGTGCGCCTCTTCTCCGAATCAGTGCGAGACCACGCTTCTATTCTTATTGGAACCATCGCAAACCCATCCTCTCCTTTTCTCCCTTTTACCTGGAATCTCCCAGCAGAGCCGGGAGAATGGATATTGAAGGCTCGGGCAGAACGCATAAGCGGGGACATAATTGATGCTCCGAGCATACTTGTTAAAATATCCGCCCCCGCAGAACCAACCACCGCCGACACGACGCTGGTTCAGGAAACAACGGATTTGAACCCGTTTGCCCAATAAAACAACACCCCGCCTTTCACAAAAGGCGGGGTGTTGTTTTATTGGCGGATCGGCATCACTAAATATAAATATTGATCGCTTGCCCCTTCGGAGGAGAGGAGGAGGGGGTTTGAATCATCGATGAGCTTTAGGCGCGTTTTGGTATCCTGGAGGGCTTGCAGGCCGTCTAGGAGGTATCTGAAGTTCACAGTGACGGTGTTTTTCTTCCCGAAAATTTCCACATCGCATTCGGCGGTGTTTTCTCCGCGCGTTACGTCGTTCCCTGTAATAGAAATCACTTTTTCATCCGGCTGAAACCCCAGCGTTACATCAAAAAGTCCCGAATGGGAAAAGAGACTTGCTGTTTTAACCGACTTCACCAAATCTTCGCGATCGACAACAGTCTCTGTTTCAAACGTTTTTGGAATAATTTGACGATAATCGGGGTACGCTCCCTCGATAGTACGGCTCGTCAATTCAACATTTCCATACCGGAACACGGCCTGGCTCTCTGAAAAACCAACGGCAATGCAAGAAGGAGCTTCCGCTTCGTCTCGAAACACCCCCAATATCCTATTCAGTTCTTGGAGCGTTTTTGCTGGAAGTATCACCGCATCTGCTTCTGTTGCAACCTCCCCCTGAAACCGTATAACGGCCTCTGCCAACCGATATGAGTCTGTGGCAGCCATGACAAGATCTCCCCCTTTGACAAACCGAAGGCTGACCCCCGTTAGTTCCGGACGCGATTCGTTCGTCGCCACCGCAAAAAGCACCCTTGAAAGAGCGGATCTCAGCGCCTCCACCGGTATTTCATACACTCGCTCGTCGTGAACAGAAGGAACGAGCGGGAACTCTGATGAGGGAATCCCTTTTATTTTTGTTTTGTTTTTGATGCAGATCAATTCAACCGAATCCCCCTCTTGAAGGATATGAACAACTTCGTTTGGAAGCAGGGCTATGTATTCAGAAAATAGTTTTGACGGGATGGTGTGCTCCCCTGCTTCATCAACCTTTCCCCGAACTAGGCAACTTACCGCCATCTCTAAGTTTGTCGTGCTAAAACGAACCCCCTCCTGTCCGGCCTTCAAAAGAACATTTTGGAGAATGGGGAGGTTGGCTTGTCTGGTGGGAAGATGGCTTGTTATCGTGAGCGCCTTGTGTAAATTTTCTTTTGTACAGGAGAATTTCATACCGTATCTATAATAGTATTCTTTCTTACCATTCTTTAAACAATGATAATAGTAGGGCTGTGGATGGTGGGGATAAAGCAGAGGAAATAGCGGAAGACAGGGGTAATTGCCTCAAAAAACGGTGGACAAGAAGGTGGATTGTTCTGGGGAATCCTGTGTGGAAAATATTATTGGGTCTTGGTCTTAGGAGAATCTACATGCATATCCCCTGCTCTACCCCCACTTATCCACCGCCCATGCATACTGATGGGGGGTGGATAACCCCGTGGATAGATTAAACAGATGTATATAACCGTTGCTTGATAAGATCAAGATCATGTTTGAGGATTTCATTCTCTTCCAAACATTCTTGGATCTTATCATAGGCGTGCATGGCGGTGGTGTGGTCGCGGCCACCCAGCTCTGCGCCAATGCTTGGATAACTCGCTTTTAACTCCTCACGCATAAGAAACATGACAATTTGGCGAGGAAAGGCAAAACGTTTTTCTCGACTTTTCCCCGTCAGCGCCGAATGTTCAACATCAAAGTAAGACGCGACAGTTTGGATAAGCAGGCGCGGTGTCACGTTTTTTTTAATGTTTGTAGGCTTAAAGCTCGCCACGATTGGGCGAACGGTGTCCGGGGTCGGGGAGACATTTTTGAATTGATGGTAAGCGATAATCTTATTAAGCGCCCCCTCGAGCTCGCGGACATTGTTTTGGACGGCATTGGCGATTTCCTGGAGGCATTCGGTGTTGATGGTAAACTGGCGCTCCTGGCATTTAAGATCGAGGATGGCGACGCGGGTTTCAAAATCCGGGCTGCCGACATCAGTCATCATGCCGCTTTCAAAGCGCGAGATTAGGCGTGCTTCCAAGGAAGGGATGGCTTTTGGCGGGCGGTCCGAGGTCATGACGATTTGCTTGTTGTTTTGTTGGAGCTGGTTGAAAGTGTGAAAAAATTCTTCCTGCGTTTCTTCTTTTCCTGCGATGAACTGGATATCGTCTACTAAAAGAAGGTCGATGGTGCGGTATCGTTGCTTGAATTCCCTGATCCGATTATTCCGCAAAGCATGGATGAAATCATTGGTGAACCGTTCGCAGGTGACGTAGAGGACTCTTGCTTGGGCGGCTCGTCGGATCAGTTCATGGCCAATTGCCTGCAAAAGATGGGTTTTTCCAAGCCCTACCCCACCGTAAATAAAGAGGGGGTTGTAGGCCTGTCCTGGTTGGCCGGCGACCGCGACCGCGGCAGCATGGGCGAGTTCGTTTTGTTTTCCAACAATGAAGTTTTGAAAAATGTATTTTTTATTCAACCCTATTTCCGTTGCTAGTGCGACTGGATACGTGGCGGACGAATCATTTTGTTGTGGAAAAGGCGGGGTCTGTATTTTTGTGGTGGGAGACAACCCCTCTGCAAATTTACCCAAGGTTACCAGGGAGGGTGTTTGGGATTTTGTATCTATTTTGAAATGGACAGATCGGATACGGGCATCTGTGATGTTTTGGAGCGATTGGAGGATGTTTTTCAGGTACTTTTTCTCCAGCCATGCTTTTGTAAAGACATTCGGAACCCCTATCTGGGCTTCGGTGGACGTGATGGAAACAATGAAGGTGTTTTTAAACCAGGTGGTGAAATTCGCTTTTGTAAGCGATAATTCAAGCTCTCCAAGAACCGATTGCCAGAGTTCGTGGGTATTCATAGGCGAGTCCGCTTGGGGTAGCGGGACAAAATTGTTGGTGCCTTGTTGGGCAACAAGGCGTAGACGACTTGCACAGTGTAGAACAATTATCCACAAGGCGGCAAGGGTAATAAATAAAGGAATAAGTGATCCAAAGGAAACGGTTGATAGATTGTGGATGGTGTGGTAAGGTTTGGGGGTTCACACACAAAAACTATGCCCAAAAGGACATATCAACCACACAAACGCCGCCGAGTTGTCGTGCACGGGTTCCGTGCAAGGATGAAAACAAAAGGCGGACGCAAGGTGTTAAGCGGCCGGCGCGCCAGCGGGCGCAAGCGCTTGGCCCCGACCTCGACCAGTAAATAGAAAAAACCTTGCCCAGCAAGGTTTTTTCTTTCTTTATGAACAAAACACTCAAACGGCTCCAACAAAGGAAGGAAATTGAACATGTTTTACGCCGCGGAAGGATGCTGCGTGGCCGTTTGTTTTCCCTTCGATTTATACGCGCAGAGGACACTGTGAAATTTGCGGTGATTGTTGGGAAGAAAGTAGATAAACGAGCGGTTATCCGCAACGGAATACGGCGTCGTATCCGCGAGGCGCTACGGTTATCCCCTGTTCATCCCCAGGGCGGGTTCCTCCTGCTGTTTCAGGCGAATGGCGTGTCTCGTGATGCAGAGTGGTCTCAATACCAGCAAGAAATGGCTGCGCTCCTCTCAAAACTCCCTATATGGAAACCCGCTTCAAGCTCGCCACACCCGCCGTCTGGATCCTCGTCCTCTACCAACATACACTTTCACCCGACCACGGGCCGATGAAGCGTTGGTTTGGATACGGATTCTGTCGTTTCCACCCCACCTGCTCCCAGTATGCGATCGAATCATTGAGGAATCGTGGGTTGATGGTTGGTGGATTCCTGGCGATCTGGCGAGTTATGCGGTGCCACCCTTTTTCTCGCGGCGGTATTGACCCACCGCCCGGCATTGCTCGGTGGTGAGGGGGATTTCGATGTGTTTGAGAGAGGTGGTGAGCCCGCGGATGATGGTGATAGATTGCTTTGGAACATCGAAATAAGACGAAAGAAGGCCAATGACTGCATCATTGGCCTTTCCTTTTACTGGGGCTTCGTGGACGCAGACGACCAAGGTCGTCTCATCGAGCCACGAAATGGATTCAGTTGATTTTCGAGTTTTTACATGCACTGACAGGTGCATATCTAGTCTTTGTGTCTAGTTGATGTAGCCAAGGGGCATGCCCCTTGGCTACATCAATAGATTAAACAGCTGACTTGATCAAACTTGATCGAAGCCGTTCCAGAACCATCCGATTCCTCTGTATCCCCTCCATATACGCACGGTACTCCGGAGAAAAGACCTGGGCGCGGTCTTCTTTTGTCTTCATTTGAGCGGCGACCGAGTCGAGTTCTTGGTCTACAACCATCGCATCTGCCTCAATTTTCCACTCCTTGGCGAAATGTTTAAGCAGAAGAGCGATTTTGATGCGAACCAACGCCGGTTTTGCGAATTCGATTTTCAATTCGGACAAACTCTTCTTGATACTCTTAAGGTATTCGTCCAAAGCGAGACCATGGGAAGCGACATTCCGCTCAAGTTCCCCCGTCATTTTATTGATTTCCTCGTTTATCAATATATCAGGGACCTCCTCGAATTTGGTGAGCTCGTTCAGTTTCTCGAGCATCTCGCGTTCCTGTCGATTGCTCTCTTCTTGTTCCTTTTCAAGCTGGAGATTCTTCTGGATGAGATCTCGTACTTCGACCATAGAGGTCTTTCCAATGGATTTTGCGAATTCGTCATCGAGAGCGGGTGGCTCAAGACGATAAATCTCTTTAATACCAACCGAGAAGCTGACCTCTTTGCCTGCAATGTGCTTTTGGGCATGTTCTTCTGGGAAAGGGAGACGGAATTCCTTCGTCTCCCCTTCTTTGAGGCCAAGGAGTTGCTCCTTAAGGCCGGGGATGTAGTACTCCTCGGCGAGATAGATGGCGTGGTTTGGCGATTGGCCACCTTCTATCCCCACTCCATCTTTCTTGATATCCATCGACATAACGACTTTGTGGGTACCAGTGACTCCTGTTTCTTTGGATTCACGCACTTCCTTGGTCTGCATCTTTTGAAGTGATTGCAGGGCTTTTTCAACCGCATTGGCCTCAAGCTCCACCTTTTTTGCGTCCGCGAGGGTCTTGTCGAGTGCTGGGGCGGACAAGATTTGTGGTAAACGGGCGAATTCCGCTTCAAAAGAGACGTCCTTTCCTGGGCCAGCGGAGATGACATTGATGTGAGGGGATCCGATGGTGTCGAGTTGGTGCTCCATGAGGGATTGGAGCAGGGTTTTGCGGACGACAATATCGAGGACTTGCTGGTAGAGCGAGGTCTCCCCCACCCGGTTTTTGACCGCTTCAACCGTTGCTTTTCCTGGGCGGAACCCAGGAATAGAGGTTGATTGCGATATGCGCGAAGCCGCTTCCTCCAGATACGGAGCCAATTCGGACTGCGGAACCGTAACCGTGACGCGGACCTTGGATTTTGGAAGCTGTTCAATGCGGATATCGGCCATAATTTTTTTGAAGAATAGCCAAAGAATACGGTGGTAACGTCGATGCGTCAAGACCAAAACAAAACACCCCTCGCTTTTGGCTCGGGGTGTTTGTGTTTGGATTTAGATCAGCAATCCGACGATCAGTAACGCGACCAGGTTCAGGATCTTGATCATTGGGTTTATAGCAGGACCTGCAGTGTCCTTGTACGGGTCGCCGACAGTGTCGCCGGTGACGGCTGCTTTGTGGGCGTCCGATCCCTTCCCGCCGTAGTTGCCTTTCTCAATGAACTTCTTGGCGTTGTCCCACGCGCCACCACCTGTGGTCATGGCAACCGCCATAAAGAGGCCGGTGACGATGGAGCCGATCAGGAGGCCACCCAAGGCTTCGACGCCCAAGGTGAATCCGACGACGACTGGAGACAAGACGGCCAGGAGAGCGGGGGCAATCATCTTGTTGATGGCGGCTTTGGTGACGATATCCACAGCGCGGCCATAGTCTGGGCGGGCGGTGCCATCCATGATGCCTTTGATTTCACGGAACTGGCGGCGCACTTCCTCAACGACGAATCCAGCAGCCTTCCCTACGGCTTGCATGGCCATGGCGCTGAAAAGGTATGTGACGAGACCGCCAAGGAAAAGTCCAGCGATGACGCGCGGGTTCTCCAAGGAGAATGTGACGGTTGCTCCACCCGCTTCAACAGCGTGGACGTAGTCACCGAACAAAACAAGGGTCGCGAGACCAGCGGAACCAATCGCGTAGGCCTTGGTAACAGCCTTCGTAGTGTTTCCAACGGCATCCAGAGGATCCGTGACGTCGCGGACGGATTCTGGGAGGCCAGCCATCTCGGCGATACCGCCGGCGTTATCGGTAATAGGGCCATACGCATCGATCGCGACGATGATGCCTGCGAGCGAGAGCATGGACATGGCGGCGATCGCGACACCGTAGAGGCCGGCGAGCTGGTGGGCGATCAGGATCGCGATGACGATGGAAAGTACAGGCAATGCTGTGGACTTCATCGAGAGTGCAAGGCCGGCGATGATGTTCGTTCCATGGCCGGATTCAGATGCTTTGGCGAGGTCTTGGACGGGTTTGTCCTCGGTGCCCGTGTAATATTCTGTAATGACGATCATGAGACCGGTAAGGACGAGGCCAACCAAGGCGCAGAGATAGATATTCGTGGTATTGATACCTTCAACTCCCGAAAGAATTTTTGTGGTGATCGGATAGAAACCAATGGCGGCGATGATGCCTGCCACAGCCAGTCCCTTATAAAGGGCGGCCATGATCTTTTTGTCTTTGCCAAGCTTGATGAAGAATGTCCCCACGATCGAGGCGACGATAGCGAAGGCACCCAAGGCGAGCGGGTACAAAATAACACTCATGTTTCCTGCAAACAGGAGGGATCCAAGTACCATGGCAGCAACGGTGGTCACGGCGTAAGTTTCAAAAAGGTCTGCGGCCATACCGACACAGTCCCCGACATTGTCGCCGACGTTATCGGCAATGACAGCAGGGTTGCGTGGGTCGTCTTCTGGAATCCCTGCTTCTGTTTTGCCGACGAGATCTGCCCCAACGTCGGCGGCTTTTGTGAAGATGCCTCCACCCAAGCGAGCAAAGACGCTAATAAGCGAGCCGCCGAAGCCAAGGCCAATAAGGGCATGGGTATCGCGGGTCGCGGCATAAAAGCCAGCGACTCCGAGCAAACCAAGGCCAACGACGAAGAGGCCGGTGACAGAGCCACCGCGCACAGCCACATCGAGGGCTTTTGCAAGGCCGCCTTTGGCTGCCTCTGCGGTGCGGACGTTCGCGCGGACGCTCACCATCATGCCAATGTATCCAGCCAATCCAGAAAGGACGGCGCCAACCAAGAAACCAAGGGCGAGCATCCAATCATGCAGAAAGAAGCCGAGCAAGAGAAAGACGACGATGCCAATATAGGCAATCATCCGATACTGCCGGGCGATGTAGGCACCAGCTCCTTCTTGGATCGCCAAGGCGATTCCCTTCATCTTCCCATCTCCTCCTGGTTGTTTCAGGATCCAGGTCGTAAGAAAAGCGCCGTAGACGATCGCGGCAATCCCCGCGAGGATGGCCAGTAGCACGAGTATATCCATAGGTGAGTCAAGATTGATGAGTGGTATACTACCTAAAATAAGCCAAAATGTCAAAGAATTTCATGCATCGCCCAACCTATACACTTGAGAGGTCTCTGTATTTGCAAGGATTTGCCGCGGTGGTCGGAGTTGATGAGGCGGGGAGCGGGGCATGGGCAGGTCCGGTTTTTGCGGGGGCTGTTCTTGTCCACCCATCGACACCGATTCCTGGGGTGAGGGACAGCAAACAACTGACGGCTCACGCGCGGGAGCGGCTCTTTGAAGAGATTAAAAAGAAGGCGGTTCGGTTTTGTGCCGCGATGGCGAACACGGAGGAGATAACCACATTTGGCATTCGAGAAGCTGGGTTCATGGCGATGCGTCGCGCCCTTGCAGGGATACCGGAGGCAGATTATGTGTTGGTGGATGGGTTTAAGATTCGATCCCTCCTCCTTCCTCAAGAGTCGGTCGTTCGAGGCGACCAGAGTGTACGATCCATTTCTGCTGCGTCGATCATTGCAAAAGTGAGCCGAGATAGTTACATGATGCGTATGCATCAGGAGTATCCGCTCTATGGATTCGCAAGACACAAAGGATATGGAACCACAGGTCACAAAAAAGCCCTCGAAGAGCATGGTCCTTGCCCCCTCCACCGTCTCTCATTTTTCCCGCTGAAAAATTTGAAATATCCCCTCCCCTTTCATTGACGATTTTCCCTTTTTTTGTTAGTATTTTTGAGCAAAATAACCGTTGCTCGCTATCCAATTGCAATCGAAAAAGACTTTGGCCCACCTCCTTCTTTTTCTCCTGCGAGGGCTCGTTTTTTTGAAACAAAAAGTGGGACCTCTGCTTCGTTTTATTTCCCGTCCATTTTTTTGGGTTGGTTTCCTGATTCTTCGGCGGCTCATTATCCCTGGCTACCGATTTGCTTTTTTCGTCCGTCGGCACGTCGCGCGGGTATTGCTGCCAGTGAAAAATAAAGCGCTTTATTTCATTTCAAACAGGTATGCTATTCACGGGACGGTTATCGTCCTTGGTGCCATTGTTGCTTTTTCTAACATCCGACAAAGCGAGGTGCGGGCAGAGAGTTTTGGGGAGCAGAGTATTTTATATGCGTTGGTGAGCCCGGGAGCGCAAACCACGGAAATCGTGCGGGCAAGCGATGTGCGCTTAGGGAAACCATCGAGTTACACCTCGGATCCCATCATTGATTATGCGGGGGATGTCGACACCCTCTATTCCGAGGATGAATATACAACCACATCTGTGGGCACAGGGGCAATCAGCACCCTTCCCTCTCCACAACAAAAACCATCGGTTGCGGCGCGCACCCATGTGGAAGAATACGTGGTTCAATCCGGCGATACGCTCGGGCATATTGCCGAGACGTATGGGTTGAGTTTGAGTTCGGTGTTGTGGGCGAATAATCTTACGGGTCGCAGCCCTATTCGCGATGGACAGAAGCTTGTTATCCCACCTGTGGACGGCGTGCTGTACACGGTAAAAAAGGGCGATTCGGTTTCAAAAATCGCCAAACAATTCGGGGCGGATTCACAGCAGATTTTGGCATTTAACCTGCTGGAAAGCGTCGATGCGCTCACGGTTGGTTCACAAATTGTCGTTCCTGGAGGAGAACCGCCCAAGCCGGTCGTTCGGGCTCCTGTCGCGAATATTTTCAAACCAACCCCCTCTGTTCCTTCTGCCCCACGAGGTTCGGCGGAAGGTGTCGGCAAATGGGTTTGGCCCACGGATTGGCGTGTGATCACCCAATATTACGGATGGAAACATACAGGCGTCGATATTGATGGGGATTATACGACCCACAGCTATGCGGCCGCGGATGGCACCGTCATCTACAGCGGGTGGAGGAATGGGTATGGATACACCATTGAAGTAGACCATGGCGGCGGTCTTGTGACCCGCTACGCGCACCATTCAAAGCTGTACGTCGAGGTTGGAGAGAAAGTGAAAGCGGGTCAATCCATCGCCCAAACCGGCACGACCGGCCATTCGACAGGTACCCACCTTCACTTTGAGGTGATCAAGAACAAGAAGTTCCAGAACCCGTTGGATTATGTGAGGTAGTTATCATTGATCCTGCAGTCGATACTGCAGCGCCTCCGCCACATGCACCTCCTCAACTTCATCCGCGTGCGCCAGGTCCGCGATCGTCCTTGCTACTTTGCACACACGCGCGTGTCCGCGCGCCGATAGGCGCTGCTGGTGCAGAACGTGCGCGAGGATGCGCTTTGCGCCATCGGACATGTGACACCACTCATTGAAGCGCGCGGCGGGAATTTCCGAGTTCGTGCGCAGCAAACAGCCGGCAAAGCGGCTGTTTTGCATTGCGCGGGCTTGTTCGACGCGAGAACGGACGGCATCAGACGACTCATTTGCCTCTTCCATAAGCAGCTTTTCAGGATCAACCACAGGAACATCAACAATAAGATCGAATCGATCCAGAAGCGGGCCGGAGATCCGACGTTGGTACGTCAGTATTTGCCTGTCGGTGCATTGGCATGGATGTTTTGAGCTGCTTACGCCCGCGTAGCCACAGGGGCATGGGTTCATCGCCGCGACAAGCATGAAGCGGGCTGGGAAACGCAGGGTCGCGGAGGCGCGGCAGATGGTCACTTCCCCGTCTTCGAGCGGTTGGCGCAGGTGTTCCAAGGAATGATGGGAAAATTCGGGGAATTCATCAAGGAAAAGCACCCCTCTGTGCGCCAAACTCACCTCTCCAGGCTTTGGCCAGCTTCCTCCTCCCACAAGCGCGACCGCGGATGACGAATGATGCGGAGCGCGGAACGGGCACTCCTTGAGGAGTCCGCTCTCTGGTTGCAGCAACCCGGCAACAGACGCGATACTTGTCACCTCCAAAGATTCGGATCGGGACAATCGTGGGAGAATCGAAGGAATTCCTCTTGCTAAGAGAGTCTTCCCTGTTCCTGGCGGGCCCTTGAGAAGGATGTTGTGTCCCCCAGCGGCCGCGATTTCGAGTGCTCGTTTTGCCTGTTCCTGGCCTTTGATGTGTTGGAAATCGAGCGGATGCACTCTCGGTTCGGCTACGACCTCCTTGCGGATGACCGCAGAGAGACGGTGGATGCCTTGGAGATGGAGGATGAGTTGGAGGAGATTATTTGGTGCGTAGACGGTTACCCCATCAACCGCCGTGGCTTCTTGGGCGTTCGCCGGCGGTACGTACACGCAAGGTATATGCTCGTGGGCCGCACACAAGGCAACCGCGAGCGCGCCTTGGACCGCTCGTATGGATCCGTCCAGGCCGACTTCGCCTATGAATAGCGCATCGTGTCCCTGCTCTCCCTTGAGGTACCCAAGACGCTCCAGGAGGGCAAGTGCCATGGGGACATCAAAGAGCGGACCCTCCTTCTTGAGATTGCTCGGCGCAAGGTTGATGGCGATCCTGGTGCGAGGAAATTCAAAACCGGCCTGTCGTATGGCAGCGCGGATGCGCTCACGGGATTCTTTTACGGACGCGTCTGGCAATCCGGTAACATGGAACGCAGGTAAGCCACCGGAGATGTCGGCTTCGATGGTAACAGGGATGGCTTGGATGCCCACAAGGGCAGCGGAAGTAATTGGCATACAAAAAAGCTCCAACAGGATATGTTGGAGCTTTATTACAGACAAAATATATCACGGATTTTTTATGTCGTCAATCATTCCTGTGGACAACGGTTGCGGTGTTTTTTTGGCATGCACGGTGATCAGCACGATCACCCCAAGAATAACGACGAGATCAGAAAGGTTTATGGCACTCAAGCGCCAAAGGATGATGTAGTCGGTTGTGAAACCATTAGCGACCCGATCGATGAAGTTCCCGATCCCTCCCATAAGGACAAGGAGATACCCGGCACATAGGCGCGGGTTCGTCTTGTACCAGTAGAGCGCCCTATTTGCCAGCAGGATGAAGAGATACGCGCTTAAGATTAAAAGGATGCGGAATGGAATGGCCAAATCGAAGGCGATTCCGTAGTTTTCATGCCAACCAAGGCAAGACCAAGAGGAAACAAAACACCGGCTCAATCGTGGCATTTGCCCGTGGAGGAAGAGCTTCAGGAGGCCATCGGAGAGAACCAAGAGGACTCCGAGTAACACAAAACCCTTCCCCTTCACACTTCTTGCGTCAGAGTTTTTTTACAAGAAATACACGAAGTTGAAGTTGGACGCGCTTCGAGACGACGCTCGTCGATGGATTGCTTGCAATACTTGCAGGTGCCATAGGTTCCTTTTTCGATCATGCCAAGTGCAGATACGACATCACGTAACGCCTTTTCCAGTTCATCCTCGAGACTCAAATTGTCGCTAAATTGGGCGACTTCTGATGCATTTTCATCTAGCTTGTCTCCCATGTTTGGGAAATCAGTCTCAAACTTGGTCTCGTGCGCGTTTGGGTTCCGATGCGAAAATGAAGCAAGCTCCTTTTCAAGGTGCGCCTTTTCCTCTTGCAGCAAAGTAAGCATTTTCTTTTTAAAGGCAGCGTTGATCATAGGGGGAAAAACCACGTGTGTATTGAAAAAGAATAGCAGGTGGTTGGATTTGTGACAAACGAAAAGGCCACGTCCCCGCGACGTGATTTTGGGGGAGTGGCCAGGGGCTAGAAAGGCCTATTCGGCCACGGGCTGTAAGGTGAAGGTTTCACCGCACGACTCGTGACCCAAATTCGGCTTCTTTTTCGCCAGACGTGTGTTCCTGCCTCTACCAGTCATTGGTTTTATCCACAACGTCACACAATGGTGACGCAGAGCGTGGACGAACCTAGTTTTTGCGCCGAAGCGCTTGAACTGAAACTGACAAGAAGAGAACAGATGATTCCCATCTACGAATGTGTGACCGTGGGGACAGCCGCACGAGTATCTGGGAAAGCTCCTTTTAGGAGCTATGAAAAGAGCGATTCGATTGTGCTTATATGTTACCTTGAAAACACGATTTCGTCAAAGGTGGAATCCTCGCTAAAACTATGCAAGAAAAAATTTTGTGAACAAACTTATCCACAGTTCGAATTACTTATGCACAGGTTATACACTTATCGGCACATCCGAATCACCATTTCTTGACTCTTTATCTGAACAGAGGTGGCTCCGCTAACTGGGAAGAGGGTATTTAAAAAAGCATCGCGAGTAAACGCGGTACTTCCTGGAAAGAAAATCGAATTGATCGCATAAGCATCTGCCGGCCAGCAGACGGATGCGGGCAAATCACCTAGTGGATTTATCCATTGGCCGATGAGCTCCTCGTCGGAGGCGAAGACCCCCCATCCGTTGATTTCTTTTGAAACAAGACTCGGCTTTTCCATGATGGTTTCCTTGACGGTGCGTCCTTTTGGAAGGAGGAAAGGTTCGGATTTTGTTTGGACAAAGGGAGTAGGGAAAAAGGAGAGGGCTGATACTGTTTCTTGCCCTGTGGCCCCTGGAGCCAGGACAAGATGTTTCAGAGCACGATCGTCTGATCGGAATGTGGCGATATCAGGCAGGGTTATTGTCGCGTTTGATTCTTTGGTGTGGATAAATGATTGTAAGGAATTAGTGTCAAGAGTCCACGCCTGTGTAGACAAAAAAGAAATGAGGCCCGTTGGGAGCTTCTTAGGCCTTGGGCTTCGCGCTTGTGGAGGCGTCGTAAGTGTAATTGGAATATCAAAGGACCATCCTGCATCATCACTATGCCATTGTCCGAACGTAGGTCGATCTCCTGGAATCAGAATGATTCCTCGTTCCCCCCAGCCGATCCAGGAGGTGCCCCATTCGGAAAAATGGAGCTTCTGGGGGGTAAAGTCCATGTCCGACTCTGAAAGCGCGAGAATCCTTTTTGAAAGAGACGTTGTAACAATATGGTCCTGATTCATTTGCTCCACCATGGTTTTCTTGTCTTTCGGGATAACAAGGACGACCCGGCTGCCGTTTTTTAGAAAATGGATGGCGATATTCCCTCGGATATTAGGGAGAAGATCAGCTAGCGTGACGAGATGGCGGGGAAGAAGTGGAGCGGAAAGAAGATCGTTTGAAAACGGTGGGACAGAGCGGATAGGCCAGCTTGCCTGAAATGCCAATATCGATCCTTGCGGAACGTATTCCAGGGTGATCGGTTTTCGAAACCAGGCCTCGCAAGCGGCGGCTGCGAGGAGTGTGCAAAAACAAACAATAATGAGTATCCAAAGAACCCGCCGTGGAAAACGGCGGGTTCCAACAAATGCTGGAGTAAGTTGTAAGTTCAGGCGGTCCATGGGGTTACGGGCGTCGCGGGGGACGTCGATCAAAGGAACGCGGTGCAGCAGAAGCGCTTGCGGGTGGTTTTTCTGGGTAGATGTTCCCTTCGGCACCTTTCATAGTGAGGTTTACGCGGCCAAGATCGTCGATTTCTTTTATCTTTACAAAGACCAGGTCTCCCACTTTTACGATATCCGACACTTTCTCGACGCGCCATGGGGCGAGTTCGCTTACATGGACAAGGCCTTCTTTCTTAGGAAGGATTTCGACGAAGGCGCCGAAATCCATAAGGCGGGTAACTTTTCCTTTGAATGTTTCACCTGCTTTTACCTCACGGGTCAGGTTCTCTACCCATGCTTTGGCCTTCTGTGCACCCTCGGCGTTCATTGATGTAATCATAACCAGGCCGTCGTCTTCGATGTCGATCGCTTGAACGCCGGTCGTGTCGATAATCTCGTTGATCATTTTGCCGCCAGGACCTATAACATCGCCGATTCTCTCGGGGTCGATGCGTAGGACAATGATGCGCGGAGCGTAGGGGGAGAGGTCAGGACGTGGCGCAGCCAGGACATCAGTCATCGATTTCAGAATGCGCATCCGAGCGGATTTTGCGCGGTTGATGGTCTCAACGATGATGTCGGGAGTAAGTCCGCTCGTTTTTGTATCCATCTGGATCGCGGTAATCCCTGTGGCGGTTCCAGCGATTTTGAAATCCATCCCACCCGCGCCGTCTTCGAGGTCTTGCAGGTCGGTGAGGACTTTCCATTGTCCTTTATCGTTGGTCGCAAGTCCCATCGCGATACCAGCGACGGGGGCGGCGATCGGGACACCGGCGTCCATGAGGGCGAGGGTGGAGCCACAAGTCGAGCCCATGGAACTTGAACCATTGGAGCCGAGGACTTCAGAAACGACTCGGATCGCGTAGGGGAACGCTTCTTTTTCTGGCATGACAGGCATAAGCGCTTTTTCTGCCAATGCGCCATGGCCGATATCGCGGCGGCTGGGGCCGCGCAACGGCTTTACTTCACCAACCGAGAAAGGAGGGAAGTTGTAGTGGTGAAAATAACGCTTCTTTCCAACGAGTTCCATGCCATCGAGCGTCTGTTCATCGCCAGGAGAACCGAGCGTCGCGACGGAAAGGACTTGGGTCTCTCCGCGCATGAAGTGGGCGCTGCCGTGGACGCGGGGGAGGACTTGGACCTCGGAGAGAAGGGGGCGGATATCGTCCAGGCCGCGGCCATCGACGCGCTTGCCGTCTTCGATGATCGCGCGGGAGACCTCTTCTTCCAAGATTTCACCGACCAAGGAGGTGCCATGGGAGATTTCCTCGGGAAGAACGCCTTTTTCAAGCAAGAAAGCTTCCGTGGCTTTCTTGGTAGCGGATTTCTGTTTCGCGCGCTCGGTCTTGGTGGCGCGTGGGGTGGAGAAGAAGACGGTTTTGACTTGTTCGCGGATGAATGGTTCGGCCATCGCGGCGACTTCTGCGCGACGAGTCGCAACTATCTTTTGTTTGTCAGTGACAGGGGTGAGAAGATCGCGCTTTCCTTTTCCGGCTTCTTTGCGTACTTGTTCAATAAGGTCGACGACTTCCTTGAGATGCTTCTGTCCGAAGGCGAAGGCGTCAATAATCGTCTCTTCCGAGACTTGGTTGGCTCCAGCTTCGACCATAATGACGTCCTTTGTGGTTCCAGCAAAGGACAAATCGAGCGCCGACCTGTTGCGGGCTTCATAGGAAGGGTTGATGACCCACCGGCCATCGTTTTGGCTCACACGGATAGGCGCGATTGGGCCGTTCCAAGGGATATCGCTCATGTGCAGCGCGCAGCTGGCGGCGAGCAGTCCAAGGATGTCGGGGTCGTTTTCCGAGTCGAACGCAAGGCAAGTGATGATAACTTGCACTTCGTTGCGGATGCGTTGGTCAAACAGCGGACGCAGGGCGCGGTCGATGAAACGGCTCGTAAGGACTGCCTCATCTGTCGGCCGGCCCTCTTTTTTGATGAAACGGCTGCCTTTGATGCGTCCGGCCGCGTAAAGTTTTTCTTCAAAATCCACGAGCAAAGGAAAGAAATCAAGCTGATCCATCCGGTTTTCGCTCATCGTGGCGGTCGCCAGGACGACGGTGTCGCCATAGCGCACGACACAGGAACCATTGGCTTGCTGGGCATACCTTCCGATTTCGATCGAAAGCGTCTTACCACCCCATTCAACTGAAAATTGCTTCGTCATATGCTAGAAAACGACACGTTTTGGTTTGAGAGCCGAAGTGGCTGAATTTTCTATTTCTTCTTCCTTGGTCTCGGTCGCGGTACGGTCATCGCCGTCCATTGGCTCCCGTTCATGCGAGCTTCCCATCAAATACCGACGGGATTCCTCGGAAAGGTTGTGGTAGGCGTCAGCTTCCTCGATGAGCTGGCTGGAGGTTGTTTCGCGGAAGGCCATGACTTCCACGATGCGCCCGCGGCTTTGGGCGTAATGAACCAAAGGAATATAGTCACTGTCACCCGACACTAACACGATGACATCAAGCATGTCGAGGCAGCGGACGACGTCGATCGTAATCCCTACGTCCCAATCGGCCTTTTTGGCGCCTGAAAGGTATTCTTTCAGCTCTTTTTCGCGTAATTCGATGCCCATTTTCTCCAAAGCTTCGAAAAAAGGGGATTCTTCTTGTGTTTTCGTTTTGACGACGTAGGCGATGGCACGGATGAGTTTCCGTTTTCCTGTGGCATCCAGGACAATGTTTTTAAAATTAACTCGTTTTCCAAAGACATTGCGGGCACTGTAATACATGTTCTGGGTGTCGATGAATACACCAACTCGTTGATCTGGGTGGATCATATGGATGTAAATAAGGGGCCTTTTAAAAATGGGACTTGGCTATTATAACGCAAAACCTACCCTTGCGGGCAGGTTTTATCTTTTACTTGAGTTCCAGAGCATCCTTGAGTTTTTTGAATGCTTTCGGATCCTCCCGTTCCAGGTATTTGAGGAGGCGGCGGCGTTCATTGACTTTTTTGAGCAACCCACGGCGGCTGGAGTGGTCCTTCTTGTGTCCCTTCAGGTGTTTAGTGAGGAACTTTATTTCCTCGGTGAGGATCGCGACCTGCACTTGAGGAGACCCGGTATCCGATGCATGGGTGCGGAATTTTTCAATAAGCTTCTGCTTTTGCTGAACGCTGAGCATAGGTTTACAAATGAGAGATCGAGTAACCGAGTGGCGGGGCTCAATCCGTCACCAAGAAATCGACGTAAATTACGAGGGGAGAATAGCAAAAGGTGGGGGAGGATGCAAGGGCTAGGAATGGCTAGGAAGGGCTAGAAATGGCTGGAAGAGAAGAATAGAGGACTAGAAAAGACGAGGAAGGACTTGGGTAGGTTGCGAGGAGGCTGACGGAAAGCCCCTCCTTAGATCTCCCATGAAGGAGGGGTTGGGGTGGTCGTTCGGGCGCAATCCTTTATTTTTCCAACGACTCAAACATCGGCCTATACATATCCTCCTCTGCCTCAATCCGTAATTCTTTCCGATCAATCATCGATGTGAACACCACCGGCGCCTCCTTTATGAGACAAAGCGGCTGCCGCTCATTTCCTTCTCCCATCAGCAGAACCGCCGCGGTCGCAAGCGAGTCCGCGACGTTGGTCTGGGTCATGATGAGTTTTCTTTTGAAGAGATCGCGTTTTCCTCGATAGTCTCGGAGCCCCTTGAACCCTGCGTATCCAAGTGCCACTCCCGTCACACCGGATCGGAGGGGGAATGTGCGGCTGTCGGTGATGAGGATGCCTAGTTTCTTGAGTTTGAATTTTTTCATGAGCGTTTTTCTCATCTCGGCGGCGACTAGATATGAATCTGTCGGCCAGAGGATGAGTTTCCCGCGGGCGTTGGACTCATCGACGCCGGCGTTTGGGCACCAGTGGCCGTCTTTGAGGGTGAGGTAACACCATTTGGTTTTGATTACCTGCTCGCTTTCCTCCCGAATGACGTTTGATTTGCGTCCTGGGCCATTCTCGACGATCCGGCCTTGGGAGAGAGCGACGATTTTGGAGGTGATGACGAGAATGTCGCTGTTGCGCAAAACAGGGATGATTTTGGAAATGTAGGTTTCGAGCGATCCATTTTCCTTGAAAAGCGGACATCGGATGGGCTGGATTTGCATAGTGCGAGCCAAGATAACACAGAGGCACAAAAAGAAAATACCCTCTATTATTAGAGGGTATTGTTCAAATCGTTCTAGTTCTGCTGCAGCATCTGGTCGATCATCGGCTTGATGCTCTCAAATGGGAGCGCGCCGCGGATGGACTGGATGCGGCCCTTGTCGTCAACAAGGAAGGAGCCAGGTGTTCCTGTAACGCCGGCGGTGCCGCCTTCTTGCTGCTGGGCGCGGACTTTGGCGAGCATTTTGTCGGAGTCGAGGCAGGCCTGGAACTTGGTGGCGTTGAGGCCGAGGTCGGCGGCGACTTTTTTGAAGTAGTCGGCGGTCAATCCCTCCTGGTTCTGGAACATTTTATCGTGGAATTCCCAGAATTTTCCTTGTTCATCAGCACACTCGGACGCCTCCGCAGCCGGTTCGGCGTTGGGGTGGAAGCTCAAGGGGAAGTGGCGGTACACCATTTTTACCTTTCCTGCGTAGTCCTTAAGAATTTGATCGGCGGTTGGGGCAAAGCGACCGCAGAATGGGCATTGGAAATCAGAGTATTCAATGAGGGTTATTTTTGCCTTTTTATCCCCGCGGATATGGTCGGCATCCGTGACGGCAGCCGGGTTGCCGACTGGTTCTGGGGCCGGGGTAGGGGCGGAGGGGGTGGGAGATGGAGTCGGTACTGCCGCGACCGCACTGCTCCCAAAAGAGCATCCGTCTTTGAGGACACAGGAACCCAGGGCTACGAACCCTATGGTTCCCAATGTGAGGACCGCACTGACGAATCCGATGATAAAAGCTGTCTTAGGCGGCAGGCTGTCGAAAACTGGTTTGGGTGGTTGAATATCCATAGTTTTTAAATATGTCCGATCTTACCATGCTCCCTAGAGGCAAACCAGGGACTCAAGTATCATACCTGTGTATGAACAGCCCCTTGGACAAATTACTGAAGGATTACTTGGAGTATCTGGAAATCGAACAAGGGCGTTCCCCTCGGACGGTACGCAATTATGAATTTTATCTGAAGCGGTTTTCCAAATGGGTGGGAAAAATTGGTCCCAGAGACATTACACCCGAGGTGTTACGACGGTATCGGCTTTGGCTCAACCGCTCTATTGAAGGAAGAGATGAGGAGAATCTCAAAAAATCTACACAAAACTATCATCTGATCGCGTTGCGGTCATTCCTTAAGTACCTGTCCAAACGCGACATCGCGAGTTTGCCTCCAGAGAAGGTGGAGCTTGCAAAGCAATCGCAGCGATCCGTTGAGTTCCTGGAAACGGATGAGTTGGAGAGAATGTTGGTGCTTCCAATGAAGCTGGGAGATTCGATGATTGCCCTGCGCGACCAAGCAATCCTCGAATGTTTGTTCGCGACAGGGCTCCGGGTCTCGGAGCTGTCGAACTTGCACATCGATCAGATTAATACGAAGAAACGGGAGTTCACTGTGCGCGGCAAGGGAGACAAACCACGTATTGTTTTTCTCTCGGAGCCAGCGGCCGAGGCAATCGACCGGTATTTCAAGAAACGGAAAGATACATCACCATTCGCCTTCGTCTCCCACGATCGCGCCAAGAACGGCCGGGAGGAGGCGGGCCCTCTGACCCCTCGCTCCATCGAACGGACAGTGGCTCGCTACGCGCGGGAGGCGGGGATTTCCAAAAAGATCACGCCGCACACGCTCCGACACACCTTTGCGACGGATTTGTTGAGGTCTGGGGCAGATATTCGATCGGTACAGGCCATGTTGGGGCACGCATCGATAACGACGACTCAGATATATACGCATGTGACGGATCCGCAGTTGAAGAAGATACATGAGAAGTTCCATGGGAAGGGGAAGGGCTAGAAATGGCTAAGAAGGACTGGACCGATGGGTTAGCAATTAGATGATTATTTTTTCCTAAACAAAAAATCCCGCAAAGCAGGATTTTTTGTGGCGTCCCTGGAGGGAATCGAACCCCCATCTACGCCTTAGAAGAGCGCAGCTCTATCCGTTGAGCTACAGGGACTCAATTGAGTTTGCGTACAACGTGATAGAATACTACTAATATGGGAGGGAAACGACAACCTGTAGCGCAAGCGCATCCATGGCACGCGATGGAATGGAGCGTGGGATGGCTCGTGGGCGTTTGGTTTTTGGCGTTTATAGGCGCGTTTCCTTTGCGTTCGTTCACGTGGGCGCAGGAACCGATCGGGGAGCTGGTGCAGCCAGGTATCCCATCATTTTTCCTCTCCTTTGTGATCGCGCTCCTCCTCTTGTTCGTTCTTCGTCACAATAAATGGTTTGGGCATGTCATTTCGGTGTCGGCGGCGAGTCTGATTTTTTCTGGGCTAACTTTGTTTATCAATCCCGTTCTCGCGCTCCTGATCGCGATCGTCCTCTGGGCCTGGGAGCGCACTGCGCGGACGTATCTGGTGAATGGAATTTTTGTGACCGCATTGGCCGTCTTTGCAGGTCTTTGGATTTCGGTCTGGTACCAAGCGCCGTTCTTGCTGATCGCCTTTGTTTTTTTGAGCATTTACGACGTTCTCGGCGTCTTTTTTTCTATGATGATTCCGAAATTAGCATTGCAAGCCATCGCGATCCACGCACCGTTGATTTTTGCTGTGCCACAGAAGCGAAGCGATTGGTTACAAACGATCGCGCATGCCAAGCCGGCGGCGATCATTGGAGTCGGTGACGCCTTGTTTCCGGCGGCGCTCGTCGCCTCTTCGGTCATCCATCGCGGATGGGAGCCGACATTGCCGCTTATTGGAGGATTAATGATTGGGCTCTTGATCGCGATGGTTGTCGCGAGGTTCCGTCACGTGGTGCCGCTCTTCCCATTCCTGTGCGTCGGGGCGATGGTGGGGTGGTTTTGGTAGACGAAGACATTTTTATGGAAAAACAAAACACCCTCTTTCGAGGGTGTTTTATGGGGCGGCTAACGGGGATCGAACCCGTACCGTCGGGACCACAACCCGATGTGATAGCCATTTCACCATAGCCGCCATGTGTGGGGAGGATACAAAAAAAGGAGCGGGAAGGCAAGGGTTTTGTGGTTTTCTTTTGCCTTGATCGTCAATTTTCGCTAGAGCGGGTCAGTAATGAATGAAAAAGATTCGTCCACCGGGGAACTGACGTTCCCTACCTGCGAGGACGTCAAGTTGTTCTTGTCGGATAAGGAGGTCGATACGTGGGAGACGGAGGAGCTGGAGGAGGTTTTGAACGGGCATCTTGAATCCTGTGACAGATGCGCGACTTGGTTCAATGAGTATATGGATCAAGTCGAGGGAGAAACGAAGCGGATCCGAAAAGATCTCAAGATCGAAACCTGGCGAGCCAAACAGGCCTTGCTGATCGCACAGCGAAGACGGAAGATGAACTGACGGACGGCGACGCGCGCGCGGCCGTCCTATTTTTGTGGACGGTTCTTTACTCGTTCAAAAAACATAGTGTGGTATTCTGTGGGTGTCTACTGGCTCTTAACCGATCATCGCGGGGGAATACACGTGGATAGATACGTGCTTCTGTTCAGTCCTCAAATGGAGTCGCTCGCCCGGGAGGTGGTGAAGCGACAAGCCAACATTACCTTAGGGGATATCTCCTGGGGACAATTCCCAGACGGGTTCCCAAACACGTTCATTCGTCACGTGGATCAGGTCAGGCATTCACATGTTTCGTTCCTGGCTTGTTTCGATAAGCCTGGGACGATTTTCGAGCAATGGAGCGTCCTGCACACGCTCGCCGCGCTCGCGCCCACATCGTTGCGGATCCTTCTCCCCTATTTCCCGACGGGAACGATGGAGCGGGTCGACGAAGAGGGGCAAGTGGCGACGGCCAGCACGCTGGCGCAGATGTTCTCGGGGTTGCCGCCAGCTGGCCCCGGGCCGATCCCGCTGTACCTGTGGGACATTCACGCGCTCGCGAACCGGCATTACTTCGGCCCCAGCATTTCGCCACGGTTCAAGACGGGAACCAAGCTCCTCAAGGAGGTGCTCGCGGGGCGCAACGTGTCGATCGTTTTTCCAGATGACGGCGCTCGCAAGAGGTTCAAGGTAATGTTCCTGGACGAGAATGGGAGGTCGCCGTACCCCTTCGTCGTTTGTGACAAAGATAGGGATGGCGACAAGCGCGATGTGCATGTCAGCCGAGGCGAGGCGCGCGGTTGCGACGTGGTGATCATTGATGATCTCATTCATTCGGGTGGAACGATCATCAGGTGTCGGGATGCGTTGTTGGCTGCTGGCGCGCGGAAAGTAAGCGTGTTCGTCACGCATGGAGTGCTTGAAAACGGCTCCTGGAAGAAGTTCCTCGATGCTGGATTCGAAAAGGTCTGGGTAACGGATTCCTGCCCGAGCGCCCGCGATCTCGACGGCAAAGGCCCTTTCAGGGTTTTGAGCCTCGCGACCTCTATTGCAAACGCGATATTGGACTAAGCACAGGCACATCGAACGGATGGCCTGTTTTTTCGTTCACGGTAAAAAGCGGGCAAAGAACGCTTATTGTGGTTTTACCTCTGTCGGAGCCGCCGGCTGTTCGCTCGTTGTCGGCTTTTCTCCAGCCCCGAACGTGATGGAGTAGACCTTGCTGTTTGGTTCCAAAAATTCCAGTTCTATCGTGTGTTCCCCTTCTATATTCGCCAGAAGCTCATATAGCTGCGGATACTCAATGGTCACATAACTTCTGTCAGTAGTGGATTCTACCGATACGTCTGCCCCTGCGTATTGTTTCGGCACCCACTGACCATCAAGACGGACATTCACTTTGGTTTGTTTGGCCGTTTCTGGCGCCAGGACGAAGTAAACCTTCGGTGCGTCAAAACGGAATTGGAGACGGCTTGGGCCATCGGCCAGGGCGTATTCCTTGAAGACCGTCCAGCCGCCCTGCAAGGCCCAGTTGTTTTTGGGGAGGTATGTAGGGAATTCGTAGAGGGCGCGGTCATTGGCATCGATGTCTATATTTCCTGCGTATCGGTCCGCCCTTTTCCATCCAAAGTACGTTTCAGGGGAGGCGATTTTTTTAAAATCTGGCGACGAGGAGTTTGTGATTTCCTCATCGGTATCCAACAGTTCCTGAATGGCGGCCTCTGTGACCTCATAATTTCCCTCGCCAAAATGGGTATATCGGAGGGCGCCGGTGCGATCAAAAAGATACGTGGCGGGCCAGAAGCGGTTTTGGAAATTGTTCCAGGTTTTATAGTCGTTATCCAGTCCGACCGGAAATTTGATGCCATAATCATTCACGGCTCGTTGAACAGAATCCTGTTTTTTTTCAAAATCAAACTCGGGAGTATGAATGCCAATCATCACAAGGCCGCTGCGGTGATATTTATCGTACCATCGGTTCAGGGTGGGGAAGGTTCGGATGCAATTGATGCAGGAATAGGTCATGAAATCCACCAGGACCACTTTGTTTTTTAGGTCGTCTTGGTTGATGCCGCCTGTATTGATCCAGGCGGCGATGCCTTCGATTTTTGGAAGTGTTCCCAGCACCGGCAAATCCATATCCGGCATCAGCGGTTGGGTTTGGATGAGCGCGTTCAGTGATGGAAGATTCGCTTTGCTTCCAATCCGAGTGGAAGTGATGATGCCGCCCACCACCACGAAAACAAAAATAATAATGACGGCAATGAGCGCGCGGTATTTCATAGGGGGAGAAAGCGTTCAGGGTAAAACTGGATAAGGGCTGCCTGCAGGTATCGGTCGTACCCAGTAAGGATTCCTATCCCCGCGAGGATAATGAGGGCGCCGAAGATGCGGTTGATGAGATGGGCGCGGGAACTGAAGGCGCGCAGTCGGCTTAAGATGCGACCGGAGCCATAGGCGATGGCGAGCATGGGGATGCCAGCACCCAAAGCATAGGCGCCAAAGAGGACAGCTGTCAGGATGAAATCTTTTTCCGTGAAGGACAAAGTCAGGATTGTTCCAAGGATAGGGCCGGCGCAGGGCGTCCAGATCAAACCGAGAGACAACCCAACCAGGAGTCCAAACGCTGGGTGCTGATGGGTAGCCGCGGGAGCGCTGATTCTTTGTCCCGCTTTGGAAAGGGGGGAGGAGAGCTTGCTTGTGAAACGGGAAAACGTTTCTTCAAAAAGCATGGAGCAACCAAACAAGATCAATAACAGAGAGGCGACGAGACGGACGGTGTCTTGGGAAAGGCCGATAAATGAGCCGGCCGTGGCAAAAGCGGCGCCGATAATGCTGAAGGAAAGGATGAAACCAGCGACCACGAAGAGGGGTCTGGCCTTTGAGGGCGAGGATCCGCTTCCTAGGACTATGGGGAGGACAGGAAGAATACAGGGGGCAATGATAGTCAGGAATCCTGCCAAAATAGCCAAGAAAAATAAGCTCATAGTTGTTCCATTATAGCTTACAGCCAGGATCTTGACTTTTTGGCCAAAATATGGTATTTTCTCGTCTTGTCTCTGCCTGCATTTCATTACAGCCAGAGCTCCAAGACCTCACCAAACAACGGTTCTGAAAAGGCGAAGGAGGCCTTTCACAACATGGCAACAAGACAAGATCCAGGCGGACAAGCCGGGAACCAACAACAAGAGCCCCAGACGAACGTCGGGGGGCAAGACCCAGTAACGCAGGTTGAGAGGCCGACGCCTCCGCGGCCAAACATTCTCGTAAGAGGATGGAGGACGGCGGAGGGGATCGGGGATTGGATCGCAAGGAAGTGGTACCAGACGTTGAACGCCGTTGAACGTGCGTTCGCGTACATGGGACGAATCCTTATGAGTGTCACCATGTTCTTGTGGGCGACGCTGGACAAGATCGTCAATTTTCTACGGATTCCAGAGCTCATCGACCTCAAGGTCTATGGGGACCGAAACCTCGAGCCACCGGCTTCCAAGGCCATCTTGGATGCCAAGGCGCTCATTGGCGTGAACTTCGTCATCGACGTGTTCGCGTGGATGGGGTACTGGTTCATTGGTCTCCAAACTAACGCATGGGTTTATGTCCTGGGGATGGCGTTTCCGCTGCTGATCGCCCTGGTCGACCTATCTTTGTACAAGGTCGACGTCCTCGCATTCAAACGGGCGCGGGAGCAGTGGAGCAAGTGGATGGGCTGGATGAAGAATCCATTCCTCCTGCGCATCATCCTTGCCCTTGGGTTCACGTTCGCCACCGCGCTTCCACTGGACCTGCTCTTCATGAGACAGGAGATCGTGCGGCAGCTGGACAGGGACAAAAAACCCAAACTCGACAAAATCCGAGAGGATGCGGTCGCCAGCAAGCGGGACGAGTATGAGAAATTGATCGCGGAAGCGAGCAAGGGCTCGTCCGACGGCCAGTCGGCGGCTTTGGAAGGACGCAAAGGTGCGCGCTCGGAGCTCATCGCTTCGCTTGCCGAGGACCGGAAGCCAATCGAAGCGCGTATCAAGGAACTGGACCGCCGGATCGCCGATGAGATAGCGGGCAACGGCACCAGCAAAAAAGGCACCTGCGGCCGGATTTGTCAGGATCTGAAGCAGACCAAGGCGGAAACGGTCGCCGAGCGGACAGAAGCCGAGAAGACGGCACGCGAGGCAATCGTCGCCTTCGACAAGGAAACGGACTCGATGCGGAGGGGTGACACGGATACCGGGTCTTCCAAAGTTCGAGCGCTTCAGCGCGAACGACAGGAGGAGGAAAACAAGATCCGCAGATTGGATCCAAAGGAGCTCGCCGCGATTTATTCGGGAGACTTCGAGGAGAGCAACGGCATCAGCGACCAGCACCGGGCGCTCTGGAAGGTCATTCGGTCGGATTGGAGCAATTTTTTTATCGTGATGCTCGTGCATCTGGTGATGATGGCTCCGAGTCTTCTCCTGATCCTGTTCAAGGGTCGCGCTCCGAAGGAATTGCACCTCTACTATTCGCGGGAATATCAGGCCGCGAAGGGGAATCCAGATGTTCTCGAAGGGTTTCGTGTCGAAGGGTACGAGCCGTCGATAGATGGGTTCTTCACGGATGAGAAGGTGCAGCAAGTGCACAAGGAGATCCACGATGCGGACGAGGCACTGGTGACGGCATTTCGGTCGTTTGAGACGACCATACGCCAGGAAGCATCGCCACAGCGGACGAAGAGCTCGGAAATCGAGAAAGTCGTCCACAAGCACTGGGATAAGATCGTGGTGCCGGCGCTGGATAGGGTACGACGGGCAGAGCGAGCAGCGGCGAAGGGGGATATTCGTTTCCCGAAGTCGCGGACTACATGGGGAAGTGCCTATCCGGGCGAGCCTCACCCTCGTCGGTTCATCGACAACATGTTCGATTCTCTTCTGGAGATCGGATGGGTGGACGCTGGTCCGCTGCTGCGAAGGGCGGCGCAGCTGCAAGAGAAGGTCCGGGCCGAATATGCCCGGATCAGCATGGAGATCGGCCACATCGAGGATGAGGCGAGGAGTCGGGCGGTTGGGAATCCGACTATGCCCTACGCAACCCTTCAGCAGCAAAAGTATGCTGCTGCTCTCGATAGGGTTTTCCGACCCCTTCGGGAGTTGGGTCCTATCCTGGACGAGATCCAGTCGCTGGGCGAGGAGATCCCTCCTCTGCCTTCGCGGATGCCCTCTTTGAAGGGGCCGCAGGCGTTCTTTCAAGTGAACACCGATGAGCTGCGCGTACTTGGGTGGACTGGTCCGGTGCCTGAGGTTGTCGTGCCTGTAGTGCAACCAAAAAGCAATGGAGTGGTTCCGCCAGCGGCGCCTGCACCTTCGGGGGCGACACCAGTGGCGACGCCAATCGCACCGGCGACGGGGACGGGCACGGGAAAGGTGAGTTGATCGATCCGGCATACGGCCGGGACGGTGCAGGTGTCGGGGAACGAGTGCTCAAACACTCAATCCCCGGCACCTTTTTGATTTTGTAACGATCCCCACGCTTTGACACAATTTTCCGCTTCGACTAGAATTGCGCCTATCGCTTTACAGTGATCGTACGTTTTCGAAGACATCGAACGTATGCGGATGCAGAACGTCCCGGAACAGTTCCGGTTCGTTCCTCTACCCAAGGACAGGAGACGGTACATGAATCCCAATGGCAACAAGACCAAGCGGAACCCCAAGGGCAAGAACATCGCCCCCAACAAGCCCAAGGCCCCGAAGGTCGTCTCGACCAAGGGCAAGAAGACGACCAAGGTGCGCGCGAAGGGCACGAAGATCGAGAAGCGGATGGCCCCGCCCGCGAACACCCCGGCGAAGACCGGGCCCGCGCTCGAGATCGCCCCCAAGGACACGACCCTTGTTGCGGCCGCCGCGCAGAACAAGGACAACCCCATCATCGCGACCCCGCCCAAAGAGATCGAGGGGCTCTTCTTTCACAAGACGTTCGCCGATCCCAAGAACCGCAAGCTCGTGGTGCTCGTCGCGGTGGGGACCAACAAGGGCCTCGCGGAGCTCATGAGCAAGGATATGCGGCCGATGACGCTCGTGAAGGCCGGAAAGCCGACCTACGCGCTGGAGGACATCGGCTACGTCGCTTACATCGTCAGCGGGTACGTCCCCAACAAGAACGCGGCGAGCCAGGTGCCCGAAGGCCTCTACGACGCGCTGGACAACTTCGTCGCGATCAAGACGGGCTTCACGTCGTGGTTCACCCTGGATGCCATGAACATCCTTGCGGACGGCAGCCCCAGCGCCATCGGGATGTTCCCGCCGGAGCAGGCCACGATCGACTTCCTCTCGATGATGCAGCACGCCCTCTTCGGCAACAAGGGCTTCCTCCGCAGCGAGTCGCCCACGGTCGAGCATCGCTCCATCGTGCTCGCCAACCCGGCGCAAGAGCGCTCCCAGATCTACTGGAAGGGCGAGGCGATCGCCTCGGTGCCGCTCGCGTCGGGTGGGGTGCACACCTTCATGGGCGACTTGCTCGTGCAGAGTGACGGCAAAGGCCTCCAGTACCTCGATGGAAACCTCGGCAAGAAGCGCCTCGCGGGCGACATCATGCCGGAAGGGATGTGGAAACACGCCTCCTTCGAAGGCGTCATCGTCGAGATGAGCATCGGCTACCAGATCGGCAATCTGATCGGTTCGGTGTTCACGCTCAAGGGCGAGAACAAGGCCTTCTACCTCCAGCCGGTCATCGCGAAGTCCTCGCCGGACGGCACGTACGCGTTCGTCCCGGACGGTCAGCCGATCCTCGACGAGAACACCAAGGACGGCTTCGTCATCCGCGTGGAAGGAGAGATTCTCACGCGCGTGCGACGCTCCGATAATGGCAACAAGGTCGAGGTGACGATGCAGCGGAACAATCCGTTCACGCCCGCCAAGGCCACGGTTCCGACCGCGTGATCTCCTGATGCCGCCCAAAGGCGGTACGGCAATCTCTGTGCGTGTCATCTGCCTATGGGGTTCGTTTCCCATCTGCAAGTGACACCACTTTTTTATTGAAAAATTTGCCTATTTTTGCTAGTATCAGCATACATGACTACCAAAAATCCTCTGTTTGTTTTGCTCGATGGCAATGCGCTTTTGCATCGCGCTTGGCATGCCATCCCTCCGCTCACCAAACCCGACGGCACGGTCGTAAACGCCGTCTATGGGTTTGCGATGGTGCTTGAAAAATTGCTTACCGACCAAAAACCGGCCTATGTCGCCGTCGCTTGGGATTTGCCAGGCAAGACCTTCCGCCACGAGATGTTTGAGCCGTACAAAGCCCAGCGGGAAACCAAGGAACAAGAACTCTACGACCAGATCCCCATGATCCAGGATCTGTTGGCCACCTTCGGCATCCCCAGCGTGTCGCTCCCGGGGTATGAAGCCGACGACATCATCGGGACGCTTGCGGAAAAGGCCAAAGAGAAGCAGTGGCAGACCATGATCGTCACCGGCGACTTGGACTCGCTCCAGCTCGTCGACAAGACGACGGAAGTGCTGTTTTTCGTAAAAGGCCTGTCGCAGACGAAGCGCTATGACATCGATGCGGTAAAAGAACGCTATGGCGGCCTGACCCCCACGGAACTCATCGAATACAAGGCGTTACGTGGGGATACGTCCGATAACATCCCTGGCGTGCGCGGCATCGGGGAAAAGTCGGCGGAAGAGTTGGTTGGAAAGTACCATTCGATCGAGAAAATGTTTGAAGCGCTCAAAGCGGGGACGCTTTCTTCCAAATACGCGCAAAAATTGGAAGGCCAGGAAAAGACAGCGGAGATGGCGCGCGCCCTTGTCACCATCGTTCGCGATTTGCCGCTCAAGATAGACTTGGCCAGTACCGCGATCTCCCCCACCTGGGACAAAGTCCTCGCTTTTTATCGAGAGTACGGTTTCAAAACACTTATTCGTCGCCACGAGAACGAGCCAAACCCCCTCCAACTCCCCCTTGGCAGGGGGAGAGTCCGTGGGGTAGTTGCGTCAAAAGACGAGGTCAAAACCGTCACAGAAACACAATTCACGGAGGCGCTCACCAAACTTTCCGGTGAAACAGTCGCGTTTCTTCTGGGGGAGCAGCCGGCGGACTTGTTCGGATCGAGACTCTCGGCTTTGTGTGTCAGTGATGGGAAGACGACGCTTCTCCTGACTCATCCATCCGCGGAATCCCTTCGACATCTTCATGATCGTCTGGCCCATGCCAGCCATGTGGCCACGCACGATCTTAAATCCTCGCTCAAACTCTACCCGTTTGCGACCGACGCGCGCTGGTTCGATATCATGCTGGCGGCGTATGTCCTGAACCCGGGCACGCGCGGTCACGATCTCCCTTCCATCGTCAACGAATATCAACACATCCAGCTCCCCGAATGGCCGCGGCAGTTTACGGTGGAAAAAGAACTGCGTTTGCTTGCGCAAACGACCGCGCTTTTGCCTGGCCTCAAAGCTATCCTCAAGAAAAAGCTCGCAGACGAGGGCGCTCAACCCGTCTTTGAAGACATGGAAATGCCTTTGGTGCCTATCCTCAACAAGATGGAGAAAACAGGGATCTCTCTGGATCAAAGTGCGCTTACGAAACTCTCCAAGCGTCTCAAGCACGACCTGGAACAAGTAGCCCAGGATATCTACAAAGCCGCCGGTTCCACGTTCAACATCAACTCACCGAGCCAGCTGGGGCAAGTTCTCTACGAAAAGCTCGCGTTGCCGACCAAGGGGATAAAACGGACGAAACAGGGATTCTCGACCGCGGCGCCTGAGCTCGAAAAGATGATGGATGCGCATCCGGTCATCCCGTTCATCTCCCAATACCGCGAATGGTCTAAGCTCCAATCGACGTATGTCGAAGCTTTACCGTCGTTGATAGAGCAGGATGGGCGCATTCATACTACCTACCAGCAGGCCGTGGCAGCGACCGGGCGTTTGTCGTCTAAAGACCCCAACCTGCAGAATATCCCGATCAAAACTGAACTGGGGAATGAGATTCGTAAGGCGTTCGTCGCTGGACGAGGGAAGAAGTTGGTTTCGGCCGACTACTCCCAAATCGAATTGCGTCTCGCCGCCGTCATCGCCAAAGACAAACCGTTCATCCAAGCGTTCGTCGATGGAGCGGACGTGCATACGCGCACGGCGGCGGAAGTGTGGGGAGTGGAGGAAGGGAGAGTGACGAAGGAACAGAGGCGGGCCGCAAAAGCGATCAACTTCGGCATCCTCTATGGCATGGGTTCCCGTTCGCTCGCCGCTTCGACGGGAATGAAGCAGGATGAAGCGAAGACATTTATTGAAACATACTTCTCGATACACACCGGCATTCGCGAGTATCTCGATGCGATGAAGGCCTTCGCCCACGAAAAGGGGTACGTCGAGACGCTTTTTGGCCGTCGCCGCTATCTGCCAGAAATCCGGGGATCCGTCCCGCAACTCATCGCGCAAGCGGAACGCATGGCCATTAATATGCCCATCCAAGGCACGGCCGCCGACCTTATGAAGAAGGCGATGATCGCCGTGGACGGCTGGCTCACCGCCTCAAAGTGGCCTGCCGCCATGATCCTCCAGGTGCACGACGAAATCGTACTGGAAGTGGATGACGACGCGGTGAAGTCGGTCGCGATGGGCGTCCGTGAAATTATGGAGGGCGTCACCCACTGGGAGGTTCCATTGGTCGTCGATGTAGAACAGGGGGATAATTGGGGGGGATTAAAGCCAATTCGATCGTAGGGGCGTATACCAAACCCGTTCGTGTATGGTGTAAACCCGTCCACACCAACAAAATACAGACATGAAACCGTCCGTCCGGGGCGGTTTCTGATTATGATAAGATGCGCCGGTATGAGGATTTTCATTTACGGAGACGATGGGTTCCGGGTGCGGGAGAAGGCCAATCAGATGCGCCAGGCCTTTATCCAGAGGCACGACCCAACCAAAATAAATGTCACCGTCCTGCCCGCGCGGGAGTCTGAACGCCTCGAGCCCAATGCCGTGCGTGTTGCCTTGCGCCAGAGCCCTTTTTTGGCTCCCAAGCGCATGGTGATCGTCACGGGCATCCTCACCTCCGCGACAAAAAAAGCGGATTACAAAATTTGGGAAGAAATCTTTTCAAGCATACCCACCTCGACCATCCTCGTCTGTCTCGATTGCAAAAGTGTCCCAGACATCGAAAAACATCCATTGATAACCTTTGTCTCCTCGCTTCCTGAAGTACATAAATATCCTTTCCCATCACTTGTGGGCGCATCACTCGTCTCGTGGGTGATCGAACGCGCGAACTCTCTTAAAGGAAGGATTGACCGTGTGCAGGCGCAAGAATTAGTATCCCGCGTCGGCTCGGATCTCTTCCGCATGGATGCCGAGCTCCGCAAACTGGTCTCGTATGCCGGGTCTGGATCGATTACCAAGGAAGCCATAGAAGAATTGGTGCGACCGATGGCGGAGAGCAACCTTTTCGGTCTCATGGATACGATTTCGGGAGGCGACGGACAGCGCGCGGCACAATTGCTGATGAAAGAACGCCAGGCGGGGAGCGATGCGTTTTCTCTCTGGGGTCTTTGGTTACGGCAAATCCGTCTCTTGCGCGCGGCTTCCCAATGGGAACAAGAACATGGCCCGTCATCAGCAGGGGGCTTCGGCTCCGTATTCCGTCTGCATCAGTTCGTTGCCAAGAAAACAATGAGCCAACAGCGTGCGTTTTCTCCAGACGCGTTAGTTCGTGCCTGTGCACGAGCGCTCGAAGCAGACCAACTCATTAAACGCCGCGCGCTTTCGGCCGAGGCAGCGCTCGAACTCATGATCGCGGACCTCTTGAAAACAAAACACCCCGAGTGATGCCTGGCGGCGCCTGGCGAATCGAGGGGTGTTTTGTTTAGGCGGCGACTTTGAGCTTTCGTGCCATGCGGGATTTGTATCGGGCGGCCGTATTTTTCTTGAGGACGCCTTTGGCGTGCGCCTTGTCCAGCTTCTGGGCAAGGGTTTTGACCAAGGTTTCCGCCTCCTCAAGGTTTTTTGCTTCCAGCGCTTTGCGCAAGTGCGCGCGCAAGGAATGGATTTCGGCCTTCACGACTTTGTTGCGGTACGCGCGCTTTTCGCTTTGGCGAAGGGCCTTTTTGGCGTTTTCGAGGTTTGGCATAAAGGAGGAGGGTGGCAAGGGTCGCAAGGGCGACAAGGGTTACAAGAGCTAGCGAGAAGACCTTAATTTATTGAGGATATGTGGCGATAGTATAGCTTAGCTCTGAATCTCGTCAAGCGTTTCTTCGCGGGTGATGGCGAGGGGGGTGAGGAGTTTGCCGGCGCGACCTTCGCTGATACGATAAATGTCCTTATCGATCTTTTTGAGTTCATTGGAGGAGGAAGAGTAAACACGCATTGTGGTCTCTATGTGTTTTCCTAGCTTATTATGATAATCCTCGTAGGCCTTGAGATGCCGCATGAGCTCCTCGGAGCGCCGCTGGATCTCCTTTACCGACTCCTCAATTTTGAGGGCTTTGAGTCCCATGATGACCGTCTGAAGGTAGGCGAAGAAGGAAGTGGGAGCCACGATCACGACTCCTTTTTCAAACGCGTACTCTATAAGACTCCTTGTATTTACGTTTACGGCGCCGACGCTTGAGCTCACCAGATTGTGGTAGACACCCTCGGCCGGGACGAACATGAAGGCGAAATTCGTCGTCCCTTTTTCGGGGTTGATGTATTTGGATGTTTCGTCTATTCGTTTTTTTACATCTGATTTGAAATCACGCTCGAGGGATTCGCGCAGTGCCGGATCGTCGGTCGACATGATTTTATTGTAATTCTCCAAAGAGAATTTGGAATCGATCGGGATGATCATGTCACGGATGAAGATGACGGCATCCGGGACAAGGCGGGCGCCGCCGCCGTCGATCCCAAGGTCGTATTGCATCTTGTACTGCGTGGGTTGCAGGACTTGACTCAAGAGCGTTTCCAGCCAATATTCACCAAGGATTCCTCGATGTTTAGGATTTTTGAGAATAGACTCCAAGCTCGTGAGCTGCTCGGAAAATCCGAGGATTTGCTTGTTGGTCGAATCGAGCGTCGTCATCTTTTCCGTCACGTCACGAATAACCGTTGCCGACTGCGCGAAGTGGCGCTGCATGCTCTGCTGGGACTCGGTGAGATTACTCGTCAACTCTTTTTGTATATGATCTAATCGCGATTGCACTTCCTGCCGCCCTTGCGATGTCATTGATTGCATGTCGCGTCGCATCTCGTGGATTTGCTGCATCAGTTGGTCTGCATTCAATCCGGTCGCGCTTCCAGAGGATTGTTTTCGGACAAGAAAGACGATGACCGCAACCAGACCCAAGAGAACAAGGGCGAGTGCGATAGGGAGAATGCCAATATCCATAGAGGTGTTTGCGCGAAGAAAAATGCCCGCGTATTATATCGGCACTGTCCTATCGCGTACAGAAAGATTTGTTCTGTACGTTTTACGACACATGTGATGTCCCTGTCGCTCAACTGGATAGAGCAAATCCGTCCTAAGGATGAGATGGGGGTTCAAGTCCCTCCAGGGACACCAAAAATGGAAAGCATCAAATCCCAAGCACCAAGCGTCCAGGAAAGAAATTTTATATTCTTGGACGCTTGGAAATTAGAATTTGGAATTTTTACATATGGGCTCGTAGCTCAGTTGGTAGAGCGCTGCATTCGCATTGCAGAGGTCAGGGGTTCGACTCCCCTCGAGTCCACCACGTACCAAACCTGGTGCATGAGTGGTTAAACCACGGAGCACATACGTTTGTTGTCGCCCTGCCACTAATCCTCCAGGCACCAGGTTTGGTACATGGTTCCCGCAAAACCCCTTCCGCATCGAAGGGGTTTTGTTTATTCCCTCAAGGTCCAATACCTCGGCGGCTCTACCGCGTCAGTCTATTTCAGGATTGTTCTCTGTCATTTGATACCACGTCCGCTTTGCGGCGGGGTAGTTCTTTTCCATGAAATAGGTCTTTCAACGCACCAGTTTCATAAGAAACTGGTTTTTAGTTGTTCGGTTTTCTATTTGTCTAGAGTAGTGTAGACACAAAGTTATCCACAAGGCACTATTGAAAAATACTTCCTGTGGATAAGTCGTGCGCAAATTGGAGACAGAGCAGAACGACAGATCAGTTATTAATCTAAAATTAGCTAATTAATATCTTGACTACTATTTGTTTTCATGGTATGATGCATTTGCAGGACGGTAAGTGGCCAATAGGCCTGAATCGTGGGGTTTGCCAGGTAATGGCATTTCCACGATTTTATTTTGCCGACGTGGGAGGTATGACACACCGTCATCCTAGGGATTGTTCGTGGAGGATTGCGTCCGGTTGGATGCAGTGTGTCTTTGTGCTGGCGTCCATGCTTGTCGCGCCAACACTCCTCCCTTTTTCGGCACAAGCGGCCGTCGGTGTCCCTAACGTAGTCTCTTTTCAAGCTAAAATCACGAATGAATTGCGCGTAACGGTGGATGATGGTTCGTATTCCATGATGTTCGCCATTTATACCGCCTCCACGGGCGGTACTTGTTTATGGAGCGCTGGAAACACAGACGCAAACACAGCCACCATTGATTGTGGAGGCGATACGCCGGACGCGGCCATTTCCGTTCCGGTCGTCGACGGTGTCTTTTCCTTATTATTAGGAGACTCCGGGCAGAACGTGCTTCCAAACAATTTGTTCAATTCCGTATCGGATCGGTATATTGGGATAGCCATCTCGCCCGACACGGCAGAGATGACTCCGCGCATTCGATTGTCTGCAACACCGTGGACAATGAATGCGGATAATCTCGATGGATTCGATGCGACGCAGACTGGGGCAGCTTCTTCCGTACTCGTAACCGAGTCGGATGCAGACCTTGCGCTTACGGGAGCTGTGAATATCGTCAATACGTCGACGAATAGAACGGATGTCGACGCTATTGTAGACATTGACAGCGAATCGGCGGATACAAATGATAGGATGATTGAAATTCTTTCCGATGCGGGGACAAATGACCAGGTTGAGTTTTATATCACCGCTGGGGGGACACTGGCAGCAGATGGCAACATCATTCCTCTTGCCAACGATACTTTTTCCTTAGGGACAACCGGGGAACGATGGTCGGATTTGTATCTGGGCCCGGCCACCCTCCATATTGGGACATCCGCAACGGATGAAGGAACGCTCTCCTATGATACGGGGACGAATGTCCTGAATCTTGCAACCGATTCCACAACCAATGGAGACATCGCCGTTTTTACGGATGATTTATACATGGACAAATCAACTGGATTCGTTGGAGTTGGCGATACGACGCCAACGGAAAATCTTACTGTCGCCGGCGATTATCTCGTGACAGGCCACGGCATCATGGGAAATCGGTTCACAGGAGGAGATTTGGGAGAAGTCGCGGGGGCGGACAGGGTGCTGCATGTATCAGAAAATCTTACGGCCGACGCGACGCGCGTGCTGAGCGTCTCGAATCAATTCAGCCCAGGGGCGGCAGGATATGCGTCCACGGCAGGATACTTTCAATCTATTGCAAAGACAGGGCTGATAAATGCCGTAGATACTTTGACTGGCGTGCAATCTGTCGTGAGCAACCAAGCGGTCGGAGGAGGACCGGATCCTATTACGAGTGCCATGGCCGTGAGCGCGCAAGTAGTCAACGAATCTTCTGGAGATATAACTTCTGCCTACGGAGTCATCACCCGACCATTGCTCACGGGGGCGGGAGATATTACGGATTATTATGCAGTGACCATCAATGACACATTTGCCTCCAGTACCGGAGTCGTTGGGAATTTTTATGGGCTGGCCATTGATGACTTATCGGCATCTGCCTCTGTGGCCGCCTTTCCGATCCGCTATTTCGGCCCGGACGATTTCGTCGTTGATGTAAATGGGTGGATTGGCATGGGAACCACGGCTCCGGATACGCATATCGACATCGTTGACGCTGAGAATACGAATTTCATCCGATTGACAGACAGTACGAATGCAGACGAAGTCGATATCCAAACCGGAACGGGAACCCCCTCCCACTCGGCAGAGTCCGGCTCTATTTATCTGGATCAGACGGGAAAATTGTGGGTGAATTCCAGCGCGGGAGACGCGGGAACGACGTGGACGGATTTGGCGGGCAGCGTCTCGACTCCCGATTTCGACGAGGTGTACGCGCAATCCATCACCAATACGAATTTGACCATGGAAATCGACGATGCAACGGGTCTCACCTACAACCTGACGACGACGGGCGACTTTACCATCGCGGATGCGGGAACCCCATTTGTGACGTTCGCTGACAGCGGATTTGTCGGTATCGGCGATGCAACCCCCGCTGCCTTGTTTACGGTCGGGTCCGGTGACCTGTTTACGGTTGATTCCTCCGGCAATGTCGTTACGACGAAACGAGTCGACACGGCCGCGCATGCGGCGAACGTCGGGTTGAACATTCCCACGAATGCGGGCGCGCCATCCTCCGTCACGGGGACAGCCGAGGGGGATATTGTTTGGGATGCCACGGGGGATGGTTTGTACATGTACAACGGCGCCTCGTTCGTGCAAATCGGCGCGGGTGGTGGCGGCGGCTGGACCGACGATGGCACGCTTGTGCGCCTCACGACCGCCACGGATAACGTCACGGTCGGTACGGCGACAAACCTCTCTGCCAATTTGGCCGTGGACGGAAACGCGGATGAAATCCAATTCCTCGTGCAGGCGAATGCGGCACAAACCACAAACCTCGTTGTATTTGAAAATAGCGCCGGGACCGATTTGTTCACCATGACGAATGCCGGCGTCGGCACATTCAACGGCAATGTGACGCTTGGTGACGCGACGACCGATACGGTTTCGTTTGTGAGCCGTGTGAGTTCGGCGATCGTCCCTTCTGCCGACGGCACGCTCGATCTTGGTACGAGTGCGTTGCGATGGGGGGATTTGTATTTGGACGGAGCCACGCTTCACGTCGGCGATACGGCAACAAATGAAGGGACGTTGTCGTACAATAGCGTCTCCAGTATTTTTAACTTCGGTACGGACGCAACGTCAGACGGCGACATCGCCTTTTTTACGGACGATTTGTATCTTGATAAATCTGCAGGAAGAGTCGGTATAAACGACACAACACCAGATGGCACGTTTGATATCGATAGTTTTGCAACAACCGCATTCGCGCTTGGGATCACCGCATCATCATTGACTACCGGATCAGGTATCGAAATGACAACTGGAACGCAAATAGCCGGAGGAGAGGCAATCCACATTGCTTCGGGAGCCACTACGGGGTCGGGTATTGTATTGGATGCAACCTCCATGTCTTCAGGGACCGGCATCAATATCAACACAAGCGCACTGACCACCGGCACCGCTCTTGCGATCACTACCGGGACGCAGACATCCGGCGGGCAGGCAATTCAGATTACATCCGGGGCAACATCCGGCGATATTTTTGATGTATCGACAACATCGTCCCTCAATGGGACGGGGCGTGTTTTTAATGTGACATCATCGCATAACGGACCCGGTTTCACCGCTGGAGAATTTAATATCATCAATAATCAGTCAGGGAGCGGTGCCGCCGGTTCGAAAGGGTATGACTTTATCTGGCAAAACAGCGCCTCATTCAATGGGGGAAACGAGATTGTCGTGGATATCCGGAATATCGAAGACGATTCCGGCGGAAACTCTGATACAAACATCCAGTCGCTATTACGATTGAATAATTCAGATACGACTCTTACGCAAGACATGACCATATCGCAAGCCCTGGAGATTTCCAATACCGGAGATAATACAGATGTCTTTTCGCACGGTATCAAGATCGGGGAGGCGATGACGGGCAACGGATTTGCCAATGGCATTACCATATTGGACGGAGTCGGCTATGGAATTAATTTTTCTGATAATACGTCAGTAACTGCGACAGATTTTACTGGAACGGCCGAAATTCGGTTGCGGGGAGATTACGATGCAAGCTCGGCAAGTGTTTCGCGTATTGATAACGCAACGCTGGGAGTCATAAATCTTTCCACGCAAACCCTGAAGCTCACCTCAAACACGACCGATAGCGCGAATGTATTGACCTTTGATCATGATTTGGCAAGCATGTCCGGAAGCCTGATCAATTATGCCTCCTCTACAGGATACTTCGATTCAGTGGGGAGCGCCTTCAATGTCACTTCACGGCACGATGGGACAAGTTTCGGGTTTACTGCTAATAAATTTAAGACTGTAAATGCAACAAGCGGAGGAGGTTCCAATAATATCTGGGGATACGATTTTGCCTGGCAGCAAGACTCAGAATTTAATGGAAGTCAGGAAAAGGTGTTTGAGATCCATGTGGTAGAAGATACGGCGACTAATGACGATCTCGCCATTAACACTTTGCTCGTATTGGATAATGACGACACGACCGCCACGCAAAGCGTGAAAGCAACCAATGCCATCAACATATTGAATTCAGGAGGGATCGCCGATGGGATTACGAATGGTATTAATATCGATTTGGCCGGTACAAACACAGCAACAGTTGGATACAAGGTGACTGATGGGGTGCTTACGGGGATCGATTTCAGTTCTGGGGAGGTTGATATGATCACAGATTTCAAACTGCAGAGCGGTCAGACCATCGACAATGAGGACGATGGGACGTTCCGATTCACGAGCAATACCGCCGCCGCAAACATGTTCTCGCTTTCCCGAAGCTCGTTTGGAGCAGGCGATATCGTGAATTTCACGAGCGGAGCCAATAATTTTTCAACAGGTTCTGTTCTTGATCTCACGTCAAGACATAATAACGGTGCTTCAGGATTCTCGGCCTACAAATTCAATATCACGAATGTACATGGCGCGAGCGGAGGAACAGATATCGGCATCGATATTCCTTGGACTCAAAGCACGTCAACTGCAGGCGCAACAGAGCGCGTCCTGCGTGTGGAAAATCAATCCACTTCCAGTTCTTCGGATCTATTGGTCGATACCCTTGTGTATATCAACAACGCAGATCCTACGGGTGATGGAGCAAATGTTGTGGTGACAAACGGCCTGTTTATTGATAGTACCGGGACCTCTGGAATGACCAATGGAATCAAAATAAACGGAACGAGCGGCACCATTACCAATGGTCTTGTTTTAGGAGACGGTGCCGGCAATCGGATGACCACCGACATCACCCTCCAGCAAGGCGAAACCATCGACAACGACGGTACCGACGGCACTATCGCCATCGGCGCCACGATCTTGGACGTGAACGGAGTCATCAAGACTGATTTCAACGGGGCCGCCACCACCAACGGCGTCTGTCACAGCGGGGCGGATTCGGATACCACGGCCACGGATCGCGAACTCGTCGTCTGTTCCGGGGCTCCGGATGACATCGCGGAATGGTATGAAACAACCGGTGATGAAACCGCGGGAGACTTGGTCGTTGCCACGGATGCCACCATCACCTACGAGGCGGATGAAGTGGAACCGCTCACCGGCGTCCTCACGGGAGGCAAGATCGTCAGTGATCTGACCGTTCTCGATAAATCCTCGACCCCTTACGAATCACGCATCGTCGGTATCGTCTCCACCTCGCCGGCACAGAGCTATGGCCGCGGCGTGATAGATGCAGCCACGTATCCGAAAGCCATCGCGACCGCCGGCCGCGTTCCTCTGAAAGTGAGCGATGAGAACGGAGTAATTCGCCCAGGCGACCCCATCACCTCTTCCTCGACCGCTGGCGCGGGCATGAAATCCACTCTTCCCGGCATGGTGGTCGGCATCGCCCTTGATGCATGGAATGGGCCTGGAGTCGGCACGATTCGCGTGTATGTGCAGCCTTCGTGGCACAGCGGCATGGCGATCGGCAACGACGGCTCGATGATTTCGCTGGCCACGGCTGCCGTGCTGTCGGCGGAAGGAACGGCGACGGAAATCGCCACGGCGGTTGATTCGCGGGCGTTCGTCTTCCGTGGAAGCGCATGGAATACAGACACGACGAGTGCGGATGGTGTCTCCATGAGCCTCTCCTTGGCGACCACCTCCACGACGGACTATCGCTTATCCGTCAAGGACGCTTCAGATCAAGAAGTCGCCCTCATCAACAATCTCGGCACAGCTGAACTCAATGGCGATATCGTGATCGGCGGCAAGCTCTATCCATCCGCCAGCGGCACGAAGCAAATGGATAAATATATTTTCTACGATAATTCAGAAGGTCCGGGCGGCGACATGATGCGCACCAATGCCTCCGGTTGGAGCACTGGTTCCTATGATTTCGCGGAAATGTTCCCATCTGCCGCCTCCCTTGTCCCTGGGGACGTCGTCGCTTTCTCCGTGGCGGGAAACGAAACTATCATGAAGAGCACCGGTTCCGCTGATGAAATTCTCGCCGGCATTATCTCCACCAAGCCAGGGTTTCTCGCAGGTGAAAATCTCCCCGGTCACTACCCCGTTGCCCTTATGGGGCGCGTGCCAACGAGAGTATCAAACGAAAATGGCGATATCGCGATCGGCGATCCCCTCACCGCCTCTTCCACCCCAGGTGTCGCCATGAAAGCGACGGAATCGGGCATGATCGTCGGATACGCGTTGGAACCATATACAAGCGGTGCCGCCGATGATTTGATCGTCGTCTTTGTCCAAACATCGTTGTTTACTGGGGAATCAGAATCGATTCCTGGGACGGAGACCATCACTGGCACCACCTCGGGAGTAAGCGGTTTGTCACAGCTCGACCTCTACGGCAGTTTCTATGCGCACGGCAATGAAATCCTCGATGTCGGCCGCATCAACGGCCTTGCTGGCGTGTGGGCCATCGATGAAGAAGGAAATTTTGTCACCAAAGGTCTCGTGAAGAACGTCATCGAATCCTACCAAGGTGAAGATGTTGAAACCGTTGCGACTGTTTCTATGGAACCGTTCGCGACCTTGGTCGGCGAAGGATTGCTGGAAAATGGCAGCGCCACCATCGTCTTTGAAGAGGTAAACCCCGCTTTCAATGACATCATCTCGACTTTTGCTCCTATCCGCGTCATCGCCACTCCAAATGGACCCGTTTCCTTGTATGTGTCGCAGCGCGATAACAATGGATTCACCGTTCAACAAATCGGTGGCACAGAAAACGGCGTCAGCTTCGATTGGGTTGTGTATGCGTATCGTAAAGACCATGAGCCGGAGGTCATAGATGAGATTGCAGATGAGGGGGCAGGGACAACCACAGACACAACGACTAACACAGCACCAGATCCAGTCGACGGCACAGACACATCTGGAGACGCGGGTACTGATCCGTCTACGGATGTAGGAACAGGCGATCAGCCAGCCGATCCTCCCCCGACGGAGGTTGATGTCCCTGCCTCTGACCCTGTTCCAGACGAGATCGTCTTTGGCCCAGTCAGCGAATAATCGTGAGACATCCACCGCTGATGCGAGGGCTTCCCTGCCTTCACACCAGCGGCGGATCCTCGCCCTGGCGGTTCGACCATTGGTCGTTCCTCATTTTTCCACCCGATGCCGGCGATCCCGTCATCAACGCCTTTGAGAGACCAGTCTTGCGTTGCAAGCACGCAGGGCCGGTCTCTCAAAGACCGTACGTTCTTTCCATTGCAGAACTTGTCCAGCGGTTGGGCGGAGTGCGAGCCTCGGCCCAAAGGTGGACAAGTTCTGCCTAGCGAAAAGGCGGGACCCCACGCCCGCCTTTTTTGCGTATTGTTTTTTGTTTTGTGCTGTTCCCGTGATGCGGTGTGCGATATAATCATCTGCATATGCAGAGGGACACCTCCTTTTTTTTGAAATTGAACCGTTGGTCCCTCATCGCTTTGGCGGTGTTGATGCCTGTGGCGTTTTTGCCTTTTACATTGGAGCCATTTGAAATCACAAAACAAACAATGCTGGTTGTCCTTTCCGTTTTGTCGTTTATCGGGGTGCTAGGTTCCCAACTGAAGCAGCCCAGTGCGCAGAAACTTTTTCCTCCTTCCGTTCTCTCTGTATTGGCTTTTGTAGCGGTGACAGCGGTGGCGGCACTGGGCTCGTCCACTCCGTATCGTTCATGGATTGGCGGATCAGGAATTGAGACCGAGAGCGTGCTGACGTGGATTGGCCTGTTCTGCGCCATAGTATCGTTTCGATTCGCGTGGATGGATAGTCCTTTCCGCCGTGCGTTTCGTCACGCCATGGTCACAGGTGGAGCGGGTGCGGGGACGCTCGCTGTCGTTGGCATCTTGGTTCCTTCCAGCTGGGTTCTGTCAGGAGTGAATTCCGTGGGCACCGCAAACCAGCTCTCTCTGGTTGCAGCGGTGTATGGCGTGTTCGCGCTGGCGATGCTGCCTTTTCAAACGCGCCACGAACGTTTTGCTCTCTGGGAGGCGATCATGACCTGGGTGACAGCCATTTCCTCGCTTTTTATCCTTGCCGCAGTGGATTACGGGCTTGCTCTAGGATTTTTCGCAGCCGGATCCTTGATAGTATGTATTGCGGTCATAGCAGACGCGACAAGGTACCCCCGCTATAAACTGGCATTGGTTTCATTCACTTCTTGCCTTATCGCCTCTGCATTCCTCTTCGTCTTCCCTGGTTTTTTGGGCGTACATCCTCCCTTGGAAGCAACTCCTTCCTTTTCTGCTTCCAAAGAAGTCGTGTCGAAGATTCTTTCCCATTCCTCATCCCTTCTCGGGTCCGGAGGTGGAACATTCCAATTCGGGTTTGCGAAATACCATGATCCTGCTATGGCAAAAACTGGATTTTGGGACACGCGTATCGATCACGCCTATTCCTTTCTCTTCAATATAGTCGCCAGTTTCGGGTGGCTGGGGTTGCTGTGCTTCCTTGTTGCTCCTGTCATCACCCTGTTTCAGCTTGTCCGACGGAAAATCCTCGATCCAGAGCAACTTCCTTGGGTATTGGGTTTCGTGATGAGTTTTGTTTTGTTCTTTGTGTATCCAATCAGCCTGGTTCTTCTTGGGTTTTTCATTTTTTGTCTCTCGGCTCTGTCTGTGGTTGGGGATCAGGGCGTTTCTCTCCAAGAGAATCGACGGGCGGCCTCTCACCCAAACAAGCCAGCGAAACGCACATGGAGAATCGTCGTTTTTGTTCTCGGAGTGTTCGCGGGAACATGGTTGGTCTTTTTCAGCGGGCAGCGTTACGCGTCGGAAATCGTCTATGCGCAAGCTATCCGATCGGATCGAACCCATGCGTCCATCCTGGAGGTCGTGGAGCGTCTGGACCGCGCGAGAGATCTCAACAGATGGAACGACCTCTATGTCCGCAACTTGTCCAGAAGTTTGCTGTTTCTGTTGAATGAAAAAGTCGGGGAATATTCGGACACAGAGGCGATGCCCGAGGAGGTGAAGACGGCCCTCAAGGATACCGCCGCGCTCTCTGTCGAAGCGGCGAAGGAGGCAACGCGTCTTGCGCCTGGGAATGCCCGCAATTGGCTCATATTGGGGCAGGTGGAACGAGAGCTCATTCCCCTGTTGCCAGAGGCGGCCTCGGGAGCGCTCCTTGCGTTTGCGGCCGCATATGAGCGCGAACCCAACAGCCCCGCAGTAGCGGTTGAGTATGGTTTGGCCCAGACGGCGATTGCCGCAAAAGAAGTGGCGGAAGGAGCGAAAGCCGGCGGAGACGCGGCTGCCGCAACCCGCAAACGAGATGAATCGCTCAAACGTGCCGAGGGACTATTCGATCAGGCCATCATTCTCAAGCCCGATTATGCGCCGGCGCACTACCAGCTTGGGCTTGTCTACCAGCAGCAAGGCCGGATGGATGATGCCATTGGTAAAATGGAGAGCGTGGCGCGATATAACGAGTACGATGTCGGCGTCTATTTTCAGCTCGGTCTGCTGTATTTACGACGAAACGCTGACGGGGACGTGAATCGCGCACAGCAATCGCTTGAACATGCCGTGAACCTCCTCCCTGGGTACGCGAATGCCCGTTGGTTCCTGGCAACGGTTTATGAGCGACAAAAGGAGGGGGCCAAGGCCATCGAACAGGTTGAAAAAATCCTCGAGTACAATCCAGAGGACCAGCTTGCGCAGGCACGGCTTGCGCGATTGAAGGCGGGAAAATTGAATGAGAATCTCCCGGAGATACTGGGGAAGAAAACGGTGGGGGAATAAATGAGTAAAAACAAAAACCCCCTTCAATATCGAAGGGGGTTTTTGGTGGACCACGTATCAAACCTCGTACCTGGACGATTGGCGGCGGGGCAACCACAGAGATGGTTGCTCTGCGGTTTAACCAACCATGGACCAGGTTTGGTTCGTGGTGGACTCTAAGGGATTCGAACCCTTGGCCTCTTCCATGCCATGGAAGCGCTCTACCAACTGAGCTAAGAGCCCGTATTACTTTGGGATGGCGGTAGAATACGGCATGGGAAGGTCATGGTCAAGAAAATGTACATAGATTATTAAAGAACTTTCGAAAACAGACAGATCATCCTTGGTAATTTGGCCCACGACTTTGTTTGAACCGTTCACGGTGTCGATGAATTCCATAGATGTTTTGTGCAACCTCGAGCGCTGGCAGATTAGTTTGACATGCAATTGGACGTATAATACAATGTCAGCAATCTATACTTCTATGCAACCAATCACCCCCTCCTACTCCGTTCGGGATCTTCAGAGGAATTACCGAAAAGTGCTCGACATGGCGAAACGGACGCATGATGCCGTTCTTCTTATTAATAACAGTGTCCCGGAAGCGGTGGTCTTGGATGTGGAAACCTACAATGCGTTGGTGGAGGATGGGTACGCCTGGGATGAAAAGCACACTGACAAGCTCGTGAAAGAGGCGCTTGCTTCCTGTAAACAAGGAAAAACCAAGCGTCTGTTGGATTGGAACGATTTGGATGCTTAATATATGCATCTCTTTATCCTCTATGCACCTGAATTCAAGAGGGACTACAAAAAATTACCGTCAGACATTCAAATTCTTTTGAAAGATCGCGGTCGCCTTTTTGAGGAAAATCCGTTTCACCCGCTCTTAAAAACGCATAAGTTATCTGGTCCCTTGAAAGGAACATGGTCATTCTCCGTCGATTTTAGAAATCGAGTGTTATTCCAGTTTTTAGGGGATCACGAGGTGGTATTGTTGCGAGTCGGAGATCACTCTATTTACCGGACACAAAAGGGTTAATGCCGAACGCTTCGTCTCGGCTCCAGCCAGCGGAGCTTTTTAATTCTATTAACCCCGAGCGTTAGCAGTGCTAACGCTCGGGGTTAGCGGCCGACGCCTTGTTTTTCCTCCTTCCCGCCGATATACTCCCCATTACATCTCTCTTATGCTCAAAGTCGGTATCGTCGGTCTCCCAAACGTCGGTAAATCTACGCTGTTCAAAACGCTCACCAAAAAACAAGTTCCTTGCGAGAATTTTCCGTTTTGTACGATTGAACCCAATGTTGGGACAGTGGAAGTGCCGGATGATCGGCTAAAACAGCTGGCGGCGGTTTCAAAATCAGGAAAAATCATCACGGCGGCGATCGAGTTCGTTGATATCGCTGGTCTTGTGAAAGGGGCGAGCAAAGGAGAAGGGCTTGGAAACAAGTTTCTCGCGACGATCCGAGAAGTCGACATGATCGCGCATGTTGTCCGCGCCTTTGTGGACACAAATGTGCATCATGTCGAGGGTGGCGTAGACATTCTTCGTGATGTCGAAGTTATCGATATCGAGCTGGCGATGGCGGATATGGTTGCCGTCGGCAAGCGGCTGACAGCGGTGCATGGAGTGATGAAATCTGGGAAGACAAAGGAGTTGGAAGAGGAGGAAGCTTTTTTGTTGAAGGTTGATGCTGCACTTTCGACGGGAAAATCGGCACGGAGTGTCATTGAAACGGAAAAAGAGAAGGAAATGATCAAGCCGCTTCAGTTACTGACCGCGAAACCAGTCATTTTCGTATTAAATGTCAGTGAAGATCAGTTGGCGTCTCCTCCGACTCTGTTAAATGATCGCGAGCTAGTGGTCCCTCTCTCGATCAAGATTGAGTCGGAGATTGTAGAAATGGCGCCAGAGGACCAGAAACCGATCTTGGAATCATTGGGAATTACAGAGCCCGGGCTGGATCGTCTCATCCGCGAATCGTATAGATTTCTTGGGTTGATTACGTATTTTACGTCAGGAGAAATGGAAACAAGGGCCTGGACGATTCATCGAGGAACGAAGGCGCCGCAAGCCGCGGGCGTTATCCATACGGATTTTGAAAAGGGCTTTATTCGTGCGGAGGTTATTGATTGGAAAGATTTTGTCGCGCTGGGAGAGCATGGAGCGAAGGAAGCGGGCAAATTGCGGGTGGAGGGGAAGGAATATGTGATGAGGGATGGGGACGTGTGTCATTTTAGGATCGCCTAGGGGGAGGTGACCAAGGGGGACAAGGGGGAACAAGAGCGAACAAGGGTGAACAGGGGTGAACAAGGGAGATGGAAGATTGATTATTAAGAACTATCATAAAATAGGCGGGGTCAAGTGACCCCGCCTATTTTATACAAACGTATTTTGGAACCGGACATCGTATCCAAACCGTTTTGATGCCAGGAAATCCGCATTTGCGACGTCTCCGGTGGTGAAATACTCGCGCGCCCCGTCTTTTGTGAGCGTCCGTTCCATCTCTGGGTGTCGGAGGAGGTAATCCTCCAACGAGCTCGCGACGAGGTTTCCTTGGTTAAACACGGGGATTTTGTATAGGAAGAATGCCTCCACATCCTCACGGACATACGGATAATGTGTGCAGGCGAGCAGGACAGCGTCGATTGCTGACGGATCGTCAACCAGAGACAGCTCCCGATTCACCTCGATTTTCATTTCAATAGACACCGCCTTTCCTTCCTCAACCATCGGCCCCCAGTTGGGGCAGGCGTGCGAGATGACCTGGATGGAAGGATTGATTTTAGCAAATTCATGCACATATGCCTCGCTCTTTTTGGTCGCCGTCGTCGAAAGCACAAGGATTCGCTTATATCCTTGATGAGAGAGTTCCTCAACGGTCGGTCGGATGACCCCAAGAATGCGACGCCCCGGAAACGAGGAGAGTTTTGTCTGTTGTACCTCCCGCAGCGCGCTCGCGGAGGCGGAATTGCAGGCGACGATGATAAGGGAGCATCCTCGTGCAAACAGCCACTGCGCTCCTTCCCAAAGGAATTGGACTAATTCGTCGTGCCTTTTCTCTCCGTAAGGCATGCGAGCGGAGTCTCCGAGATAGACAGTCCCGTAGGAGGGCAACCGTCGATGGACTTCCTCGATGATGGTGAGCCCACCCACTCCCGAGTCGAAGAATCCAATCATACCTTCTCAAGAACGATGATATCGCGGCCTACATGCTGTTCTTTGCGGGCGTAGAGTAGTCCACCGTTGGGAGAAAGTGATGGGTTAAAGCGATCAGGCCATTTTGCCGTCGCAGGCCGGATGGCCCAACCGCTTCCCTCGACGATGTCCTTAATGGGGAGCGCAAGCCAGGTGCCGCCGAACCTATATATAGGGAAGGCGAGGACGGCAACGGCTTTCTTGTTCGCGATTTGTCCAAGCTGGCGTAGAACTTGCGTGTACATGACCGCGAGACTTTTGATTTCTTCTCGGAGATATTTTTCTGTTTCTACTCCTTGTTTTGGTGCGCCCAAATGTACTTCGGCAACGATACGGTCTGCTTTTTTTGCCATGAGCCCCGGGAGTTCTTGGGCGGGAGTTTTCATGAGAAGGATCGGAGGCACGGCATAGCCGTCTTTGCGGAGCCAAAGGAGGTTGGCTTTTGAGTTTGCCACAGCAGATGCAGTGATGTCCGAGCCAATCAAGTGTGCATATCCAAGCAGGGCGGCTTCCATAAGCACGGTGCCAGAGCCACAGAACGGGTCGATGAGGACGTCTTTGGTTGGGTTTCCGTTGGCGAGGTTCACCAACATGCGAGCGAGCTTCGGAGGCAGCATCCCCGCTTTCGCATCGCGGCGCGGCCGACCGAAATCACGTCGCGACCAAGATTGGAAGGATTGGACGTAGGTGGTCACCCCAATATCGCATCCACCGTCAGGGTTGGGGAAAAGGCAGAAGTCGTATCCTGTGGGTGGAAGCAATTTGTTCGTCGACACGATGACCGAGGAGAGCGTTGTTTCCTTGGCCGAGACGAACCGGGCCGGTGTCCCTGCCTCTTTGAGGAGGGATTTGATAGCCAGCCCCATCTTTTCCGTGGATGAGGCACCGGGGCGGTAGTCGCTTATGCCAAATTTGGCCCGTGTCTCGGATCCATGTTTTTTGAGATGGATGTGGAGTGCTTCCAGTAGGGCAGGATTGGATCCGTCGGTGGAGGCGATGATGGTCCCTGTCTTTATCAAACCGCCTAATCGGCGGGCGTCGGCTGTTTCCAATGCAGATTCAGAGACGGCAATTTCCTTCGACCGCACGGTGATCGGGGAAAGCGCGGGGTTGGTTTGGATGAGTTCGGCCAGGGAGATGCTTGGGTGCGAACCCAGGACAAAAAAAGATGACATAAAGGCGAAAGCGTGTGTTGGGGGTTGAATAAATGTGGACGGAGGCCGCCGAAGTGCAAGTATGCTTTATATTTCTTATTGTGGCAATCGCCCGGATCCTATAAAATAGGGACAATATTATGTGCGTGTCTGTTCGCAGCTGGATCGTGGGGGTGATCATGCTCTCGGCATCGGTGCCGTTCTTTGCGTCGGCTGAATCTTCCTCTCCAAGCTACATCATGTGGGCCGATGCGACGACCAGCGGAGGGAACCGGGCGACGTCCACCAACTACATCGTCCAAGAGGCCACAGGGGATCGATCGGGGAACCAAGGGGAAAGCACGAGCTACAAAACATTCAATGGGTTTGAGGAAGTGTATGAGGAACCGATCCTTATTTTGTCTCTAGACGACGTGAGCATGCCTCTTTCCCCAAGCGCCCTTACTACCGGAACGGTCAGTACCGCCTCCATGACCGCTTCGGTCACCACGAATGCGGATTTTGGCTACACGCTCGCCATGACCGAAATCCAGGAGATCCAAAATGCGACCTTCGATACCATCGACGATGTGGGAGACGGATCAGTCACTGCCGGAAGCGAAGAGTTTGGAGTGGCGGTTTCCGGTGCTGACGCGGCTTTTGCCACAGACCAAGCGGTCAGCGCCACGCCGCTCATTCTTGCCTCGCGGACGATTTGGGGGACGGGGCGCGATACCACCATTACCTTCAAAGCCGCCATTGACACCCTTACGGTGGCAGGGAGCTACACGGGGCTTTACAGGATAATTGCGACGTCTAATTTTTAGGAGAGCATGCCTAGCATATAAAATTTTTCACCCTCTCTTCACCACAGACGTCCCAAGATCAAGGGACGTCTGCTGTGAAGCAAGGGCTACCTTCCACAGGCAGAATAAAGGTCGAATGTACATATGTCTTTTGTTTCGGGGCGACTTTTCATGAAACGCTCCGAGACTGATTATTATGACTATGTTGAATGTTATTGAAACGAGTTCTTGGAAAACCAACATCGCGCGGGTGCTTGTCGCCGCGATGCTGGTTTCCCTCGTCGCCTACGCAAGCCCGGCCAGCGCCGCGCAGTTTACGGCGGTGAAAGACACCATGACCAGGCTCAAAATAAGCACGAACGCAGATCATACGATCTTGCTCACGCTTCCCGCGGCTACGACGTTCGATGTTTCGGGCTCCACCGATGTCCTTATCTACGATTTCCCTCAAACGGCTGCTTTTACGCAGTCCGGAACGTGGGCAACCGCTGATTTTACCTTCAATGATGGGACGGCGCGCACAGTCAATGCCGTTTCCGCCGGCGCCGGTACGACAACGGTGGCCTGTGCCGATGGAGCAAATAACGTCGGTGTCGCCATCGACACGACCGCGATCGCTTTCCGCGTCATTCCTTGCGGAGCATCGTATACCGCGTCTGGCGCCGCCGCGATCGTGACATTCACGATCGATGGAACCTCGGCAGATGGAGAACTGATCAACCCAGCGACCGCAGGAAGCTACACGCTCAATTTCTCGATGGATGACGAAGGAACGTCAGCGGCCCATGCGGCAACGGATAGCGTCGCTATCGTGGAAGAAGATACGGTTACGATTACTGCATCTGTGGATGCGTCCCTCACCTTCGATATCGATGTGGGGATCACGCACACGGAGACGAACCCGGCGACCGTTCCGGTTGCCTTGGGAACGCTTACCTCAAGCGCGGTTTCCTCTTCGGGCGGCTCCATCAATTCCATTTGGTTCGACATTGCCACCAATGCCACCGATGGATTCGTCGTGACCGTCATCAATACGGATACCGTGATCGATTTGGCCTCGGCCTCGGTGCCAGGGGACACGATTACCTCGGCCGCGACCGCCCTTGTCGCCGGGACGGAAGGATATGGAATTTGCATTGTTTCTACCTCGGCGACTACAGGAACGATCTTGATGGATGGCGATTATGACGGGGACGTGAGCGCGGACGGCTGTACGGCCGGTGCCGGCGACCATACCGTCGGCGTCACTCCTTCTTCCAGCTCCGCGGCGGAGCCTATATTCACCGCGGCCGGTCCTGTGGCGGGCGGAGAAGCGCGCGTTGCCGTGAAAGCGGCGATTTCCGGTGCCACAGAAGCCCACACTGATTATACGGACGCCATGCGATTCATCGCGACGGCGACCTTCTAACAAACCCATTATGAGGAGGAATCTTACCTGTGTATTGGCCGCCCTCGTTTTGGCGTTCCCGCTCTTGTCGGTCGTCCAAAACGATGCAGAGGCCCTTACCATCAGCCCCGTTCTTGTCGAATACGAAGTGGGCCCCGGCGATGCCTTTGTCGGCTCGATCCGCTTGCGCAACGAGGGGAAGGAATCATCTACGTTCTTCACGGAAATCCAAGATTTTGAGGCCACGGGCGTGCAAGGCGCCCCCAATTTCATTGGAAAGTCCACGACCCGCTCCTTGGTAGATTGGGTATCCTTTACAGAGAAAACAGTCACGTTGGCTCCAGGAGAAACAAAATTCGTCACCTATAACATCTCCGTTCCCCGCAATGCCTCCCCTGGGGGATATTTCGGGGGACTGATCTTCTCGACCAGCAGCCCGGTGGCAAAACAGCAGATCGGGACGGTCGCCGAGATTGCTACCTTGTTGCTCCTTCGCGTAGACGGAGCCGTGCAGGAGACGGGACGGATTACCGCGTTCTCGATTCCCAAAGGGACCTACAGCAGCTTGCCCGTGGATTTTGACATCAAATTCCAAAACTCGGGAACCGTGCATCTGAAACCCAGCGGGGCTATTCGGGTCACGAACTTCCTGGGGGGGGAATCTGCCGCTCTCCCCGTGAACGGCGACGGACGAAATGTCCTGCCAAATTCCGAGCGCGTGTTTTCTGCCGCGTGGCAGAAAAGCGCCCTCAAAGACGATGCCTCCGAATTTATGAAGGAGTGGCGCAATTTCGGCTTCGGGCCGTATACCGCGTCTCTCGTGCTTCATTTCGGAGCAGGAGGCCAAGAGACCGTGTCTGCCCAGACCACGTTCTGGGTGATTCCATGGCTCTTGATCGTGCTGTTCCTGATCCTGCTCGTGGCGGCCGCATTGCTCCTCAAGCAATACAACCGCTGGATCGTGGCGAAAGCCATGATGAGCAAGTCCAAGCGTCCATAGCGTACGGACTCCACTCGTCCGCCGTTTCTTAAAAGGGATACGGCGGGCGAGCCGGGATGTGCGTTTGATGATATAATCATCGAACACGCATTCGGGTGCTTGCCCCGATTATGTACGGAGGCCATTTCTCCCATCGTTTGGTGGGACACATTCATCCGTTTTCCAAACGCACGAATCGGTTGATTCGCGCTGTTGTTTGCGTATCGGTGGCCATCATAAACATGACGCAAGCCGCCACTGCTTTGGCGGTCACACCACCTCGGCTGATCCCTTTTCAAGCGAAGCTTACCGATGACCAGCGCGTTACCGTCGATGACGGCGTCTACTCAATGTTTTTTGCGTTTTATGATGCCGCCGCCGCAGGCGTCTGTCTTTGGAGCGCCGGCAATACCGATGCCAATACCGCGACGATAGACTGTGCCGGCGATACGCCAGACGGCACGGTTTCCGTGACCGTCACAGACGGCGTGTTCTCTCTCCTTTTGGGCGACACGGGTCAAAATTTCATCCCGAGTTCCCTGTTTGCCGACACCTCCACCGTCTACCTTGGACTGACGATTTCCCCCGATCCCGAGATGACTCCGCGCATCCGCATGGGGGCGTCATCGTACGCCCTTAATGCGGAGAGTCTGGATGGATTTTTCCCCTCGCAGGTTGGCGGCAACAGCATCGTGACCGTCACAGATTCCACGGGGAACCTGCAGCTCACCAATGCGCTCAATATCGACAACACGACGTTGAACCGCGTGGATACGGATGCGTTGGTTGATATCGATTCAGAATCGACCGCGGATGCGGATCGGCTGTTTGAAGTAACATCGGATGTCTCTGGAGACGAAACGGTTCAATTTTTTCTGACCTCCGGCGGGCAAACCTACCTGCGCAGTTCTTTGGGCATCAATACGACCACGCCTGATGGCGCCATCGACATCGAATCTGCCAATGCGGGCGAAGACGACGTTTATATCAACCTTACCGATACAGGAAATGGCGCTTCCACGGGAATTCTTACGGGAAGCGGGGATCCCAATGGCGGAGTGACGGCGGCGCGCGGGTCCATCTATCTGGATCAGACTGGCGTCACTTGGGTAAACACGTCCGTCGGCGCGACGGGGAGCGTGTGGTCTAACCTGGCTGGTGCAAGCACAGTCGATAACTTCGATGAGGTCTACGCCGAGTCGATTGCGGATGGGAACCTCATCATGGAGATCGATGACGCAGGAGGAGCAGGCCTTACCTTCAATATCACGGCTGCGACCGGAGATTTTGTCATTCAGGATGCAGGGAGCACATTTGCCAGATTTGCCAATAATGGGAATATCACCTTCGGTGCGGACGCAACCGATACGGTCGATTTCAACGCGGATATCTCCTCGGATTTTATTCCGGAAACCGACATTGCCTTTGATCTTGGTTCTGCCGGCCAGCGATGGCGCGATTTATACTTAGGGCCTGCCTCGCTCCATATAGGCACGTCTGCGACCGCGGAAGGGCTGCTCACTTATACCGACGCAGGTCAGGATATTTTTAATTTTGCTTCTGACGCCACAGGGAATGCAGACATCGCATTCTTTACAGACGACATATATCTTGATAAAAGCGCCGGGTTCGTCGGCTTGGGGGATACTACCCCCACCGAGAACCTCACCGTATCTGGAAATTATCTCGTGACAGGCCACGGCATCATGGGAAATCGGTTCAACGGAGGCGATTTGGGGGAGGTCTCTTTCACGGATCGCGTCTTGCATCTGGCGGAAGACATGACGGCCGATGGCGATGAGGTTCTTCGCGCTTCCTCCCGTTTTACCGCGACTTCGGTGGGTTTTTCCGGGAATACCGCCGGCGTTTTTCAGGCCACCGCGCAGAATACGTCTGGAGCCGCAGTGAAACTGGGAACTCTTATCGGTACGGAAGGGAATGCGATCGGGAACATCGATACCTTTGGATATGATCTGGCAACGGTGCTGGTTGGCGTGAACGGGCAGGTCGTCAATGACGGAACGGCGAGTCTTCCCACCGGATACAGCTTCCACGGGAGGCCGATCATCCTCGATTCTGGCGACATCGATTCGTACGGCGCGTTTGTCGTGAACGGGCCGGATTTGGCCAGCAGCGGCGTCGTGAACTCGTTTAACGGCCTGCTCATCGAAGACCTCACGGGGGCGGGCGCCACGGAGACGTTCCCGATACGCTACCTCGGGGGCGCCGGCTTTGTCGTTGATGAAGGCGGAAGGCTCGGGATTGGGACATCAACACCAGATACCGACTCGCTTGCCACCATTTCTCGACCAGAGGACAACAAGTTTATTTCACTGAACGACCAAACTTCCGGCCTCATTCCCGGTATCTATACAGGAACTGGGGATCCGAATCTGGTGATTAACACGTTTGGCGGCATTGGTTCGATCTATCTCGACCAAGATGGGGCGGGAGGGACGGCTTGGGTCAATACCGATGGGGCTGATACATGGATAGACCTTAGCGGCGGGAGCAGCCCAACGCTCGATGACGCCTACGACAACTATGGGGGCGGAACAGAATTAATCGAGGTCGATTCCGGGGATTTGACATGGGAATTGGCTTCAGCATCAGATAATTTTTTCATCACAGCGATTGGGGGAAGCATTGATGCCTTTACCGTGAACGGATCCGTCGTGAGTGGACAAGCGGGCTTCGTCGGGATCAATACCGCCACCCCCGACGCGCGACTGGATGTGGAACAAGGGGTTGCAGACGCGGAATACATCCGTCTGACATTTGGTGCCACCTCCGCCAGCTTATATACAGGTTCTGGGGATCCTAATGGATCTGTGACGGCCAATGAAGGATCCCTTTACTTGGATCAGGCCGGAACGACCTGGGTCAACACGAGTGCCGGAAGCGGAACCACCTGGACCGATCTTGCCGCAACCGGCGGCGCGGATACGTTGGATTCTGTTTATGACAATGATGGAGACAAGACGATGGACGTGGATTCTGCCACGGGTCTTTTCTTTGATCTGACAACCACAGGTGACATAGCGATCCAAGATGCAAGTTCGACCTTTGCGCTTTTTGATGACAGTGGGAATATCACCTTCGGTGCGGACGCCACCGATACCGTCGATTTTAACGCGGATATAGCGTCCGATTTCATCCCGGAAACCGATGATTTTTACGACCTCGGCTCGGCCGGCCAGCGCTGGAAGGATTTGTATTTGGGCCCCGCGACGCTCCATATCGGCACCTCTGCGACGGCGGAAGGGCTGCTTACCTATACCGATGCAGGACAGGATATTTTCAATTTTGCTTCAGACGCAACGGGGAATGCAGACATCGCCTTCTTCGTCGACGATTTCTATCTGGATAAGAGCAGCGGATTCGCCGGGTTTGGAGATACGACCCCCACCGAGAATCTTACGCTTTCCGGAGATTTTCTTGTGACAGGCCACGGCATTATGGGGAGCCGGTTCATCGGCGGGGATCTGGGAGAAGTCGCCTCTTCCACGCGCGTCTTTCATTTAGCCGAAGACCTTTCAGCCGACGCAACACAAGTACTGCGCGTTTCGAACCGGTATGATGCCTCCGCCGCCTTGAACAGTTCCATGGCCGGGTATTTCCAAGCCATCACCGCTGCCGGCGATACGGATGGCGTTCTGACGCTTACGGGTCTTGAATCTGTCATCAGCAGCGAAGCGACCAGCGCGGCGGCGGATATCGCCGATGCTTTGGGGATCAATGTACAAATTGCCGCCCAATCGGCGGCCTCGATCACGGAAGGGTATGGGGTTCGCACGACGCCTATTATTACGGCGGCAGGGAATATCGATACCTACTATGCCTTCAGTGTGAACGAAACGAGCGATACAGGGGCAGGATCCGTGGGAACCTTTTACGGGTTGGCGGTAGATGATTTGTCGACCGCCGCCAGCGTGCGTGCGGACGTCCTTCGCTATTTCGGCACGAATCCCGTCGTCATCACCGATACGAGCCGGCTGGGTATCGGCACGATCACTCCTGATACCTACATTGATATTTCCGATGCAGAGAATACGAGCTTGATGCGCCTCACGGACGAAACGAATGCCGATGAAGTGGATTTCTATACCGGCACAGGAACACCGACCCATTCGGCCGAGTCCGGATCTCTCTACTTGGACCAGGCGGGAAAAGCGTGGGTCAACTCCAGCGCGGGAGATGCGGGAACCACTTGGACAGACCTGGCTGGTGCGGGAACAACACCGGATTTCGACGAGGTGTACGCGCAATCCATCACCAACACGAATCTTACAATGGAGGTCGATGACACAACTGGGCTCACCTTTGATTTGACGACCACTGGAGACTTCAAAATCGCCGACGCAGGAACACCCTTTGCTACTTTTGCCAATACTGGTTTCGTGGGGATCGGATCCACCACGCCCGACGCGCTGTTGGATATTGAATCCTCAAATCCCGCCGATCAAGATGAATTTTTACGTTTCTCAGATACTACCGCGGGAGTGTCGGTTGGTGTTTTTACTGGAAGCGGAGATCCAAACACCATTGTGACCGCCAATGAGGGTTCTCTTTATTTAGATCAAGCCGGCACCACTTGGGTCAATACAAGTGCCGGAAGCGGCACTACCTGGGTCGATTTGTCAGCAGGTGGCGGCGGTGGAGGCGGTTGGACCGACGACGGCACACTCGTGCGCCTTACGACCGCTACCGATAATGTCACGGTTGGGTCTGCGACGAACTTGTCCGCCCAATTGGCAACCGATGGAAATGCGGATGAAATTCAGCTTCTTATCCAAGCGAACGCCACCCAGACATCAAACCTCGTCGTGGTTGAAAATAACGGGGGAGCGACGGATTACTTCACGATTGATGGTTCTGGAAACGGATTCTTTAACAATAATATTGATTTAGGATCTTCAACGGCGGATTTGGTGAGTGTGAACGGACTCGTTGATACCTCAATTCTTCCACCAACCTCCAACTCTCTGACTCTGGGAGACGACACTCATCGGTGGGCTGATCTATTCGTTCAGCCAGGTTCATTACATATAGGAACTAGTACGACAGATGAAGGAACGATCTCTTACGACACCACAAACAATATTTTACAAATTAGCTCCACTCCGTCCTTGGGGAATGGAACCATGCAGTTTATTGAAGATATAAACGGAAATGCATTTTTTACTTTCTATAACGCGGATACATTCGGTGGAGCTGCGGCAGGTACCGAAGATGTTGGTATCAATTTTGACGTAAGAGATACCGTTGGAACACAGACAACGATCGCGCGCATGGAGGCGAACTCTATTGACCCAACCGATACCTCCGAAGACGCAGCCCTCGATTTCAGTATCATGGATGATGGCACTTTCTCTCCCGGCATGCGCCTGGACGACGAATCTCGCCTTGGTATTGGAAACCAATCAGGTTCATTTGTTGCCCCAGACGGAGCGCTCACGGTCAGCAATGGCACCAATACCTTCGATATTTTCAACCTTTATGACAACACCTCGCAGGTATTCACCGTGCTTGATGGAGGGAATGTGGGGATCGGCACGATCGCTCCTGCTGGCCGCCTTGAGGTTATTGCCGATTCTGCTTCAGCGATCGATGGTGTGGTGATTGATACCACTGGAATCGGGACGCTTACCGACATTCGGCTCCAAAATAGCGGAACGATCACAAACATAACAAATGGCGCGATGCAGATAGAAGAAGCATCCAATGGAAACGCGTTGTTCACCCTATATAACTCCGACAATTTTGGAGGCGCAGCTGCCGGCACAGAAGATATTGTTCTCAATTTTGATACGAAAGACGATACGAATACGCAAACAACTTTTGCTAGCATTGAAGGAAACAATACTGATCCCACTAATGGATCTGAAGACGCAGCCCTCGACTTCAGGGTCATGGACGACGGCACTTTCTCTCCCGGCATGCGCCTGGACGACGAATCTCGCCTTGGTATTGGAAACCAATCAGGTTCATTTGTTGCCCCAGACGGAGCGCTCACGGTCAGCAATGGCACCAATACCTTCGATATTTTCAACCTCTACGACAATACGTCGCAAGTATTTACTGTGCTGGATGGAGGGAATGTGGGGATTGGTATCGTCGCTCCAACCGGTCAACTCCATATCGATACAAACGGAGCAGCTGTTTCGGACGCCATCCGTATTTCCACTTCTTCTGGCAGCCTTACAGACGCCATTGAAATCGCTGGTGCGGCCACCACAGGGATTCATCTCTCAAATACAGGCATTGGAACCGATATCAGTTTTCAGAATGGGGAAACGCTTTCAAATGATATAAATGGGACATTCCGATTCTCTTCTACCTCTACCAACGGAGATCAAAATATCTTGGAAATCCTATCTACCAATATTGATGTCGGCTCTGTCTTTCTCTATGACAACGTAACGAACGCGGATGCATTGTCTATAGGAAAAGTTCTTGATATAACGGCAGAACACAGTACTTCAGAATCATCCTCTTGGACATCAAACACGATAGATGTAAGGAGTGCGCTTTCTGGTTCTGTTACGGGTGGCACCATTTCCGCCTTTGAAACCCTTTGGACCGCGCCGGTTGGAGGTGGGGTAAACGTCACGGAGGAAGTTTTCAGAATCCGCAATCAAAATATCAGCGATGCGGGAGTGAGTGATAACAATGTTTCACAATTACTTTACATTGATAACGCAGATGTCGATGATTTATCAGATATTATTGTTGACAATGGTATAACGATCGACTCGACGGGGGGGATGGGTATTACAAACGGTCTGTATGTGAGCGGAACAGTAGGCACGATTTCAGATGGTATTGAAATCGGGACGGGGGTCACGACCGGTATCAATATAAGCGGTGCGCAGACAATTGGTCTTAATTTTTCAAGCCTATCCATTGGCACAGACATTCGTCTGCAAAATGGGGAAACCATCAGCAACGGTGTTGCAGATGGTGCCTTCACATTTACGTCAAATGCCACAACAGGTAGCGTCATCGACGTTGTCACCTCCGCCATATCATCAGGATCCATTTTCAACTTTGATAACGTCACAAGTGGCGACTCTTTTTCTATCGGAAAAGTTCTTGATCTCACGGCACATTACTCAACTTCCGAATCTTCTACGTGGACTTCAAACACAATCGATGTCAGAAGCACACTTTCTGGCTCGGTGACGGGTGGTACTATATCTGCCTTTGAAACTCTTTGGACCGCGCCGGTTGGCGGTGGGGTTAACGTAACGGAAGAAGTCTTTAGAATCCGCAATCAAAACATCAGCGATGCGGGGGTAAGTGATACGAATGTTTCACAACTGCTGTATATTGATAACGCAGATGTGAATGACTTGTCTGATATTACGGTCGACATTGGGCTACGGATCGATTCGACGGGGGATATGGGTATCACAAACGGCATTGTCGTGAATAGTACATCGGGAACCATTACCAACGGCCTCGTCTTTTCCAACGGCGCCGGCGCCAACATGACCACCGACATCACCCTTCAGCAAGGCGAAACCATCGACAACGACGGTACCGACGGCACCATCGCCATCGGCGCCACGATCTTGGACGTGAACGGAGTCATCAAGACTGATTTTAACGGGGCCGCCACCACCAACGGCGTCTGCCACAGCGGGGCGGATTCGGATACCACGGCCACGGATCGTGAACTCGTCGTCTGTTCCGCCGCCCCGGATGACATCGCGGAATGGTATGAAACAACCGGTGATGAAACCGCGGGAGACTTGGTCGTTGCCACCGACTCGACGATCACCTACGAAGCCGATGAAGTGGAGCCGCTCACCGGTATCCTCACGGGAGGCAAAATAGTCAGCGACCTGACGGTTCTCGATAAATCCTCGACCCCTTACGAATCACGCATCGTCGGTATCGTCTCCACCTCGCCGGCGCAAAGCTACGGCCGCGGCGTTATCGACGCAGCCACGTATCCGAAAGCCATTGCGACCGCCGGCCGCGTTCCTCTGAAAGTCAGCGACGAAAACGGAGCGATTCGTCCAGGCGACCCCATCACCTCTTCCTCAACCGCCGGCGCGGGCATGAAATCCACGCTTCCCGGAATGGTGGTCGGTATGGCGCTCGATTCATGGACTGGGCCTGGGGTCGGAACGATTCGCGTGTACGTGCAGCCTTCGTGGCACAGCGGCGCCGTTATCGCTAACGATGGCTCTGTCGCCACGGTGGAGCAAGCTCTGGCGATCAACCGCGTCATCGCTGCAACCGCCGTCGATCAAGCCCAAGGATCACACGCGCTCGCCTTCCGCGGCAGTGCCTGGGATAGTAGCTCCTCCGTGGCCGTCGATCGTGCCATAAGCATTGCCTTGGAAGTGACCGACAAAAATGAATACCGTCTTTCCTACAAAGATAGTCTTGATCAAGAAATCGCTTACCTTACCCAAGACGGCGCGATGAGCCTCGCCGGCGATTTGTGGATCGGCGGCAACTTGTACCCATCCGACCGCGGAACGAAGCAGACGAATAAATACATCTATTACGATGGTTCTGCCGGCCCTGGCGGCGACCTTATGCGCACCAATGCCTCTGGGTGGGGGACTGGCTCCTACGATTTTGCAGAGATGTTCCCTTCAAAAGATCAGCTTGAGGCGGGCGATGTCGTAATTTTCTCGGTGAGCGACACGGAACATGTCTCGCGATCTACCGGAAAGACTTACGACGGCCTCGTTGCAGGTGTCGTTTCAACAAAACCCGGGTTCTTGGCGGGTGACAATCGGGCGGGCGATTTCCCCATCGCCCTTGCTGGCCGCGTGCCCACAAAGGTGACCGATGAGAACGGCGCGATTGAGATCGGCGATTCGCTGACGACCTCGTCTGTCCCGGGGGTGGCTATGAAGGCAACCGAGGATGGGCCCGTTATTGGCTACGCGATGGAACCATACACGGCCTCGTCGCCTGATAATTTGATCATTACCTTCATCAACCTTTCGCACACAGGGGGAGCGGCCGTAGCTCCGATAGACAATGTCGCCAGTGGCATTTCTTCAAACGCCCAGCTCTCTTCGCTCGATATGTACGGCTCCGTGTACCTCCATGGCAATCATCTGTTGGATGTCGGCAAGCTGGTCGGCATGGGGAACACCTGGTCCGTGGACGAGGCGGGTCTTTTCGCCACGGTCGCTTCCTACAATGTCGTGATTCGTTCCTATCAGAACGAAAACGTTTCCGCTCATGCCATGCTTACGACCGACCACTCGGTGTTCCTTTCGGGAAGCGCGACCCTCTCACAAGGAGAAGCGACTGTATCCTTCGAAGATGTCGACGCTTCCTTTAACGACATTACCTCGACAAGCTCACCTATCTCCGTCGTAACGACTGCCAACGGCCCCGCGTACGTCTATGTTTCACAGAAGGATAACAACGGTTTCACCGTGCGCCAGCTTGATGGCATGGATTCCGGCATCGTCGTCGATTGGCATGTCACGGCCGTCCGCAAGGACCATGAAGATGTTGTCGAAGAAGCCGTTGAACCTCCTCCCATCGAAGGGGTAATGCCGCCGACCGATCCTGTGACAGATCCGATTGTTCCTCCATCCGACCCCCCCGCCGACCCGATCGATCCCCCTGTCGTCGAGGAACCCCCCGCGGTTGAGGAACCTACCGTAACGGAAGAACCGCCTCTTGTTGAAGACCCTCCCGTTGCCGAAGAACCAGTCGTTCCACCAGAGGCGGTCATTGATCCCGCCTCTGTCCCCGTTACCCCTTAGTATTTCTTCCCTAGCTATCCCAAGCCCCGTAATTCCTATCGACTTTTTGTGACTATCGCGATGCTACGAAAAGCAGTTTGGGTGAGTTTTCTCGGTGTTTCCACCGCCTTATTGTTCCAATTTGTCTCCGTTGCCTTTGCCGCGATCTTGACCAGTTATTCCGTGACTCCGAGTGCGCAATCGACAGGAGAAGTGACCAATCACGTCGTTCGTTTCGTGACGCCTACGGGGGTCGACAGTTCCACCGATACCGTGAAGTTGGTGTATGAGGCAGGATGGGACTTAACCGCGCTTTCAAGCCCATTGGATTTTGATTTTGCCGTGGATGACGACGGGGCTTGCGATGGCCCGTTTACGGATGAAACGCTGGCGGTTGCGGCAGCGGCTGGTATTTGGGGCGTGGGGATTGCGGGGCAGGAGATTGCCTTTACCCCTCCCACGGACGCGGCGGCCGGAGAAATACCGGGAGGACGCTGCGTGCAAATCGAGGTTGGTACGATCAGCGGTTTCGGCGGGGCAGGGGTGAATCAGATCGTCAATCCTGCGGTCGAGGGGAATTTTGAGGTCGCGGTGACGGGCGGGTTTGGGGATGCCAACCAAGCGGCCATCTCTATCGTGTCGGATGATGAAGTGGAGATTACGGCCTCGGTAGGAGCGGCGCCTCCCCCGGGCGGAGGAGGCGGATGCAGCGATACGGTCGCGCCTTTGTTTATCAACCCGAGTATTTCAGGGATCACCCCAACGTCTGCTGTCGTCTCGTGGTCCACCAACGAGAATGCCAACGACCAGGTTTCTTGGGGGGTTGCACCGACTCCGCCCTATGACGGGACGCTTTTCAGCGGATCGTTGGTGATAGCTCATTCCTACAACCTTACCGGGCTCACCCCTGGAATGGATTATGAGGCGCGGATCACTTCGGAAGATTTTTGTAACAATTTTGCCGCTCTCACCCTCACGTTCCATACCCCCTACACAACCGATCCGCTTATTCTTGCTCCCCATGTCAATTTGCTCTCCTGCACGGAAGCAACGGTCGTGTGGGATACCAACCGGCCCACGACAGGTTCGGTGGTGTATGGGCTTACTCCCTTGTACGGGTTAGGCCCCGTTTTGAGTTCCACACCCGCGCTCTCGCATGCGGTTACGTTGAGCGGGCTTTCCCCCCAAACCGCGTATCGCGCAAAAATTGCCGTGACGGACCAGGATGGAAATACCAACGAATCGACCGATTTGGTGTTTCAGACTCCGGATTGTTCCGCGGTTGTCAGTTTAGTGCTCGATGTCACGCCTGGGCTGTATTTAAACAACTTGGCGTGGTATTCGCCCTCCGGATTTCCTTATGTCGACACCGTCATCGTTTATCGATTGGATCGTTATCCAGTCAGTATTGCCGATGGTACGTTTTTGTATGATGGCCCCGGAAGCTCGCTCATGCACCCAGGGATCGTATCCGGTCAGGAATATTTTTACGCGGCGTTCGCCTCTGATAGCAATGGGTCGTTCGCGCCCATCGCGCTGGATTCCGGCATCCCCTTCGGCTTGCCCCCGATTACTCCCATAACCGTTACCGTGACGCCGGGGTTTTGCCAGAACAGTTTAACCTGGACGCTTCCTCCGCCTTTGGTGGGCGCGCGCGTGGTGTATAGGACGGATACCTACCCCGCGGATGAGAATGACGGAACCGTGCTGTACGATGGTGCCAGCACGACGTTTGTCCATTCAAGCGCGGTTTCGGGGACGACGTATTATTACGGGGTGTTCGGGTACGATAGCGTGAACCAATTTTATACAGGGGCGTTTACCAATGCCACCCCCGTTTGTCCCTCTGGCGTCCCGGTGCTTATTTCCAACCCTCGGTGCGAGGACGTTTCGTATAATTCGCTTACCTGGGCATGGGAGACGAATATCCCTGCGGACGGGGATGTGCTGTATGGCGCAGATCCCAACAATAAGAACGTGCATCTCGTGAACAACGCGTATGTCATTTCGCATTCCTTCCCCGTGACCGGGTTGCAGCAAGATACGACCTATACGGCGCGCTACTTGTCACAAAGCGGGGCTCTCTCTGACCAGACGGGAGATATTGCGTGCAAAACCTTATTGCAGACAAACGGTTTTTGCGGAGACTTTATCTGCGGCCTGAATGAAGATTTGGCCAACTGCATTATCGATTGCCCGGCGTCCTGTACGGGCCCTGGCTGTACGCCCGTCTGTGGAGATTTCGTCTGCGGCATCGGGGAGGATCTCGCCAACTGCATTATCGATTGTCCAGCACCGTGCACAGGGCCAAATTGTGTGGCCTGCGTCGGTCCTGGCTGTTCTGCGTGTACGGGGCCAGGATGCGCGCCCGTCTGCGGTGATCTCGTCTGCGGCATCGGTGAAGACCCGGCAAGTTGCGTGAGGGATTGCCCGCTCCCTTGCGTAGGGTCGGCCTGTCCCATTTGCGTCGGCCCTGGGTGCACCATCGCGTGTGGAAACGGATTTTGCGGAAAAGGGGAGAGTATTCTGACCTGTCCGGTTGATTGCACGGCGTTTCCGCTTCGCCCGGGGGAGCTTTCTGGGGAAGAGAATCATTTCCTTGTACAAAGCGAGACAATCGAACTGCCGCTTCAGGAAATTCGTTTCCGCGCGGTGGTGGATACAGACGTTCAAGTGCGTCTCATTCCAGATGAGGGAACCAAAGCGATCGAAAAGATAGACGCCTACTTTTCTACGAGTTCTTCCTCGCTGGTCACGGATGATCGTGGATGGGTCGGAACCTTGCGTGTCCCTGCCGTCGTCAGCAATTACGCCCTGCTTCTCTTGGTGACCTATCAGGATCGCACGCAGCAGTCGTTTTCTTATGTGCTGGAGGCGCAGCCGCGCGGCCGGTTGGTGTGGCGGAATCAAGATGGCATTATCCAGCCGCTCTCGGGGGCCTCTGCGCGGCTGTATGTGCGTGAGTTCGGGCTAGATCGCCCCATGAACATTGCGGCATTTTTCCAACAGAATCCTTTAGAAACTCCAGTAGATGGCAGTTTTTACTGGTATGTTCCTGCCGGACGGTATTCCGTGGAGGGAGTTAAGGATCTCCTTGGAAGCGGGTGGTCGCCGGTTGAGGATGATGGAGACCGCATCATCAACCCCCAGATTATGATTCCCGGGCCGGAGCTTTCGCTGTGGGCTTTGTTGAGCGGGATTGCTGATGGCTTCTCTTTCATGTTCGTTCCGCTTTCTGCTATCAGTATCGGTTTTCTGTTGTTGCAATTCCAACTGTGGCCGTTCCTTCAGCTCTTGTTCACCCAACCCCTGCGTCTTTTCTTTAAGCGGAAACGAAAAGGATACGGGGTCGTGTACCATTCGGGGATAAAGCTGCCGGTTGAATTGGCGGTCGTCCGTCTCCTGCGTTTGCCCGACGCGAAGGTGGTGCGTACGCGGGTCACTGGGAAAGATGGGATGTATGAATTTCTGGCGGATCCTGGCGAGTATCAAATTGAAGTGACCAAGCCGGAGTTTTCCTTCCCAAGCGAATGGCTCAAGAAAGTTCGTACGGATGGCGAATATTTGGATGTCTATCACGGCGAGGTGATCCGCGTGACAGATAAAAACGCCGTTATTAGCGCCAATATCCCGCTAGATCCCATTTTGGAAAAGGGAGAAAAAGAAGCGTTGCGTATTCGTTGGAAACGTCGCCTTCGCCGCCTTGAGTCGGCGCTCTCGTGGGCGAGCGTCGTGTTGGCGCTTGTCGTCCTTATTCTTCATCCTTCTGCGTTCACAATCGGTGTCTTCATTTTGCAGGTCGTCTTGCTCGTTCTTGTGTTCGTTCTGGTTCGCCCGCGCAAACCGAAGAGCTGGGGGATCGTATATGACAAGTCCACGAAAAAACCGTTGCGAGATGCTGTTATCCGTGTGTTTGAGCCGCTCTACAACAAGCTTATCGACTCCCGTCTTACCGACCGCAACGGACGCTACCACTTCCTTCTTGGTCCCAACGAGTATTACGCCACCTTCGAAAAGGAAGGGTATCAAACCACCGAGGTGCGTCCTATCGATTATCGTTCTATCAAACAGCCGGAACTGTTGAGCATGCGTGTAGACATGAGCCCTCTCCCCTCCGGAACAGCACAACACAAGCCTTCCCCGTCACTCTCTCCGGCGGAGCCGGATCCGGCTCCGCCGGACACCCTCCCACCTCACGCCTCCTCCCTCAAAACCTAAAAGAGATCCGTCCTCTTGCTGTATACTGTTCCTATCTATGCTCTCCTTCCGCGCTGTTTCGCGTCGCCGTTCCTCTGTCCTTGCGTGTGTTTTTTTGACGGCGGTTGTCATTGCCTTCTACGGCATTCGCATCGGTCGCTCTGCTGTTCCCGCCACTTGTACGTGGACCAATGGGGCGGGCACGCAGTTGTGGAACAATGCGGGGAACTGGAGCGGCTGTTTGGGAGGGGTGCCTGGGGTAGGGATCGTTACGGGGGCGGATGTGGTTTTTGATGGCACGGTTTCTCAATCGAATGCTTTTTTAGACCGTTCAGTTTCCATCAATTCTTTCCGGATGCTGCAAAGTTACAATGGTTTCTTCACGGCGCGCACCCATACCATGCAAATCAAAGGGGATTTTTCCCATTTGGGAGGGACATTCGTCGCAGCTACCTCTACGGTGGTGTTTGACGGTGCGGCCGGTTCCTCTCAAACCATCACAGGGGCGACTGCTTTTTCAACGCTTCGATTTTTGGGGGGACAAACCATAGTCTTGGAGCCAGGGGTGACGACACGCGTCACCGCCGCTTTTCAGGCCGCGGGAGTGACAGGTGGCCAGCCATTGAAAATCGTCTCGCGTATCCCCGGCCTCGCGTCCATCATCAACGTGAAAGGGGCAGCAGCGAGCGCGACTCACGTAGACGTGCAAGACCAATGGCTCGTGCAGGACGGGGTGCGTCCACTCAATCCGCAGAACTCGCAAAATCGCGGGAATAACCGTTTATGGTTTGCCCCAGGGCGGGATGCCGAACCCAGTCGGGCTCCTTTTATCAAAATTGACGGTTCGGTCGTGAATGGGCCTCAAGGCATTGTTGCCGGTGACCGGTTCGGCTATGCGGTGGCCAATGTGGGAGATGTAGACCGCAATGGGACGACGGATCTGTTCATGGCTTCGCCCAACAACGATGCATCGGCCCCGGAGGCAGGGTCGGCGTATCTTTCTTTCCTGAATCAAAATGGGTCTGTGAGGCAAAGCGCACAAATTACCGCCGCCACACCCAATGGTCCCGCGCTTGCGGCCGGGGATCTGTACGGATCGTCGGTGGCAGCGGTGGGGGATTTGAACCATGACGGAGCCGTGGAGGTGGCGGTTGGTTCTCCGGGGGCAAACGGAGGGGCGGGGGCCGTGCAAATTCACTCGCTCACGCTCGCGGGCGGCATCAGCCGGACGATCCGCCTAGATGGCCTCACGCCAAACGGAGCCGTCCTTGTGGCGGGGGATCGTTACGGATCCTCCCTCGCCTCGCTGGGAGATATCGATGCCGATGGGGTGGCGGATCTGGCGGTTGGGGCCAGCGGGGCAGATGGCCAATTTGGCCGGCTGTTCATTCATTTCATGAAAACAGACGGTTCCGTGAAACGGACCGTTACGATAGATCGTCTGACCAGCAACGGACCGGCGGGCCTCGAGGCAAACGGGAGATACGGGTTTGCGCTCGGATCCATCGGTGACCTTGATGGCGACGGGGTGACGGACATGGCGGTTGGAGCGCCGTTTACTAACGGAGGGGGGACAGATCGCGGCATGCTGTATATTCACTTGATGAATGCGGATGGCAGCGTGAAGCGGACGGTATTCATCGACAAGACGACCATGAACGGTCCGCAGCTTTCTGATTTTGATGCCTATGGGCACGCGGTGATCGGCGTGGGTGATTATAATCGGGACGGCGTCCCCGATTTGCTTGTCGGCGCCCCGGGGAGGGATGTTGATGGGGCGCCGGTCGGCGGCCTGTATGTGCATCAGATGGCCGCAGATGGATCCGTTCTAAAAACAGAATTTATCGTGCAAAGCACTCCAGAGGTCAGTTCGATCCAGCGATTTCCTCGTTTGGGAATGTCGCTCTCGGCCTTGGGGGACATGGATAAAAATGGGCTCGTGGATTTTGCGTCCGGTCTTTCTCATGAACAAGCGACTGGAGTAGAGAAGGGGGTGGTGTATGTGAGTTTTGTTCCTTTTTCTCCCCGGGATCCGGATGGCCCAGGGGAGCCTGGGGCAGAATGTATCTGGATCAACGCCTCCGGGGACGGAAAATGGAGCACGCCCGCGAACTGGCAGAACTGTTTGGGCGGGGCGCCTGGCGTCGGGGCGGTCGTGGACCATGGAGCCATCTTCGACGGTAACGCTTCACAAGCGGATGCGACCATCGACGTCGATTTGAACGTCGGCACCATACGATGGCGCAACGAGTATCGAGGCACGGTTCATGCGGGGACGGCAACCGTTCATATCTCCGGGGACTTCCGGCATCTCACGGGCGGGTTTGATCCTGGAACCGCACATTTCATTTTCGATCGCCCTTCCAATACGCAAACCATACTCGGGTCGAACACCTTTTACGATTTGGATCTGATCGGAGCGCAAACGGTTCTGTTTGAGCCCATGATCACCCAATCCATCCTGCATCGGTTTGAGGCACGCGGCGTTTCCACGACGAATCGGCTGCGCATTCGTTCGACCGTCTCTGGAACGCCTGCGTTTTTGAATGTCGTCGGGGCAGAGGTGGCCGATGATTTTATCGATGTGGACGACAGCTGGCTTTTTAAAGGCATTTTCGCCGAGGAAGATTTTCCTGATGCGGTGGTTGGCCGCAATGCCTTCTCCTGGAGGACGGCGACATACTCGTACGCGGAGCCGAATCGATCGGTCGTCATTCGCGAGGCGGTTGAGAATGGCCCTGTCCTGTCGGATTTGGATCAGTATGGAAGTTCTGTGACCAGCATCGGGGATTTGGATCGTGACGGTGTCGCCGATGTTCTGGTTGGATCTCCAGACGACAATACAGGAGGCATCGAAGTTGGGTCTGCCTACATCCACTTCCTTCGAGCAGACGGACGGGTGAAGCAAACAACGGAACTGAATGCCTTTACCCGGGGAGGCGCGCTCCTGTTCCCCAAGGATCGCTACGGAAGCGCCATGACTCTGATTGGTGACTTGGATCGCGATGGCGTTCAAGAGATCGCCGTTTCTGCGACACATGATCAAAACCCAGGGATGGCCCAAGGTGCGGTATTCATCCACTACATGAGCCGGGATGGAAGCATCCAACGCACAGCGGAGATCAATTCTGCTACGCCAAATGGTCCGTTGCATTCCGCGGGAGTCGAATACGGGACTTCGCTTGCGGGCGTAGGGGATTTAGATCGCGATGGGATCGCGGATTTGGCCGTGTCGACTCCGCTTGCAAACGGCGGCGCAGGCAATGTGTATATTCATTTCTTGCAAGCGGATGGCCGGGTCAAACGGACGGTTTCCATAAACAATCTTTCTCCCAATGGGCCGGCTGGTCTTGGGATTGATGAAGGCTATGGCCAGTCCGTGACGCTGATCGGAGATGTCGATCATGATGGCGTCCAGGATCTCGCCGTTGGCGCTCCGGAGCGGCTGGTTCTGGGGGAAGAACAGGGGAGCGTGTTCATCCATCTCATGAATATGGACGGGTCCGTGAAAAGGACGATTGAATTAACAGGACAAACTTTCTTTGGCGCTCCGGTGATGGCAGGGGACCAGTATGGCGCTTCCGTTGCCTTTGCGGGGGACGTGAACGCGGACGGCATTCAAGATTTGGTTGTAGGCGCCCCTGGGACAGATACGATCGGAACGGATATGGGGGCGGCGTATGTCCATTTTCTCAATGCGGACGGGACGATCATTCGTACCATGAATATTCTTCCGAACCGAACCGGATCCCCGCAGATTCCATCCCCCGGCGGGTTTGGGAGGTCGGTCGCCATGGTGAGTGATTTGGATGGGAATGGCGTTCCGGATTTTTTGACAGGCACCCCGACTGAAAGTTCCTCTGGAGCAGATCGCGGAGCGTCCTATCTCATTTATCTCCAATCGGTCGCCCCGCCCCCACCCCCAAACCCGCGCGCCTCTGCTCTCACGACCATGGCGCCCGTGGCGGGGCGTCTGCTCCTAAATGGGGGAGCGTCAGTGACAGATTCTCCCGTGATCCAGGTTACCTATCAATCCTACGGAGCAAGCCAGAACCAGATTTCTCCCGACCCGACGTTTGCGGGGGCGCTGTGGCAGCCCATGCAAGGGGGCGTGACGCAAACGACCTATACGCTTCCTGCGGCAGAAGGGGTGTATGTACTCTTCGCCCGCGCCCAATCATTGAGCGGTCAGTTTGGTGGTTTGGTTGGAGCAACCATCATCTACGATTTGCCGGGTGGATTAACGCTCGCCGCTCTTACCAATCAACGGCAGGTACTGGAGGCATCCATACGTTCTACGTTTGGTTACGACATTTTTGCGCAGCCGGTTGGCGGGCCTCTCCTCAAATTTGAGTGTCCTGGGTGGGAAGATTTCACGCATCCCTGCCGGACGGTGTATTACCTCGGCATGGATGGGGAGCGCCACGCCTTCCCCAATGAGCGCATATTTTTTACCTGGTTTTCGGATTACCGATCGCTCATCATCATTCCTGAACAGGATCTCGCGGCCGTTCCTTTGGCGGGGGACGTGCTGTACCGACCGGGAAAGATGGTGAAGGTTGTGTCGGATCCCAAGGTGTATGGCGTGGGAGCGGGAGGAATCCTGTATCCGCTTGAGACAGAGGCAGTGGCGCACGACTATTTCGGTCCTGGCTGGCAAAAAGCCGTGGACGACCTATCGGATTCCTTCGTCTCTTCCTATGAAAAGGGGATACCGCTCTCCCAAGTAAACCGGGATGTTTTCGACCCAACCGCCGCCCGCGCCGCGGCTCCATCCATCGATCACCAAATGCGCTTAGTCCCTCTCATATCCAACCGCTAGTATCATCCCGCCCTTTTCCCACAGCCCTCCTCGCTCTTTCTAGCCATTTCTGGCCCTCCCAGCCTTTCATCTTTCTATCCGCATCTTGACCATCCCCCCTCCAGCTGGTTATATATCCGCATTCACTCTTTAATTCTGTCCATAACCCCTAAAGGGTTGGCTGTGCAAAACAGCCCAGAACCTATGACCTACGAATTGCTTTATATTGTTTCAGGCGATTATACGGAAAAGGAAGTAGAGGGGGTACAGGAGACCGTGCTAGCCCTTTTGGCCAAATACGGCGCTACTCCTGGCCGCCACGAGAATCTTGGAAAGATCCGTCTTGCCTATCCTATTAAAGGGATACAGTTTGGAACCTACATCCTTGTCTACTTTGAAGCCGCCCCGGAAGCGATGCAGGAGCTGGATCGCGGCCTGGCCCTTGCTCCGGAGGTTCTCCGACACATGATTACGGTTCCCAGCAAACTCGCCCAGGAGCGCAAATACGAAATCACTTCCTACGTCGCTCCGCTGTCGGAGGAAGCACGCGAAGCCCGTGGGGGAGATGTTGCTACTACTCCTCCTCGTCGCGACATGCCAAAGCTCATGGCGCCTACACCGGCCGCTCTCGCTCCTACCACCCCGATCAGCATGGAAGAGCTCGATCAGAAGCTGGATGCGATCGCCGAAGGCGGAGATATAACGAAACAGGCCTAATATGTACTCACTCAACCGCGCCACGCTCCTTGGCAATACCACGCGCGACCCGGAGCTCAAACAGATCCCCTCTGGACAATCCGTCTGCAGTTTTGCGGTGGCCACCAACCGGGCATGGACGGATCCGCAGGGGGTAAAGCAGGAACAGACCGAGTTCCATAATGTCGTAGCTTGGGGCAAGCTGGCAGAAATTTGCGGCCAGTATCTCACCAAAGGACGAAAGGTTTACATAGAAGGGCGTCTCCAGACCCGTGATTGGGAAGGCCAAGATGGCGTCCGCCGCTACCGCACCGAAATCGTCGCTGACAATGTCATTCTCCTAGATCGCCCAGGAGGAGGCGGAGCTCCCGTCTCCGGAGCGGGGTCCCCCCCTGCCCGAGGGGGGGTCGGGGGGGAGGGAGCCCCGGCCGCATTCAAGCCACCTGCCCCACCAAAAGATGACCCGTCTGCCAAGCCCTCGGAAGAGATTCGCATGGAAGATATTCCTTTTTAACTGCGTATGAAATCACAAACCAACGGCAAAAAGCGCGTCTGCGGCTTTTGTCTGCATAAAGTAGAAGAAATCGATTATAAGGATGTCGGCCTGTTGCGCCGCTACCTTTCGAGTTTCGGAAAGATTGTCGCGCGCAAGCGCAGCAAGGTGTGCATGGGGCATCAGCGCCAACTCGCCGTAGCCGTGAAGCGTTCGCGCATCATGGCGTTGATTCCATTCATTCAACGTTAAACACGCGCATGGCGCGCTTAGCCGCCACCATTGCGAACGAAAGGCAACGGATCATGCAAACGATCCGTGCCTTTTTGTGTGAGAGGGGATACACGGAGGTCGAGACGCCGATCCTGCTCAAGTGTCCGGGGATGGAACCGAATTTGGTGCCGTTTGAGACAACGGTCATCAACGAGAAGAAGGAACGGTTTGCCGGAGCGCTCGCGACCAGCCCGGAGTACTCCATGAAAAAGCTGTTGGGGCAGGGGATGGAAAAGATTTTTTCCATCACCAAAGTATTTCGCAACGAAGAAGAGTTCGGGAACACGCACAACCATGAGTTCACGATGATGGAGTGGTACACGCAGGGAGCGGATCATCACGCGATGATGGATGAGACCGAAGGGCTCATCCGGGAAGTGGGAAAGGCCTTTGGAAAGGAATGGCCTGCGTTCCAGCGCCTCTCCGTCCGCCAGTTATTCATCCAATTCGTCCAATTAGACCTATTGTCCGCTGGCGCGACTGAGCTCGCCGTCCGCTGCCACGAGCTTGGCGTCCATACCGACCCCACCGACACCGAAAGCGACCTGTACTACCGTCTCTTCCTCCAATTCGTCGAACCCAATCTTCCGCGCGACCCCGTTTTCGTTTACGACTATCCCCGTTATCAAGCGTCACTATCTCGATTGGACGCGACCGGACGTTTTGGAGAGCGCGTCGAGTTGTACATGGATCATCTGGAGCTCTCCAACGGATTCACCGAGCTTACCGATGCCCTCGAGCAACGACGGAGATTTCTTGAGGAAGCGGAGGAACGCCGTCGCATCGGCAAAACAGTCTTCCCGATTGACGAAGAGTTCCTGCGATTGCTACCATCCGTGGCAACACCGACCTTTGGCAATGCCATGGGCCTGGACCGCTTGCATATGATGATGATCGGCACAAAAGACATCGAAGACGTTCTGTTGTTTCCTGGGAGGAAGTTGTTCCTAGGAGGATGAGGAGACAGGTCGAAGGTCAAAGGGCGAAGGTCGAAGGGTGGAAGAAGCCACCGATCGGAATAAAAAACTTTCCATCCCTTAACCTTAGCCCTTCGCCCCTTGCCCTTTGTCTTTTTTTCCTCCACTCTCCCTCCCCCCTCCGTCATGCTCTCCGGCGGAGCCGGATCCGGCTCCGCCGGACACTCCCCATTCTCCATTCTCCACCCCCCTATGTCTTCCCCCAACGACATCAAAAAAGGTACGGTCATCAACCTTTCTGGCGACCTCAACGTCGTCATTTCTTTTCAGCGCGTCTCCCCCGGCAAAGGGAGCTCGTTCGTGCGCACGCGCATCAAAAATCTTCGATCCGGCAAGGTGGTTGAACACGTGTTCAAGTCAGCGGAATCCGTGGCGTTTGAGGATGTCATGTACAAAAAGATGCAGTATCTTTTCACAGACGGCTCTCTGTACACGTTCATGGATACCCAAAACTATGAACAGATTTCGCTCACGAAGGAAGATGTTGGCGATGATGTGAACTACCTCAAAGAAGGGTTGGAGGTGACGGTGGTCATCCATGGGGAAACGCCGTTGACGATCGAGCTTCCCAAGAAGATCACCTACGCCGTAGTCGAGACCGAACCGGCCGTGAAAGGGGATACCGCTTCGGGAAACGTGCGGAAAGAAGCAAAAATGGACAATGGGCTTACCGTTCGCGTCCCCATTTTTATCAACCAAGGCGACCATATCATCGTAAACACTGAAGACGGTGAATATGTCGAACGCGTGAACGAATAAGATCCAATAGAGAATAGGCGGGGTCCCTGCCCCCGCCTTTTTGTTGCCTCCTCCCCCATAAAAAGCTATAGTTTTTCTAGCGCAATCTTGCGCTATTATTTCGGAGAGGAGTTCTTTACATGCAACGAAAATGGTGGATTTTCGCAGGTGTTTCGCTTTTCTGTGCGACCGCCGCGGTCGCCTCCCCCTTTCTGGTTTCGCACTTTCAGTTGCGGGTGACGCATGTGGTTCCTGGGACGCGGACGACGGTGTGGCGCGGGCAAAAGGATGCCGCGCTGCTCGTGTTCGATCTGGAAAACATCTCGCGGGGCGACGGAGCCATCGATCAGCTCACCGTGAGCATCCTTTCGGGCGACGATGACGATGAGTCTTTTGATGGGCCGGATATTCCCGTCGCACGGAGGTTTGGGGATTGCCACTTGGTGCTTCCCAGCGCGCCGCGCTGGTGGCCGCTGGGTCGGCTTGGAAGCCCTGTGGATGTTCGTGGGCGTTTGCGCGCCTCTGGCCACACCTCATTTGCGCTTCCTTCGACGGCGCTTTCCGTACGCAAGGCGATTCAGGCGGAGTATCGCTGCAACGTGGCGGATGTTCCCAACGAAAGTTGGGATGACGATACGTTTGCCGTGACGGTGAATCCTGGGGGCGGGGACGAGGCCGCGCGAACCGTTCTGGTCGTGCGCGACACGACACCGCCTCCGATAGGAACGCTTACGTTCCTGCCTTCTGCGCGTACCCCGCAGGGGAGCCCGCTTAGTCCTGGATCCCGCGGCATGTTCCTGGGTGAAATCATCCTGAGCTCCGCGCTCGAGCCTTTTTCCTTCGACACCCTGTCTTTCCACAACTGCCTCACGGGCAGCGGGGTGCAGGATGTCGATGGGGATTGCGCCGATGCAGGGGAGCAGTGGGGGGATCCGGCCGTGACGACGCGGCTTCGGCTGGAGTATCAGGATCGGGATGGGGTCACGAAACGAATGTTCGTGACTCCCGCAGGGAATCGAGCGGTGTTCGCTGGGCTTACCGGGTATGTCCCGCTCAATACGGAAGGCGTGATCCGGGTCTACGCCGATATCGCCAATATCCCGATTGGGCCTGCCTACCAGGGTATTCAGTGGCGTCTCACGACTGCTTCGGCGCATCCGATGCGGGTGAAGGCGGAGTATTCGAAGCGCGAGCTGGATGGCTCCTCATTTGCGACCGTGTCTCTTCCCAGGTTCGGTTTGTACGAGCCGCATCTGATGGTTTCCGTGAACCCAAATTCACCTGCCGTCTCGGGCATCGGGGTCGTAGGGAGCGGATCCGATATCCTGTGGCTGGATATGTGCGCGGGCGAGGATCCGGTGCGAGTAGACGGCCTCCTGTTCCGTTTGGACTCCGCGGATGGAGAGGGGACGGGTTGGAATCGGTGTGATCAGCTCTGGCGCTCCTTCCAATGGCATGTGCGGGATCTCCAGAGCGGGGTGTCGTTCTACGTGAACGGCGAACATTTTGTCTTGGATGGAACGGTAGCCAACGATGCATGCGATCCATCGGAAGTCGTGCATATCCTTGCGTTCGATTTCGAGAGATCGTCGACGACGCCTTCTATCCAGTTGGCGCCAGAGCAATGTCGGACGCTTGCGTTCTCCTATAGCGGCTCGATCAGCGGGCTTATGGATGATTTCATACGATTGACCCTCCTGGAAGAAGGGGAAGCAGACACCCTCTTGGAAGATTGCGTTTCTTCCTCCGGTCCCTCCTGTCCATCCTTCGACATGGATGGAGGCGGCGATAGCGGCGTTGGCCATGCCAACGATCTGTCCTCCGTAGCCCTGTTCATCAACGGTTCCCGTATGAACGGCTCCCTCGTCACCGGCCTTCCCGCTATCGGTCCCGTCGTACAATTCTGACAGGCAGTCTCCTAGAGATTGTCTGTTTTTTCATAAAAAGCCCCTCCTCCAGAAGGTTGGGCTGTCGAATCCGACACAGAACCCCCCCCTGCCAAGGGGAGGGCAGGGTGGGGTTGCCCGAAGTTTGTGCTCACTCCGTATCCCCCTCACTTTCCCCGCTGTCGTTCGCCACTACTGGCGCCAACATCTTCCCCTCGATTGCCTTGCGGATGGCTGCCATGAGTTCTGGCGCCGCTCGAAGCGTCGTCTTTGCCGCCTCGCGACCGACGCCCAGTTTCGTGTCTTGGAAGCTATAGGAATTGCCACTCTTGTTGAGGGCACCAGTACTGGTTCCCAAATCGAGCAAGTCACCCGAGATCGAGATGCCCTCGTTGTACATAATGTCGAACTCGCAAGTGCGAAAAGGGGGAGCTACCTTGTTTTTAACGACCTTAAGTTTTACGCGGTTGCCGATGATCGCGTCGCCTTGCTTAATCTGGGCGGCGCGACGGATTTCGATACGGACGGAGGAGTAGAACTTGAGCGCCGTGCCGCCCGGAGTGGTTTCGGGGTTGCCGAAGACTACGCCGATTTTCATGCGGATCTGGTTTATAAAAAGGACGGTCGTCTTGGATTTGTTGACGATGGCCGCGAGCTTGCGGAGCGCTTGGCTCATCAATCGGGCTTGGAGACCCATGTGGGAATCACCCATCTCTCCTTCGATTTCCGCCTTTGGCGTGAGGGCGGCGACCGAGTCGATGACGATGACGTCTACCGCATTGGAGCGGACGAGCGTTTCGACGATTTCAAGCGCCTGTTCTCCCGTATCCGGCTGGGAGATGAAGAGTTCGTTGATGTTCACGCCTATCTTTGCGGCGTATTCCGGGTCCAGCGCGTGCTCCGCGTCGACATAGGCAGCAATACCGCCTCGTTTCTGCGCCTCGGCGACGATGTGCTGGGCGAGCGTGGATTTTCCAGATGATTCTGGGCCGTAGATTTCAATAATACGGCCGCGGGGGACGCCGCCGATTCCAAGCGTTTGGTCGATGGAGAGACATCCTGTTGAAAGCGCCTCAATATTCATCGCCTTGGCCTCGCCCAAACGCATAATCGACCCTTCGCCGAAGCGTTCCTTGATTTGGCTGATGGCCGTCATGGCCGCCCGTGACCGTCCGTCCTGTTCCGATATTTTTGGCATACGTATGCTTTTGAGAAATGTGTCCCCAGCTTAGCAGAGCCCATACAGCCCGCAACAGGCGTCGTCCACAGATGCGGCGCTAACTCTGTGGGTTGGCACTGCTAACCCCGAGAGTTAGCAGCGACTCATCGTCCGATCCTGTCCCGTTGGTATCTCCCCCTTCGTTTACGGCGTAAAAATTACTCTTCTATACTCCTGTGTCGGCCGCGAATACCGCTTTGCAGACTCGATAGTGATCAAATTCACCCCGCGGCGCAGAAAAACGTCGGTCGAAAACGAGCCGTCTGGGGAAAGGAGCACAGGACGGTTGTTCACGCGCACATGCGCGCGGGTTTCGGTTTCGCCGACGATGTGGACGAGGGCCTCCTTGGTCTCGAGTCCGTCGTCTGGGGAGTAGACCGAAAGGACAGGAGCAGAGATGGCTGCGCGTACCTCCAGGCCGAGATAGCCAAAGAAGGCGGCCAGCAAGGAAGAGAGGAGGAGGGCTTTGATAAGTTTGGCTGGCACGAAAAAATCGCGCGCGCGGCGGCGCAGCAGAGGGAGGCGGGCTTCCTTGAGAAAATCGCTGGTGCCACGCTCCGAGTCGAAGCGTTCGATGAAATAGACTGGTTCCGCTCCGAGCGTGCGGACGATGAGGCGGAGCAGATGCCTGGAATAGATCGGAGCCGGGAGCTTGTCGTAGGCGTTTTCTTCAAAGGCGGCGATGATTTTTTTTGGGATTTTTGTCTCTTGTTCGAGCTCGGACAATGTACGGTTGGCAAGCTTGCGCAGGGTGCGCAAGCGCGAGCCCAGCGGCTCCTGGTCGCCAAGTTTTCGTATAAGGAAGGCCATAAGCCCTTCATCTTACGCATCCTCCTCTTCCTCATCAACTCCCTTCTTCCGCTCACCCGTACTCGTAGACTCCTCCCCTGCCACAAACCCCTCCCCTGCAAAGGGGAGGCCGGGTGGGGTTGCCTTTTGGGTCTTCGCTGGTGCCGCTTCCTTTTCCGGCGGCCAACTGTCAACGATCACCTCGCGGGGTTTTGCTCCCTCTCCCGCGCCAATGACCCCCTGGTCCTCAAGGAGATCAATAAGACGGGCCGCACGCGAATAGCCGATGCGCAGGCGTCGTTGAAGGAAAGAAGTTGATGCTTTTTGGGCTTGGAGGATCGCTTCAACAGCTTCTTCAAAGAGGGGATCCTCTGCCTCACCGTCGTCGCCCATGACGGTGGAAGAACGTGCGACTTCTGTGACGCTGTAGTTGTAGTCAGGAGCGCCTTGCTTTTTGAGAAAGTCTACCACGCGACCGACCTCTTCCTCGGAAACATAGGCACCCTGGATACGTTTTGGTTTTGAGAGTTCCGCAGAGCTAAAGAGCATGTCCCCGCGGCCAAGGAGTTTTTCGGCACCAGAGCAATCTAAGATGGTTCTCGAATCTACCTGGGAGGCCACGGCAAAGGCGATGCGTGCGGGGATGTTCGCTTTGATGACGCCGGTAATGACGTCTACCGACGGGCGTTGGGTCGCGAGCACGAGGTGGATACCCACCGCACGCGACATTTGGGCGATACGGGTGATCGTCGCTTCCACTTCCCGTCCGCTGACGGCCATAAGGTCAGCCAGCTCATCGATGATCACGACGATTTTCGGCATCTTCTCCTCGCTCTTGCTGTTATAAGAAGCAATGTCGCGCGTCCCGAATTTTGAGAGCGTGTCCAGGCGGCGTTCCATCTCGCGCACCGTCCATTTAAGGGCGTTGACCGTGTCTTCTGCCTTGATGATCGGCGGGACAAGCAAGTGGGGGATGCCGGCGTAAGCGTTCAACTCCACCCGCTTGGGGTCAACGAGGATCAATTTCAAATCGTCTGGTCCGTTGGCGTACAGGAATGAGATGATGATGCTATTGAGGCAGACGCTCTTTCCTGAACCGGTCGCACCTGCGACGAGTATGTGGGGCATTTTTTCCAGAGGGACCACCCAGGGTTTACCCGAGACATCCTTGCCAAGGGCAAAAGTGAGGTCGGTTTTTCGTTGCGTGAATTCTCGTGCCTCTATGATGTCTCGCAGCGAGACGGTGGCGGCGGTTTTGTTGGGGATTTCAATTCCCACCAAGGACTTTCCCGGGATAGGGGCTTCAATGCGGATCGGGTGGGCGGCGAGGGCCAGAGCCAAATCGTTTTGAAGCCCGACAATCCGAGAAAGTTTTACCCCTTGGGCAGGCCGCAGGGTGAATTGGGTCACGGTAGGCCCCACCGACTCCTCTCCCATCTCCACATCGATACCGAATTGGGAAAACGTTTTCCCAATGATTTGCCTGTTCCGCTCCAAGTCACCGGATTTGGCAATACTGGAGCGATAATCGAGAATATCGGGGGGAATCGTCACTTTTCGTTGGTGTTTGGAGGTTAGGACTTTTTCCTCCTCCTGTTCCTCTTCTTCCGGTTCCGTTTCCGCTTCTGGTTCTATTGGTTCATCCAATTGGGTTGGTTCCTCCTCTATGTCCTCTGTAAGTTTAATATCAAAAGGGGATTCAGAATCAGTGGAAAGGAATGGGTCGGATACAGCAGCCTGCGTACGGGAGCGTGAAGGGAGGACAAACAAATGGCGCAGCGGCTTGTTGAAGAGAAGCAGGATTCCCGCCAGCGTGGAGAAGAGCAACATGACGATGCTTCCCCAATAACTTAGGGCGTGGGGCAAACTCGTGGAAAGGAGGGAGCCGACATGGCCGCCTGCCGTTTGGTCTTGGAAGAGGAGATTCAGCAGGGCATTGAAACTCAAGAAAAAAAGCAGTACTCCCACGGTTCCCATAACAGAGATGCGGAATTTTTCCGGGTAGAGAAGCGAGAACCCAATCCCAAGGAAAAGGAGAATGAGCAGCAGGCGATCCATGCCAAACAGTACAGACAAAAAAGAGGAGACCCACAAGCCAAAAGTCCCCGCCAGTCCAAGGAATGAAAGGATGATGAGGGCACAAAAGGCAAAGGCGCACAGGGCGAGCAAGCCACGCCTTGTATCAGGGTGTAAACCAGTGGAGGAGAAGGATAGTTCAAGATCTTCTTGTTCTTTTTGCTTTTTTCGTCGAGCCATATGTCTCCATTTTACCAAGATTTTGGCTTGACGAATAGGTTTGAACATGGTATCTTCGCCCCTTCCGCAGGCGTAGGCGGAAGTAGAGAAGAGCGCGTTGCTCATGGTCCCTGTTCATCCGTAGGCGTAGACGGTAGCAGGGTGGTGGAAGTAGGAGACACCAACCAAATGAAGAAAAGCGAGATGGTTCGATGTGGTGGCTGCTCTTTGGAGTGGCCGATCGGGTGGCCGCTCCGGCGATCCGAGCACGTTGGTTTTGCCAGCTTGTACCTCACGGGAGAGAACCACGTTGGTTCTTGGGAGCCATACGTTCGGTGCTTTTGGTGCGTGAAGGGGCGTCCGGGAGGCCCGGGGAAGTTCCAATCCCTGCCAGCATTCCTTCAGCGTTTGGGGAAGCTGCCAGCGGATCTCAACCCGTGGTCGCTCCTCTCCCCGCCCGAGTGGAGGGACCAGTTCGAGTACTTGCCCGCGAAGCGGGAGCCATTGATTTCTTCGGCGCGGGAAATGCGCGTGCAAGACGGCACGATGCTTCCCGCTGGCATGGTATCTTCCCCCGTGGTTTCGTTTCCCGACACGACCCGTTGGCCTCAAGGGCCGGCCGTCGTGCGGGTGGCATGCCAACGAAGGGATGGTCTCGTCCCCTCGCCTCGGAAGCCCGTTCGTGCGATCGGGTTATGGAAAGTGTGGGCGGGTGTCTCGATGTGGGATGAAACGGCAGCGATCCTTTCTTTGGATCGGGCGTTTCGTCGATCGGTGTGGATCGAGTTTTGGCCAGAGCAAAAGCGATGGTCGGAGCAGTCCCTCTTGGAGGCAAGCCGTTTCAATCTCGAGATGGCAGAGGCTCGTGAGGGGCAGGTGGGATTTTCGGCCCGCTGTTTCCAGGAGAGGATTTTTTCCAGGATCCATGTCCTGGAAAGCGACCGCGACGAAAAAGTGTGGCCCGAGCAGCAAGAGGGGGAACGCCAAAGCATCCTCACGTGGCGGCCTCCCAGCGGATACAAACCGTCGCCCTCGCGAGTCCACTTGGCCGCCTTGGCAGCCGAGAAATCTCCACGGCCGGAACCGGATACGGAACGCCGTTTGCAGGCGACCGTAACTATGTAATCGTCGTAGCCGGGTATGCGGGGGGGCATATCCGGCACCTTTTTTCCCCTCTTGTTCGATTCAAAATATCCCCGTAAACTTTGTCTGTAATATCCGTTGGCACGCTGCGGGATGCCGCATGGTTCGTATCGGGTGATTGTAACGAGCGTCTCTTGCCCACAAGGCAAGAAAAATCTCTCTCCTCGCGCTCATCTATAGTCATTCGATGCTCTGCGTTTAAACCATGTCAGTATTTCGCAGCATGCGAGCGGATTTTATATCTGTGGATATCTTGTAGATGAACAGGAATGTCGTTCAACATCATCTATGATTTTTCCCTCAAATTAGACGATTTCAGTTTTTCTTGACTTTTTTCTTGATTGGCTTTTTTCTTGACGCTTTTTATTCCCCATGTTAGTCTCTCGTCAATACTTCTTGACTTTTCAGGCCTTCGCCGACAGACGGCTTGGCTGGATGAGTCAGAGTGGGGAGAACCACTTCGGCAGATCGGTCGCGCTGCTCCTCCTGGACACCCGGGACGATGGCAGCAGGGTTCTTCGGATCAAATATCCGAACAGAAGACCGTCATGCCTCATTATTTATTCAATTCCAATAAGCCCACCTCACCTTCGTGAGGCGGATTTTATTTTTTTCTATGCGTTTTCGACGCCCTGCTTCTTATGCGCCGCGGAAGTTCTTTCCTGGTGCGGTGCCAGACGCCATGGAGCTCCCCGAGCTTGTGGAAGTCCAATTGCGTTCCTACGATTGGTTCATGAAAGAGGGGATTCGCGAGTTGTTCGATGAAATAAACCCAATCACCGATTTCATCGGTCGGGATTTGGAATTGTTCTTTGGTGATTATTATCTGGACGAGCCAAAATTCGATGAGCGTACGTCCCGCGTGAAGAATACGACATACGAGGCGCCGCTTCGCGTCAAAACGCGTCTGGTGAATAAGCGGAATAATACCGTGAAGGAACAGGAGATTTATCTGGGTGATCTTCCGGTCATGACCGACCGTGGCACTTTCGTCATTAACGGCAACGAGCGCGTCGTTGTTTCGCAGCTCGTCCGGTCTGCCGGTGCCTTTTTTACGGCCGACGTGTACCGGGGCCGCCGCTATTACGGAGCAAAGATCATTCCAAATCGTGGCGCCTGGTTGGAATTCGAAACCGATCCCAAGAACGTCATTTGGGTAAAAATCGACCGCAAGCGCAAGGTGGCCGTTACGTCGCTGTTGCGGGCGTTTGGGTACACGAGCGATGAGCAGATCCTCCCTTTGTTTGCGGACATCGATACGCATCCGACGAACCGCTACATCGAATCGACGATCCTCAAAGACGCCGCGAAAAACGAAGAAGAAGGGCTCATCGAAGTGTATAAGCGCATCCGCCCAGGGGATCGTGCGACCGCGGATAATGCCCGCTCGCTCATTCACGCGATGTTCTTCAACTTCGATCGCTACGATTTGGGCCGGGTGGGGCGCTACAAGTTCAACTTGCGTTTCAACTTGTCCATCGATGAAAAGGAAATCGGCCCCGAAGAACGCCGCATCATCCGCCCGGAAGACTTGGTTCAGATTATCCGAGAAATCATCCGCCTCAATATCAACCAGGAAGATCCGGACGATGTAGACCATCTTGGAAACCGTCGCGTGAGGGCGGTGGGCGAATTGGTGCAGGGCCGTTTCCGCGTCGGTTTGGCGCGCATGGAACGCATCATTAAAGATCGCATGTCAACCCAGGATATCGAAGCGCTCACCCCTGCAAAGCTTATCAATGCGCGTCCGGTTATTGGAGCCGTGCGAGAATTTTTCATGAGCTCGCAGCTTTCGCAGTTCATGGATCAAACCAATCCGCTCTCCGAGCTCGAGCATAAGCGGCGCCTTTCGGCCATGGGTCCTGGCGGTTTGTCGCGGGAGCGCGCTGGCTTCGAAGTGCGCGACGTGCACCCCTCCCACTACGGCCGCATCTGTCCGATCGCTACCCCTGAAGGACCAAACATCGGTCTGATCGGCCACATTTCCAGCTATGCCCGCATCAACGAATACGGGTTTATCGAAACCCCCTATCGTAAGATCGTGAAGGAAGAAAAGGATGGAAAGATTCGGTCGAGGGTGACCCAAGACATTGAATACATCAACGCGTTCAAAGAAGAGCGTTCTATTACCGCTCCGGCCACCGTTCCCATTGATAAAGACGGCTATTTCACCGAGGATTTTATCGGCGCGCGTAAATACGGCGAACCGCAGATCATCCCGCAGCAGGATGCGGAGTACATGGACGTTTCTTCCAAGCAGATTTTGTCGATCGGCACCGCCCTCATCCCGTTCTTGGAACACGACGACGCCACCCGCGCGCTCATGGGAACCAACATGCAGCGCCAGGCCGTTCCGTGCATCCGTCCGGACTCCCCGATCATCGGAACGGGGGTGGAACGGCGCAGCGCGAAGGATTCTGGGCATCTGGTCGTTTCCGACCACGCAGGCGTCGTGTCCCAGATGGACGGGCGCCGCATCGAAATCACGGACAAGGCGGGCGGGGCGCATACCTATGAATTGAATAAATTTGTCCTCTCCAACAACTCAACCGCCCTCAATCATCGCCCGGCCGTCGATCGTGGCGACAAAGTGAAGGTCGGCGACGTCCTCGCCGATGCCTCGGCCGTCGACAAGGGCGAAATTGCCCTAGGGCAGAACGTCCTCGTGGCTTTCATGGCCTGGGACGGCTACAACTACGACGATGCCGTCATCATGAGTGAACGGATGGTTCAGGACGACCGCTATACCTCCATCCATATTGAGGACTACACCATCGACGTGCGCGATACGAAGCTCGGGCCCGAAGTCGTGACCGCAGACATTCCAAACGTCAGCGAAGAGAAATTGAAACATCTGGACGCAGAAGGGATCATCCGCATCGGTGCGGAAGTGCGTTCGGGCGACATTTTGGTCGGAAAGATTACTCCCAAAGGAGAAACAGAGCTCTCGGCCGAAGAAAAATTGCTTCGAGCGATTTTCGGTGATAAGGCGCGCGATGTGCGCGATTCCTCGTTGTATCTCGATCAGGGAGAACATGGAAAGGTCGTCGACATCACTATTTTTTCTCGTGAAGACGGAGACAAGCTTCCTCCTGGAGTCATCAAGCAGATTCGTGTGACGATTGCCGACCTGCGTAAGATCCAGGTGGGTGACAAAGTCGCTGGGCGTCACGGAAACAAAGGGGTCGTCTCTCGTGTGGTTCCGGTTTCCGATTTGCCGTTCCTTCCAGATGGAACGCCGGTAGATATTATTCTGACCCCGCTGGGTGTCGTCTCGCGTATGAACTTGGGACAGATTATGGAATTGCATCTGGGGCTTGCAGCCAACGCGCTGGGATACAAAGTCGCGACTCCTGTTTTGAACGGTGTCACCCAAGAGCAGATCCGTGACGAGCTTATCAAAGCTGGATTCCCCGATAATGGACAGGTGCCTCTGTACGACGGCCGTACCGGCGATACCTTCGACCACCCAGTGACCGTTGGGTACATGTATATCCTGAAACTCTCCCATATGGTCGAAGACAAGATCCACCAGCGCTCCATCGGGCCGTACTCGCTTATCACCCAGCAGCCGCTTGGCGGCCGCGCCCAATTCGGCGGGCAGCGTTTCGGGGAAATGGAAGTGTGGGCGCTGGAAGCGTATGGCGCCTCCCACACCCTGCAGGAAATTCTTACGATCAAATCCGACGACGTGCCTGGGCGTTCCAAAGCCTACGAGGCCATCATCAAAGGGGAACCGATCCGCAAGCAGAACATCCCGGAATCGTTCAACGTGCTCGTGCGCGAGCTCAAGGGGTTGTGCATGGATGTCGAATTACTCAAGGATGGGAAGAGCATTACGCTTCCTGGCAGTAAAGCCGCCGATTCACTCAAAGGTGAAAAAGCCTAACCTATGTTTGTTCGACAAGACATCCTCAAATTGTCCGACTTCGAGGCGATCCGGCTGCGCGTCGCCTCCCCATCGGTCATCCGTTCCTGGAGCCATGGGGAAGTCACCAAGCCGGAGACCATCAACTACCGCACCCAGAAGCCGGAAAAGAGCGGGCTGTTCGCCGAAGAGATCTTCGGGCCGTACAAGGACTGGGAGTGTTACTGTGGCAAGTACAAGAAAATCCGCTACAAAGGGATCGTCTGTGACAAATGCGGCGTGGAAGTGACGCATAGTATTGTCCGTCGTGAGCGCATGGGGCACATCGAACTCGCCGCTCCCATCTCGCATATCTGGTTTTTGCGTTCCGTCCCCAGCAAGATCGGTACGATTTTGGACTTGTCTGTGCAGTCCCTTGAAAAGGTCATTTATTTCAACAGCTATATCGTCACCGACGTGCGCGAGGATGCCCGCACGTCGGCCTTGGAAGAGCTCAAGCAGGAATACAAGAATAAGCAGCGGATGATCGAAGGCGAATTCAAGCGCGACGTGGGCCGCCTTGCCCAGAAGTTCGGGGAGGACCAGAAAAAGATCGCAGCCGAAACGAAGCACTTGGAAGAGATCCGCGACCATAAGCTCGCCGAACTGACGGAAGATTTTGAGATGACGGACCAGGAACTCAAGGAGTTGGCCGTGTTTCAGATCATTTCCGAGGAAACCTACCACGATTATTCCCTCAAATACGGACACATTTTCGATGCGGGCATCGGCGCGGACGCGGTTCAGATGCTGCTGGGACGGATCGATCTGGGAGAGACGATCAAGGTGCTGGAAACGGAACTGGAAGAGGCGAGTGCCGCCAAGCGCGACCGCATCATGCGCCGGTTGAAACTCTTAAAGTCCTTGCATGTAAACGGCATCAAGCCAGGATGGATGATCTTGGAAGCGCTTCCGGTCATTCCGCCCGATTTGCGCCCGATGGTGCCGCTGGATGGCGGCCGCTTTGCGACGTCTGACCTCAACGACTTGTACCGACGCGTCATCAACCGCAACAACCGCCTCAAGCGCCTCAAAGAATTGAATGCGCCAGAGGTGATCTCCCGCAATGAGAAGCGCATGCTCCAGGAAGCCGTCGATGCTCTCATCGACAACAGCGCCCGCGCCAGCAAGACGGTCATCGCTGCTTCCGGCCGCAAGCGCGAATTGAAATCTTTGGCCGACCAGCTCAAAGGGAAACAAGGACGTTTCCGCCAGAACCTGCTCGGAAAGCGCATCGACTACTCCGGCCGTTCGGTTATTGTCGTGGGGCCCCATTTGAAGCTCGAAGAGTGCGGTATCCCAAAGAAGATGGCGCTGGAGCTCTTCAAGCCATTCATCATATCCAAATTGATCGAGCGCGAATACGTCCATAACATCCGCAGCGCCAATCGCTTCATAGAAAGCGACCGCACGGAGGTGTGGGACATGCTCGAAGAGGTGACCGATACGTCCTACGTCCTCCTCAACCGCGCGCCGACCCTGCACCGCCTCGGTATCCAGGCATTCCGACCCAAACTTATTGAAGGGAAGGCGATCCAAATCCATCCCTTGGTTTGTGATGCCTACAACGCGGACTTCGATGGCGACCAGATGGCCGTGCACGTGCCGCTCACAGAAGAGGCTAAATGGGAGGCACGCGAACTGATGCTTTCCACAAAGAATCTTCTGAAACCCGCCCATGGGTCGCCGGTCGCTTCGCCAGGAAAAGACATCGCCTGGGGTGCTTTTTACCTTTCCATGTCCCTCACCGAGCCAGACGAGAAGACTCTCAAACTGTTTGCGACGGAAATGGACGCACAGTACGCGTACAAGAGCGGACATCTCCACCTGCAGGCGTGGATCCGCGTCCGGCTGGACAGCGGGGAAATCATGGTGACGACGGTCGGCCGCCTGATCCTCAACCAGGTTCTTCCCGAGCACGTGCCGTTCATGAACCAACGCATAGGGAAAAAGGAATTGGCTAATATTGTAAAATATACCATTGAGCTCAAGGGTCTCGAGTACACTGCCCTGTTCCTTGATCGTATTAAGGAGCTCGGATTCCTCTACAGCACCAAAGCCGGGTACTCCTGGGGCATGTGGATGCTCCCTGATGTCCCAGAAAAGCAGGAGATCATTGAAGAAGGGGATCGCAAGACCCGTGAGATAGACGACTACTTCGCCCAAGGGTTCCTGACCCAAGCGGAGCGCCACAGCTCCATCATCAAGATTTGGACGGAAGTGAAGGATAAGGTCGCCCAAGTGGCTCAAAAATCGCTCACGCCGGAAAATCCCGCCTTTACCATGATGGAATCCGGTGCGCGTGGATCCTGGGGCCAGATGACGCAGATGATCGGCATGAAGGGACTCGTGGCCAACCCATCAGGGGAAATCATCGAGCTGCCGGTGAAGAGCTCGTTTAAGGACGGCTTCGATGTGCTTGAGTTCTTTATTTCCTCCCACGGGGTGCGTAAAGGTCTTACCGATACGGCGCTGCGTACCGCCAACGCCGGGTACCTGACCCGCCGCCTGGTGGACGTCGCCCAGGATGTCGTCGTCCGGGAAGTGGATTGTGGCGATGACCAGGGGGTGGTGCTTACCAAAGAGGAATCTGACGAAATCGGCGAGCCTCTGCTTGTGCGTATTCTTGGCCGCTTCACGCTTTCTGATATTGTGAAGCCCGGCGGGCGGAAGGTGTTGGTTCCCGCGGGCGAGCTTATTACGGAGGCACATGTGCGCGAACTTGAAGCTGCAGAAAAACCGCTTACCGAGGTTCACCTGCGTTCGGTCATGACGTGCAAAATGCGCCGTGGCATTTGCCAGAAGTGTTATGGATACGACCTTGCCTACAATAAACTCGTAAAGATCGGGACGGCCGTCGGTATCGTGGCCGCCCAATCTATCGGTGAGCCAGGCACACAGCTCACCATGCGTACTTTCCATACCGGCGGTGTGGCAGGAAAAGATATTACTCAAGGGTTGCCGCGTGTGGAAGAGTTGTTTGAAGCGCGTACGCCCAAACAAAAGGCCATCATGAGCGAAGTGGCGGGTCGGGTGACGATCGAGACAGGGAAGCGGGAAATCATCCAAGCGGAAACAGGGAAATCGCTTGTGGACACGCGAGCCGGACAAAAGACCGTAAAGATCGCCTATAACGGCACGGAAGAAGCATCCTACCTTGTCGGCCGCGGGGCGAAAACGCATGTAAAGGATGGAGAAAAGGTGCAAGCTGGCGATATGATCGCCACGAAAGCTGATGGAAGCAAAATCGTTTCCGAACAAGGCGGAATCGCCTCGGTCAAAAAAGCCACGCAGATCATCATCTTGTACGAAACCGAGAAGTCTCGCGAGTATATCATTCCGCCTGGGTACACGCTTTATGTGAAGGATAAGGACGAGGTATTGGCCGGAGACACGCTGACCGACGGGCACTTGGATTTACAGCAGCTCTTCAAACATAAAGGGCCTGATGCGGTGCAGAAGTACCTCTCTAAGGAAATCCAGTTCATCTACGCCAGCCAAGGGCAGAAATTGAACAACAAGCATATCGAGGTCATCATTCGTCAGATGTTCTCACGTGTTCGTGTCAGTGACCCGGGGGATACGGAGCTATTGCCAGGGGAAGTCGTGGAGAAATCCACCTACGACGACGCCAACGACATCGGAGCCAAGGGCATGAAACTTGCCGTCTGCGAACCGTTGTTCTTGGGGATCACCAAGGTTTCCTTGTCTACAGATTCATGGCTCTCGGCTGCGTCTTTCCAGGAAACCGCCAAAGTGCTTATCAACGCCGCGGTTACCGGCAAGGTTGACCGCTTGGCCGGCCTCAAGGAAAACGTCATCATCGGCCGCCTCATTCCCGCTGGCAGCGGCTTTGGGGAAATCAAGGGCCGCCTTGATGGCGCTATTTCGGAGGCCTTGGCGCAAGCGGCCTCCCGTCGCGTCCAAGCAGTCGTTGAAGCACCCGCCATGATGGAGGGGGCACCAGATTTGGAAGGGAAAGTCGTGGAGGCCTCGGAGCTAGAGGCGATCGCGGTCAAATCCGAAGAATCATAGAAAAGAACACAAGCCGGGGAGCGTATCCTCGGCTTGTTTGTTATCATGGGGGGGAGCGAGACCAGGGGTGAACAAGGGAAAACAAGGGTGAACAAGGGAGAAGGAAGATAACGTTTTTTAATCGGAAATGAAAAAGCAAACATACTCATTTATTGATGTCCCTTTCTTTCTCCCCTGGTCTCTCTTGTCCACCCTTGTTTTCCCTTGTCCACCCTCCCCTCCTCCTATGTCTGGTCACTCCAAATGGCACAACATCCAGGAACGCAAAGGAAAGTCGGATAAGAAAAAAGCCGGCGTTTTTGGCAAACTTACGCGGGCGATTACGGTTGCCGCACGCGGGGGAGGGGATCCTGCCTTCAATTTTCAATTGCGGATGGCCGTGGATGCCGCCAAGGCGGCAAACATGCCAAAGGAGAATGTCGATCGCGCGATTGCGCGGGGAGCGGGAGGTGAGGACGGAGTGCAACTAGACGAAGTGATCTATGAGGGGTTTGGCCCCGGAGGAGTCGGTATTCTTGTGAAGTGTTTGACGGATAATAGGAACAGGACGATCACTGATCTCAAGACGGCGCTTACGCGCAACAACGGGAGTTTTGCTGCCGCTGGGAGCGTGGCGTGGCAATTTGAACGAAAAGGGGTAATAAGAATGGAGGAGGGAGGGGGGAGAATGGAGGATCGTCAGGACTTTGAACTGTCGCTCATCGATTTGGGGGCAGATGACGTTTCAGAGGAAGAGGGGCGATTGATTGTGAAGTGCCCTGTTGACCATTTGTCATCGATTTTAAAGGCTTGTGAGGGTCGGGGGTCGTCTGTTTCGGCGGAGATCAGTTACCTTCCGAAAACCCGCGTCGAGCTTTCCCAGGCCGATGGAGAGGCATTTGGTGAGCTCTGTGAGGCGATAGATGACCTGGATGACGTCGAGACCATCTATTCCAACGCCGCGTAATTATGGGAAAGACGCATCGCATCCTCGGGGTTGATCCTGGCTTTGGCCGGCTTGGGTTTGGGTGTATCGAGACCGATGGGTCCGCGATGCGGGCAATAGATTATGGGATTATTAGCACAAAGGCCGGCGGCACATTCTCCCATCGGTTGCGGGAGCTCGGGGATGATTTTGTGGCTGTCCTTCAATCGACGAAGCCGCAGATCGTTGTCTGCGAGACCCTCTTTTTCAGCATGAACGTGAAGACCGCGATCGACGTGGCACAAGCGCGCGGCGTTATTTTGTACCTCTGTGAGAAACAGGGAATTCCTCTCGTCGAGTTCGGCCCAGGACAAATAAAATCTGCCGTGACCGGCAGCGGACGCGCAGATAAAAAAGGAGTGGCACAGATGGTGTGCCGCTGGCTCTCGCTTCCGATCTCCCCCAAGGTCGATGATGCGGCGGATGCTTTGGCGATTGCGATTACGGCCGCGGGTCTTGCATCCACCAGATGATTTCGCTATCATCCCTTCATCTTTTGGACGCTTGGTACTTGGAATTTGGTGCTTTGACTTGCGGGTATCGTATAGTGGTCATTATTCCTGTTTTCCAAACAGGAGATGAGGGTTCGATTCCCTCTACCCGCTCCAAGAAAAACCAGCCTAATGGCTGGTTTTTCTTTTTGATCTCCAGAGTTTGATTCTCCACCAAAGGACCGGGGTGAGGAGCACGATGATACCGCCACCGAAGGCGAACCAAAGGTTGGGTGGCGGAGAGGCTGGAAGGGGGTATGTTTCCCCTTTGGGAGGAGGGAAACCGGCCTCGGGAAGAACGTCGACGGCTGTATTGCTTCCATCCTCTATCGCGATCATCGCGCGCCATCTTGGCATGTCCTGTTTTGGAAGTTCGGTGTAGGGAATTTCATACATGATCGTATCTCCTTGTATTTTGTAGGTCATGATCGTTTCCTTGTCGACGGCCCAGAAGGTGGCTTCTTTGTTGTACCAGCGGAATTTTTTTTGCCATTGCCCCGAGGGTTCATCGTAGACAAGACGGAATTCCGTGTCGGTGCCGGCGGATACGCCTTCCATAGCATCGTTTGTCGAGTCGCCGTCTGCATCGAAAAAGAGCGTGACATTCACTTTCTGTCCCTTTTTGAACGTTTCTGGAAACGCATCCGCAAGTTCAAGCACGATGTTCCATGAGTCGATGGCGTCATTGGGGCGAAGATCGGCACTCACTAAGTCGCTCCAAGGGAGCGCAAGCGGGGTACTCGTTCCAACTTTGGACAGCACATCGCCCATCGGATCGCTCGCCTGCCCTATTCCCTCCACAAGATGGAATGGTTCGCGTTTTTCTGTGACGAGCCCCTGTGCAAGCTGTGCGTCGGTGCGTTGCAGCACTTGGCGCAGGTAGTCGTCGGTTCCGGGGCGGTAGGGGGACTTGGCCAGCGCGCTCTCTGGGAAGAGGACAAGAGCCAAAAGAGATGCAACAAGGAAGCTCTTATTTGTAGAATATGTGGTGTGCATAGTCGATGGTGCGTGAACGCTATCTTGGTCTTGCAACTTTACACGGGTCGGGCCGGTGAGATTTGAACTCACGGCCTCCTGGTCCCAAACCAGGCGCGCTACCATCTGCGCTACGGCCCGGCCCCTGGAAAGTTGTAGCGTGACTATAGAGAAAAACAGCCCTGAAATCAAGGGCTGTTTTCATTGAGGAAAGCTAGTACGGCCATCGTATCGTCGGGTCGTACATCAGTCGTCCGCCGTCGCTATAGATGGGCAGAAGGGCGGGGGAGACTTGGCCGTAGAACTCTGGGCGGTTGAGACGCAAGCCATTGAGGACCTCGCTTTCGAGACGGTGGTAGTTCAGTCCTTGCAGATACACGAGCTCACCGGACGGGAGGGCGGCGACGCTGCCATCTACGAAGGCGGCGGTATCGATAGGGCTACCAACGGTGTAATTGCGGAAGAAGGTGTCCGGGATGTCTATCACACGCTTGCTCCAGGAATCCCCGTAGAGTTCTTTGGCAATCGCCTCGGTGGTGATCCATCGCAAGGTGCCGCCAGGGGAGACGACATAGGTTTTCGGGTCGGTGGTGATTTTTACGAGGTAGGTGCTGGGCCGGACGGTGACATTTGGCCCAAGCGGCAGGAAAGCCATGACCGTTTGGTTGACCTCGACCACAGTTGAGAAATCGTTGTACCAGCTTTGGTAGACATCCTTGGTGGGGAAAGGGTGGCGCTTTTGGTCTCCGCCGACGAAGTAGACGGTCTCATCGTAGTTCGTCATCGCGTTGCCGTCGTTTTGGAGTTTGATGAGCATCCCACGCACAGGGGCGTCAGGATTCACGTTGATGACGGGAATATCGATGGGATATTCGGGGATTGGTTCTGGTTCGTCCGGGAGCACTCCAGATTGGGTTGGGACATCCGGGACGATTTCGATCGCATCCAAGCGCCACACTTTATCATCACCGCTGCTTATGTGGACGAAACGGTACGGAGTGGTTCCTTGATAGGGAATCGTGAAGACCCCCTCGTTTTCAGGGAAGAACCCTTGGATCTCTGCAACTTGAGCTTGATTGGCATCTAACAGACGAACCATATAGCGAGACTGAACATCCATCCGGCGATAATACAGAAGGAGATCTGTGTTTCCTTCCTCCCCTTCCCCAAGATCCAGACGGAAATCGACATCCTTCAAGGTGAAGTCTGCGAACTGCCCATCCGGCGCCCCGAGACTGTTTTGCGGGTAGTACAGATATGGGCTTGAGTAGGCGACCGCGTCGGCGTACAGGTCGAAGGGGGCTTCTGCTTTGGCCACGAACGGGACAACAAGAACCGCGAACAAGGAGATGACGATGGGGAATTTCATAGTGTTTGCATAGATACTACCAGTAAATCGTCCTCGGTATCAACTTGACCTCCCTACTTCCTTTGTCTAAACTACGCACACAATCAGCTGGTTAGAGCACGTCACTGATAATGACGAGGCCGATGGTTCGAGTCCATCCACACCCACCACGCCGAGGTAGCTCAGTGGTAGAGCGCAGGCCTGAAGAGCCTGGCGTCGAGAGTTCAATTCTCTCCCTCGGCACCAGAGAAGCAGTCATGAAAATGGCTGTTTTTCTTTTGTTTACAGCCTACTTTGGTTCTCCCCTGTCTTAGGCGTAAATACTGTCTCCAAGTTGATGCCCACCTGCTGCCCAAAACTGGTAAATTCATGTGCTCTGTTGCCATCGAGTGCCGCCACTGCATCGTCCAAAGTTGAAGGAGTCAGATGCGCATACCGTTGGGTAGTGATAATGGAACTATGGCCTAGCAACTGTTGCACAGCAACAATGGATACCTGACGCTCTATGAGGTGGCTGGCGAAGGTGTGGCGCAATAGATGCCACCATATCGATCGTATCCCCGCCTGCCTGCACAGCCGTTTAATGGCGTTGTTCGCTGCGCTATAATCAAGATGCTCTACCCCTTCAGTCTGGAACACCAACCCTTCTGCCTTCCGTACAGGAAGCAAGGCACACAGAACTCGTCGGTTCATAGGAACAAGGCGGGTTCTGTTGCCTTTTGGGGAACTAATCACCCCACGCACCATCGCCCGCTGCACAACGATCTGTTGCCGTTTGAAGTCCACATCCTTCCAATCGAGGCCAAACATCTCACCGAGGCGTAAACCTGTGTTGGAGGCCACTAGAGCCATTAAGTGCCAGATGGAATCCGTTTCAACGGACAACAGTTTTTCCAGCTCATCATGGCTTAAGTGCTCTACTTTTTTCAGGTGTGTCTTCAACCGCTTAACATCTGGAATCCTATCGATCTTTTTCCATTTCACCGCATGCGAAAGGCATGTTCGAAGGGTTGAGAGATGGTCATTGAGACTTTTGTTCGCAAACCCATCAGATTGTTTCTGCCTTTTGTATCTTTCGATGTCTTCAGGAGTTATCTCACTCAAAAGTTTCTTTCCAAACCACGGCACCAAATGCAGTCTCAAAGCCGATTCCCGTGTACGGCTTCCAGAAGCCTTGGAGTTCGTAATTACGAACGTCTTATACCATTCCCATGCAAACTCCTTGAACGTTAGTTCCTTGGGCTCCTCCGTGGCTTCGATAGACTCTCCTTTTAGGAGTTTGCGTTTTAGCAGTAGCTCAAACGCCTCGGCTCCTCTACGGCTATCCTCTGGGCTTTTGCGGCGTATTCGCTCCCGATTGAAGCGAAAGTCAACACACCATGCGCCGTCAATTTTTCGTATCGCCATACTCTTTTCCAATAGGTTCGACGGCACAACTTTCCAAATACCCCACAACGTCCGATCGATTGAAGCGAATGCCACTGCGAATTTTGAAAAAACGAATTGCTCGTTTTTCAATGAGGCGGTATGCACTCGACCGAGAAATCTGAAGAAAATCGGCGACTTCTTTTATCGTCATAAGGGTATAGTTGGGTTGTGACCCCAAAACCTGCATATTAGGTTGTAAGAGAGCATGTCCGAGAACGAGTGTTTCCTCGTCTATGGGCATGGCTATCTTAGCAGTTTTGAAAATGTCTTTAATCCTGAATTTTCTGTCCCTTAATGGTTGCCTCTTCCCTGATCCGTTTTATGGTCTCCTCTTTTGCTCTTAGCATCCTTTCCCTGCCGTTGTATTCCACTTCTGAATCACTAATTTTCACTTCCTTAAAATCTTCCTTAAGCAATACCTTAGGTACCACTAAGTGGGGCGTAGTCGGATCCTTGTTTGGTACTCGCAGCAGTTTCTTTTGGTACGCACGCCCCATTCTTTGGTCTGGATAACGTACCAACAGGTGGTACGTCTCAAGTTCTCGAAAACACTTGTTGACAGTCTTATGGTTCAGCCCCAGTTTGATCGCCAACACTCTGTCTCCTATGAACGTAAATCCATCCTTGTTCACATGCCGTGTTAATCCAACATAAACCAGACGGGCGGTGGCACTCACCCCTTTTGGACATGCGTCTATAAAATTGTCATCGAGCCAAAATCTGCCCATAAAAACAAAAAACTCTTCCCATTACCACCAGCAACCGCTTCAAGGAAACTCGTGGTAAGAGAAAGAGATTTTTGAAGCGGTTAAAACAAAAAGACCCACCCAGCAAACGGTTCTTTAGACCGTTCACTAAGTGGGTTGTTGTTTGCGCACCCTGCGCATTGGTTTGAAACCAGTTTACTCCCTATGCTTTTCTTGTCAAACGTTCTCGCAACAAGACTCGAAATTCCTTCTTGATATTTTCACGAGAAAGCTTCAAGTAAATCTTATTTAGAAATTTTCTATAGTCTTCAATCATAATGCAGAAACTGGGATTCAATTCTTTGAAAATTTGATCACGTGTCGCTTGATCGCACCCAGTGGATTTTACAATCTCGTACATCACAAACCCCTTCATTCTTTGGAGGTATCTTTCTCGTTTTTCCAGTTCAAATATTAGATCTAAATCAAATGGGTTAATTTCTAAAATCCCATCCTTTACATCCGCTCCCATAAGTGCGTGAATCATCGGCTTTGCCCCCTTGAGAAACGTTGAATAACTTGCAATTTGTTCCGATAAGATATCCTTTTTTGTCGGCCGCTTGGCAATTTGAATTCCACCTTCCCTATGGGAAACAGTTGGATTCAGGATCAGTCGTAGATTTTCTATCTTTTCTTGATTCATGGCGCATGCAACTTACTTCATTTTTATTCCACTAAATTTAGTGCGTCAATCCCATTTTGCCCACGGCGAGATTGACAAAACCAAATTTTCCCGTATAATCGCCCGCACGAAGTACAAAATCCATTGCGCTTCAGGAGGGACAAAATGAACGGATTCTTGCGCTCGTTACAACTCGTGTTCACCGCTTTGGTGCTTGCAGTCACGACAGCATGCGGGGATACCATCAACAACTACTTCTACACCGTCGCAAACGATGCGTCGACGAATGATGCAGGTACCAACCTCGACGGCGGTTCCCTGACTTTCCAAGACGCTCAGGTCGGCGCTGGATCGCTTGATGCGACGCAGACACAAGATGCTGGAAACAGCGACCTCGGCGCACCTCAGCTCGATTCGGGGTCTATCGATGCGACCGTGATTGATACTGCAACTCAAGAGGATGCCACGCCTGCCATGGACGCTGAAGCAACGGGCACCATAAGAACAGAACTCGATGCGGACACGGTAGACGCACAGGAAATAGCGCCTGATGGTGGCACTTCGATTGCTGATGCCGCAACCGCAATCGATGCGGGAAATGATTGCACGGCCGACACAACGATCTTTGGAGACTTTAACCCTGTCACTCAAGCAGATTTCGATCGACTGGCTGTTGCAAGGTGTATCCAGGGAGACCTGGTCCTTGGCTCGACACCTTCTCCACGAGTAGACGCTAGTCTACTCAGGTTTATTAACGGTGACTTCATTATTCACCAAAGCTCGGTAAGTCAGCTGGCGATCGATTCGCTTGAAAGAATCGAGGGTGTGCTAGAAATTTCAGAAAGCGCACTCGAGTTCTTCGAACCAATCCAATTGGTGCATGTCGAGGACGATATCAGGGTGCTGGATAACCTCCAACTTCAAGAATTTCGGGCGGACTCGGTTCAGACGGCTGGTGAATCAGTGTACTTCACCAACAACCCAAATCTGATTTCGATTTCAATTGCGAGTCTTGCGATCATCCCTTCTTACTTCCAAGGCTTCAAGCTCCCAGCTCTGCGGGAACTGAATCTGGATGGTCTTACACAAGCAGGAGGAATCTACATTTCCGAATGCGGGCTGCAACGAATCAATGGGTTTTCCACCCTGTCATCGGCGTATTCAATCAACCTAAGCGCCAACCCTCTCTTGGAGACTATTGAGGGGATTGGGCAATTCGGTACACTCAACAGCCTGTGGATATCTGGAAATGCTCAGCTTCAAAATCTGCAGGGTTTGGAAAGCCTTAGTACGGTCGAATCGATCCAAATTGAATCGAACCACTCACTCGGTTCTATGACTGGACTCGAAGGTGTGACGGAAGTCAGTGGCGCACTTTACCTCAGATCAAATCAAGCCCTGTCTACTCTCCAAGGACTCGAAGGGCTGCTGGTTGTGGGGTCGATACAAATCGAAAATAACGGAAATTTGCGCACGTTAGCGGGTCTTAGCAACCTGACTAGGGTGAATGGAAACTTCGGCGTGAACAACAACGACGTACTCACTTCGCTCAGAGAGCTCGTCTCCCTGATTCAGGTCTCATACCTTTTTCAGGTCACAAACAACCCATTGCTACCGACCTGTGATGCCACCTGGCTTTACAACAGGGCGGGTTCGACAATTCCTCCCGTGATCAATCGAAACAACAATTCTTGTCCGTAACCACGAGTCACGACACTGACTTTGAGAGTAAAATCTCGGGTCATTTTTTATTTCAATCGAAACTTAATCTTTGTTGAATAATCATCAAAAATAATTTGTAAATCTTCATCACTTATCTCTTTTGGTAAGAAATAAGTAATCCAACCTTCTACGACCGCTCCGTCGATCAGGGAGCCACTTTCAATTGTTGGCTGAAAATTTTTGTTGTCACCACCCCAGAAACTAACTTTGGTAATCTTGTCGTCATCAACTCTACTCTTGAGCGCAAAATCTGATTCGCTAAATGAATGATCTTCGTTGGTTTTGTTTTCCACTTTTAATTTGAAACCAATCCTATTATCTCTGATTGTATCGTCGCTGAGTGTTACAGATGTGTCGCCTCTCTGAATATCAAGAAGTGTATAGGTTAACCCGTCACTGAAAAAACTATCACCAACTCTCATCTCCTTCACTCTTTCATCAGAAGCACTTTCTGTTGTCTTAGATACCTCTGAAAACATACCACCAACAACATCCTTAATCGCCCTCTGAATCATGTATCCCCTGAGTTCATAACCAATGAGTAAACCCAAAATGGCTGAGATTACACCAACAACAAAAAGTTGGTTTTTATGTTGACGGAAAAAGATGACAATTTGTTCTTGCTTCATAGTGTTTATTGTATTTTTTCTTCAAAAACACCAATTTTTGATCTAAAAATAGAGTCAACTCCGCTGTAATCCCTAAATGTCACAAATTTGATATTTTTGTTGCCTGCTTGGCCTGACTCACAATCAGCTATATTCTCATTTGTTTCGGCGTCTATAAAACTTAGCTTAAAGCCAGTTGGTGTATATCCTTTCAAGTAGCTTTCCATTTGATTATCCTGCTTATTTTTTTCATCGTCTGAAAGTTGATCAACCTTTTCTGGTTCAAATAGAGCAGTTGTTAACATTGAGCATGTTGTATTAACCAAAAAAGGAACCATGGTTATCTTTTGACCGAACAACTCAGTAAATTCATCTTGATCTTTAATTTTGTATTTCATCGATACATTTGCATTTTTAGTGATCTTATTCCGTGCAATACTCACCTCCGTGTCTGCAGTAACGTAACTTACGTCATCACTAATCAGTTTTTCATTTGTAACTGAAACACCAATACTGGTTTTATTGACCTTTGTGCGACTGTAAAAAAGAATTGACCCTATTATTAAAACTAATATACCCACAGAAACAATGATCACATTATTTTTCATAAATTTATTTCAGAAATACTTAGTTGCTGATGGAAAACACAAAGCCCCCCGTCAGCTGGCAACCTTTCGGTCGCCCATACCCCTTTCGGGGCATGACCATCCCTGGTCACTGAACGGAGGGTTCAATATCAGGGATGGATTTAGCGCCATATCTCAATTACTTGAGGGTTAGGCAAGATAAATTGTGCGAACACTGACAATGATGCGACTTTTGCGGCAATAAGTCAAAAAACTCTCGTCTTTTTGCGCATAAAACGTTAATATTCAAATGAATCATTGATTCTTATCAAAAATATGGGTCGAGGCGGCTTCAGAGAGGGGGCAGGACGCAAAAAGGGGTATTCCGCCATTGTGGCAGAAACCTTCCGCAGAAAGCTCTGTCAACGAATTGAAAGGAAAGTCGACCAGTATCTTGAAGCCTGGGAGGCCTTAGCGTTGGGGCATAAGGTTTTATTGAAGGATGAAAACGGGACGATCCTACGGGCTTATGATCGACCACCAAACAACACAGCACTTCGTGACGTCTTTAATCGAGCTTTTGGCCAACCTGAACCAAGCGGTGAGGAAGTCGTTTACGAGGAAAATCCTCCGCTTACAGACGAGGAGACTGAAAATTTGATGCTTTTCATGTACGGGAAACCTGATCAAGAAGAAAAGACAGATGCGGACACAAAAGAAATGGACTCAAAAACAAAATCACCCTCTCTCACTCCTCAGACCGATGCCCATCGGCTGCCCATAAAGTGAGAAAGGATGAATATTGTTGGAACTGGATGCGAAGAATGGGAATGGCGTTTACAATGGTAGAGCGCAGGCCTGAAGAGCCTGGCGTCGAGAGTTCAATTCTCTCCCTCGGCACCAAAAGAGACCAATCAAAAGATCGGTCTTTTTTGATACAATCAACATGTATGATCACAAAAAGCTCCGAGTTATTCCACGGAACCGCCTGGTATTATTCCCGTTACCGTCCTCAATACCCTCAGAGTGTCTTTGACCGTTTGGAGGCGGCTTTCCATTTAAATGCAGAGACGACCATTCTCGATGTCGGCTGTGGCACTGGCCAGCTTTCGATCCCGCTGGCGAAAAAGGGGATCTCTGTTGTCGCGATCGATCCTTCGCCCGAAATGCTTACGGAAGCGAAGATCCAGGAAACAAACGCGGGGGTTGCAAGACCCGTAACCTGGATTCAAGGAAACGGGGAAGAGCTATCCTCGCTCGTCCGCCACCCTGCGAGATTGGCTGTCTTCGGTGCCTCCATCCATTGGATGGATCGCGATCTTGTTCTGAAGCAGTGCGACGGGTTGATCGATGCCCAAGGAGGGGTGGCGCTCCTGTTATCTCCCTCGACTTGGAACCAAAAGACAGATTGGGCCATGCTCGTCCGTGAAGTCATCCAGCAATTCTTGGGGTCTGACCGTCGCGCTGGTTCTGGAACCTACACTACTCCATCTGAACGCCATGATGTCGTCTTGGCACGATCTCCATTCAATCGAATCGAGACCTGGAAGGATGAAATCGCCATTACGCGAACAGTCGATGAAGTCATCGGGCTTCAATACTCAACCTCTTACTGTTCACCAACCCTCCTGGGCGACAATAAAGAGGCGTTTGAGACGATGCTCCGACAGCGACTGCTTGAGTTGAATCCCGAAAATCAGTTTGTTGAACAATACACGATTGAGACGCTGATCGGCCGGCGTCCCTAGTTATCTTTCGGATGGCTTATGGGCCAAGGACGCCTCCCTTTAGGCGGCTTGCCTCTGCAAGAAAGAAATCCTCTACGTCCATTTGTGGGAATTTTTTGATCATCCTTGGCACATCTTCCGCATCTTTGACCCGTAGGAATTGCGCGCCTAATTGGAGGGGGTCAACATGCCAGTCGAATTTGAGGCGTGCTTTTGAAAGGAGATCTTTTATCGAGAATCCATATTTTTTGCACAAGCAATACAGATCGATATAGTCGCGTGCTTTCGTGCGTTGGTAGATGGTGAACAGTTTGTTTGTGGCTATGTCCAGAGCGCTATCAATCGAGACGCCATATTTCTTCATCCCAGCCTCTATTCTTGGAAAGGGATAATAGGTAAATTCCGTCTTGAGAACACCGAACGCTCCGTGGAGAAAAAAGAGGTTTCTGTTAAAAGAGGACTGCGCATCAATCTTTTTAATCTCCATGTGGTCTTTCTCTTTCATGAAAAACGTATAAATGCCCGCGGCGTCTACTTCCTGTTCTGAGAAAAAATCCAGATCCTCTGAATAGCGGTGGTGTAAATAAAATTCGGCGAGAGGGGTTCCTCCCGAGAGATAAAAACGGCTTGCCAGCTCCTTATTTTTTCCGACGGCTTTGAGAACGGCGATTTGTTCCTTTGTGAGAATCTTTGGCATGCAGGAGCGTGAGAAGGTATTTTTTTTTCATTGGATCCAACTCCAGTCTCGACCAGTATTTTCGGAGCTCCTTTTCAGAAATCTTTTTCCCATTCAACCCAAAATTCACCAATTGCTCCAGTTTCCAAATGGTGTATTTTTCCTTGTTTTTTTTAAGTTTCTTTGTGTCTGTCGACCAATTGTACATGGAGATATTATACCAGCTTTTTTTCTGTTGTACCAACACAAAACCCGCGGTTTAGCCGCGGGTTTTGTCCGTCGTTCCTTATCGATTGAGCTTTGTTTGTGACCTCTGTGATTGCAACGTGATCTATCTTTATAAGATCAACCGAAGTTAATCTCGACCTAGGATATAATCCTTTAAGGAGGTGATCCACCCACAGCTTCCGCTACGGGTGCCTTGTTACGACTTCGTCCCTGTTATCGATCCCACCTTCTGTCGCCCTACGGCGACATTCGGGTGTTACCGACTCCCTTGACGTGACGGGCGGTGAGTACAAGACCCGAGAACGTATTCACGGCCGTATAGCTGACCGGCCGTTACTAGCGATTCCGGCTTCATGAGGGCAAGTTGCAGCCCTCAATCTGAACTGGGACCGGCTTTGTGGGATTGGCTCCCCCTTTCGGGTTGGCTACCCATTGTACCGGCCATTGTAGCGCGTGTGTAGCCCTGGACGTAAGGGCCATGCTGATTTGACGTCATCCTCGCCTTCCTCCCTCTTGCGAGGGCAGTCTCCCGTGAAAAAACAACACAGGATAAGGGTTGCGCTCGTTACCCCACTTAAGGGAACAGCTCGCGCCACGAGCTGACGACAACCATGCAGCACCTGCGCCTGCACCTTCGAAAGGGGCTCCTGTTTCCAGGAGCTTGCAGCAGGCGTTCGAGCCCAGGTAAGGTTCTTCGTTTTGTGTCGAATTAAACCACACGCTCCACCGCTTGTGCGGGTCCCCGTCTATTCCTTTGAGTTTTAATCTTGCGATCGTACTTCCCAGGCGGTGCACTTAATGCGTTAGCTTGGTTAACCGGCACCGAGAGGGTCGATACTCCCGATACCTAGTGCACATAGTTTAGGGCGTGGACTACTGGGGTATCTAATCCCATTCGCTACCCACGCTTTCGTCCCTGAGTGTCAGAACTGTTCCAGCACGCTGCCTTCGCCTTTGGTGTTCTTGCAGATATGAACGCATTTTACCGCTACACCTGCAATTCCACGTGCCTCTCCCAGTCTCTAGTCTTGCCGTATCACATGCCTTTTCTGGGTTGAGCCCAGAGCTTTAACACATGACGCGCAAAACCACCTGCGGACCCTTTACGCCCAATAAATCCGGATAACGCTTGTGGTCTCTGTATTACCGCTGCTGCTGGCACAGAGTTAGCAACCACTTATTCTTGAGGTACCGTCATTTGTTCGTCCCTCATAAAAGCTGTTTACGACCCGAAGGCCTTCTTCCAGCACGCGGCGTCGCTCCCTCACACTTTCGTGCATTGGGGAATATTCCTGACTGCAGCCACCCGTAGGTGTCTGGGCAGTGTCTCAGTCCCAGTGAGCCGGGCCACGCTCTCACGCCCGGTACCCGTCATAGCCTTGGTGAGCCATTACCTCACCAACGAGCTGATAGGACATAGGCCCCTCTCGCAGCACCGGAGTATTTCATCCCAACGTGTTCACGTTGGGACACTATCGTGTATTAGTCCGGCTTTCGCCGAATTATTCACGTCTGCGAGGTAGGTTACCAATGTGTTACGCACCCGTTTGCCACTCATTCCCTGTTGATATAATCTCTAAGAAATCCGTTCGACTTGCATGCCTTAGGCACGCCGCCAGCGTTCATCCTGAGCCAGGATCAAACTCTCAATTTAGACTTCTTCAATGAAGAAGAAGCTCTGCTGACCCAATCTTGCGATCGGGGTTTCACGTTGCAATCACACAGTTCACAAACTGTGTTCACTCACAATCCTTTGGCTCTCCTATTCTTACTCTGAATAGACGTATTACTCTTCTTTTGCTCAATCGATTGTGAACGAACGTGGCCGCATAGTATAAAGGTTGCCAAGACCTGTCAAGCAGGAAGATGGGGATAGAAAGGGGAGGAGTGAACAAGGGAGAACAGGGGTAAACAAGAGAGACCAAGGGAGAAGGAAGAGAACATCAATATATTAAAGAATTTATGGAGAATTTTCTGTCCGTTTTTTAATTATTGAGGTTCTTTTCCACCTCTCCTGTTCACCCTTGTTCTCTCTTGTTTGCTCTTGTTCACCTGTCTTTTCCGATAGACATCCCTTCTCAACCTCGCTATACTACCTTCACCTATTAGAGGGTTTTTAACTCACAGTTTTCTTGAAATACTGATATGGAACGCGACCAAGAGTTTGTGGAGTATGTCGTGAAAGCGATCGTAAACCACCCGGACGACGTAAAGACAGAACGCGTAGTAGACGAACGTGGTGTCCTGGTTACCCTGCATGTGAACCCGGAAGATATGGGCTACGTCATCGGCCGCGACGGCCAGACCGCCCGTGCCGTGCGTACCCTCCTTAAAATCGTCGGTGCCAAGGCTAATGCCCGCATCAACTTCAAAATCGCGGAACCTCCCGGAGGCCGCGGCCCTCGCTCCCGCCAGATGGATGAAGCTATGGGAGGGGAGATGG
>JACPHX010000017.1 GCA_016188425.1 Candidatus Uhrbacteria bacterium | reverse complement strand
GGCCTCTGGTTCCTGCTCGTAATAGCTCTGCTGATACTCCTTGGTCTCTTCCATGTCCTGCGGCAGACTGCGCAGACAAAATACGTCCGCGAGGGAGCGCTCATTACAGCGGCGGCTCTCATGGTCTTCGCTTGGCTCCCGACTGATAGTCTTGCACTTGGATGGAATATCGACCGCGCCAGGGAAGGGGGGAGGAAGATACACTGGAGGGACATAGGATATCCCTACGACATCGGTGACGGGATGAGCGTGGATGGCGTGCTTACGAGCCTACAAAACAGGCTCAAACCTTCTGATATGGAATCGTTCCATAGTGAGTCCGAACTTCGGATTGCCCTGTGTAACGGAGGAGATTTTGATCTTGCTCCCGATGAGATGGAGAAGCAGCAAGAAGGAGTCATTCGCGGAAATCTTTACAGGTATCGAACCTTTTTTCTGGCAAACCAACAGTCGGTGCCCCTGGAAGCATTCAATTTTAACCGATGGCGGTTTGTGCAGACGGTAAAGGAGGTAGGCGCACCTTTTGAAGGAATGGCAACCTCGCCGGTTCAATGTGACTCCACTCTACCTGTGGATGTCCCCTATCGACCAGACAGCGAGATATTGAACCTAAACACGCAGCCGGACATGGTCCTGCCCTATACGTCTGAACCGCTGGGGATGCCGGGACGGTGATGCGCATGCGCTCCGAACGCCGAACGAAAGCCCAACCCCACCCAACCTCCCCTTTGCAGGGGAGGGGTAGGATCCGTACTTCCGTAATCCGTAACGTTATTTCTATGCCAACCAAATTCTACCTGACGACGCCCATTTACTATGTGAATGGGAAACCATCGATCGGGCATGCGTATACGACGTTTGTGGCGGATACGATTGCGCGTTACCAGCGGATGTTGGGGAAGGAGGTTGAATTTTTGACGGGGACGGATGAGAACAGCCAGAAGAACGTCGAAGCCGCGGCGGCAGCAGGGAGGGAGGATGATATTCAAGGATACCTCGATGAGATGGCGGCGCTTTGGCAGCGCACGTTTGATTCGCTTGGTATCACCAACACCCGCTTCATCCGCACAACCGAGGCGGATCATCACAAGGCGGTGGAGGCCTTCTGGAAACGTGTGGAGGCCAAGGGGGACATCTATAAAGGCACCTATGAAGGTTTGTATTGCGGCAAGTGCGAAGCGTTTTACACCGAGAACGACCTAGAGGGCGGCCTCTGCCCCTTCCACAAGACAAAGCCCGATCATATCAAGGAAGATAACTACTTCTTTGCCCTGACGAAGTATCGGGACGCTCTCCTCGAACATATCGAGAAGAACCCCGAGTTCGTCCAGCCAAAGGAGCGCCGCAACGAAATCGTGAGCTACATCAAAAACTTCATGACGGACGTTTCCGTCTCCCGTCAGACGATGAAGTGGGGGATACCGGTGCCTGGCGATGAAACGCATCGCCTTTACGTTTGGTTCGACGCTCTCATCAACTACATCACGGGTGTTGGTTTTGCCACGGATGAGAAGAAATTCGACCGGTTCTGGCCGGCGGACCTCCAACTCGTCGGAAAAGATATTTTGAAATTCCATTGTGCCCTCTGGCCCGCGATGCTGATGAGTGCTGGGCTTCCGTTGCCAAAGGTTGTCCTCGCCCACGGTTTTTTCACCGTCGATGGCCAAAAAATGAGTAAGTCCCTTGGAAATGTCGTTGATCCCGTCGAGCTTTCAGAGCAATACAGCCCCGACATCATCCGCTACTACGCGATCCGTGACATTCGTCTTGGAGACGATGGTGATTTTTCGCACGACCGCCTGCGCGCGCGGTATGAGACGGATCTCGCTAACGAGCTGGGCAATCTTGTCCATCGCGTTTTGACGATGACCGAGAAATATACCGATGCGAAAGTCCCTGAAAAGGCGCAGGGAGAGATTTTGGGCGCCTGGCAGGAATACCAACAAGCGATGACGGATTATCGACTCACCGATGCGCTCGATATCATCTGGGCCGTCATTCGTCGCACCAACCAATTCATCGAGCAGCAACAACCCTGGGCGCTCGCGAAGCTTGAGGAGAAGAAGATGCTCCACGACACGCTTTATGTCCTTCTGGAGACCCTTCGACACATTGCCTGGATGTTATGGCCTTTCATGCCTGATACCGCCGAGAAAATGTTCACCAAACTCGGTCTGGAAGTCCCCAAAGAATTCTCCCAAAGTGTGGAATCGGCCTGGGTCTGGGGCGAGCTCAAGCCGGGGAGCGGAGTGGAGAAGGGGGAGCCGTTGTTTCCGAGGAAAGAGTAACCAAGAGAGAATATGGGTGAACATGAGAGAACAGGAGAGAAGGTGTTTTAATATTGTTTAAAACAACCTACAATATCACTTGGTACCCCTTGTTCTCTCCTGTTCACCCTTGTTCACCCTCTCATATGTCTCCCTCCCTCATTCTCGACATCGTCCTGCTTCTCGCCTTCGGTGGGTTTATTGCCACCGGGTGGAAGTTTGGGTTGATCCAAGGTCTGGGGAGCATGCTCGGAGCGGTGCTTGGGGCGTTGTGGAGCTTTAGTTTGAGCGGGGGAATCGCGCACGCTTTCGGATTGGGAGCGGTCGGGAGGGTCATTATTTTGCTGATCCTGTTTCTCCTCATTGCCAAACTGATTGGGTTGTTGTTTTGGGCCATCAACAAGTTTTATAAACTTTTTTCATTCATTCCTTTATCCGGCACGCTCAATCATCTTTTAGGAGCAGTGCTTGGGCTCCTGGAAGGCATACTCATCCTTGGGGTCATATTATACTATGCGCTGACGATCATTCCCTTTGCGGCGGTTTCTGACACCATTACACACGCCGATCTTGGGCATGCGCTGCAGCGGATCGGGAAGTGGATCGTAGATGTGCTGCCTTGGATATAGGGGGCTAGGTGACCAAGGGTGAACAGGAGAGAACAAGGGGTACCAAGTGGGATGGAAGGGAAAATTGATCTAGTCAGAACCTTTTTTACACCGACTTTCGATCCTTCTGTCTTCAGCTTTTCAATACTCTATCTTCCTTCTCCCTTGGTCTCTCTTGTTCACCCCTGTTCTCTCCTGTTCACCCTCCTCATATGCAATTCTTCGACACCCACTGCCACGTGCATTTTCAGGCCTACAAAAAAGACATGGATGAGATTATCTTGCGTTCGCTTGAGCGCGATACGTTCATGATCACGGTGGGGACACAATCCACAACCAGTCGGCGCGGCCTTGAGGTTGCGGAGAACTATCGCGGGCTCTGGGCGACCGTCGGTTTGCACCCAAACCACACCTGTGAACAGGAGTTTTTCGACGACCAAGAACTTGGCCCCCAAGACAGTGAGAAGTCCCAAAATCCCGACGTTGCCTCCGGTTCTCTCCCCTCCGACCTCCTCCCTCCGACCTCCTCCCTCCCTCCCCCCAAAATCAAAACCCGCCGTGAGACGTTTGATATCGATTATTACCGCTCACTCTGTTCCCACCCTAAATGCTTGGCCATCGGCGAGGTCGGATTAGATTATTACCGGCTCCCAGAGGGAGGAGACCAGGCACAAATCATCAAGAACCAAAAACAACAGTTCCGTCTGGCCTGTAATCTGGCAGACGAAGTCGATAAACCGTTGGTGATCCATTGTCGTGATGCCCATGCGGACCTTGTCGCTATCCTGGATGAATATCTTGCCTCTGGGCGTCTCACGCGCCGCGGGGTCGTCCATTGCTTCACGGGGACGCTTGAGGAGGCACAGAGATATGTCGACCGGGGGTTCCTTGTCTCATTTACAGGGATTCTGACGTTTCCTCCCAGGAAGGGGGAAGGGAAAATTTCCCCCCTCCAAGCGGTCGTCCAAGCATTGCCGCTTTCCTCGATTATGATCGAAACGGACGCCCCATACCTCGCCCCGGTTCCGTATCGTGGGGAGCGGAATGAACCTTGGATGGTGCAATTTGTCGCCCAGACGATTGCGGACATAAAGGGAGTTACTGTCGAGGAGGTGGCGAAGGCGACGTTTGAGAATGCAAAGAGGTTGTTTGGAATTTGAGAATTGACCCACATTGGGAAATCCGGTATGCTCCCAACGCTTTCCAGGCCGAACAATTCGGCTTTGGGAGTAGGTCCGGTCGTGGCCGGGTAGGGGAGTGTGCGTGTGAAAGGTCTTTTCAATCGCTGGTGGTCTGCTTGGGTTAAACCCATCAGATCCAAGATTCCAGAGGATTTGCCAACCGTGCTGCATGAGCCGGATAAACCCGCAGCACTGTTGATCCATGGATCGGATCCCTTCCTCCAGCGGATGTCCGTCCGTTTGAAACTCAACGAGTTCATCGCGGAACAACTAGAGCGGCGCGGGGTTGGTGTCCACAATAAATTGGAACCCCCCATCTTTCCGCTCATCCGCCCAAATATCGAGCAGCTGTTGTGCTCTCTCGATGATGAGTTCGCTCCATGGACTGGGGTTCTGGACGATATCCGTTCCCTGCAAGAGGGAAGGCCATTCCAGCTCGTGGTTGTTGTGACCGTGGCGGAAGACGATCTCCCGAAGCAGGAAACAAATATGTCTGGCGTCTCGGCTCTTTACCGCGCGGGCGCCTGTCGTCAGGCGCTGATCCGTGCGGTGGGTTTCCCGCCAAGCCGAGTGGCCGCCGTCATGGTATTTCGCGAGACTGGCGACGTGCTTCCGATCATGGAGCTTGATCATGCGGACCGTCCATCCCTTGTGGATCAACGGCCCGCGATCGCTCCCTAACGCAGAGGTTCAGGACTACGCCTGGCCTCTTTTTTGTTTGGGGCTTTGCATGCTACTCTTCCTACACTATGTCTCTTCTTGATGGTCTCAACCCAGCGCAGAGGGAAGCCGTGACCCACGGAGCTGGGCCTTTGATGATTGTCGCGGGCGCGGGGACGGGGAAGACGACCGTCATCACCAAACGGATCGCTTACCTCATCGAGCAGAAGTTGGCGGCGCCGGAGCAGATTCTTGCGCTTACCTTTACAGACAAGGCGGCGGGGGAGATGGAGGAACGCGTTGATCTCCTTTTGCCCATCGGGTACCTCGATTTGCACATCAGCACCTTCCACGCCTTCGCGGAGCGTCTGTTGAGGGACTATGCTATGGATATTGGTTTGTCCCCCGATTTTACGCTCGTTAACGATCTGGATGCCTGGCTGCTCGTCCAGCCGCGTTTCGATCGATTTGAACTCGATTATTACCGCCCGCTGGGTAATCCAACGAAACATCTCCGATCGTTGTTGTCCCATTTTTCGCGCCTCAAGGAGGCGGGGGTAGACCCGGCGCGGTATCTCGCCTATGCAGAGGAACAGCAAGCGAATGCGGACGGGATGCAGGCGGATGAGGAAAAGGCGGGAGAGATCGCGCGGCTTAAGGAGCTGGCGGGGGCGTACCACACGTATCAGCAGATACTGCTCGAGAATGACCGCCTGGATTTGAGCGATTTGATGCTCTATGCGCTCAAGCTCCTGCGCGAGCGCCCGACGATCCTCGCCTCGCTCCGCGAAACGTTCACCTACATCCTCGTCGACGAGTTCCAAGATACCAACCAGCCACAGTACGAGATCATCAAGCTCCTCGCAAATCCTCGCAACAACCTCACGGTGGTGGGGGACGATGACCAAGCGATTTATCGTTTTCGCGGGGCGACGCTGGCGAATATATTGAGCTTTGAGGATGATTTTCCTGGAGTAAAGAAGGTCGTTCTGACTGAAAATTATCGCTCCAGCCAAAAGATCCTTGATACCGCGTACGATTTTATCCAGCACAACAACCCGGATCGCTTGGAAAAGGAGGGGGTTTTGTCTAAGCGTCTCGTCTCTCAAACCCAGACGACAGGCATCGTCGAGCATATATTCGCCGAACGGTTGGACGATGAAGTCGAGTCGGTCGTCCGCAAGATCCTCGAACTGAAAGCCACTGATGCTGATTGCGATTGGAACGATTTTGCTATTTTGACGCGGTCGAATGATGCCGCGATGCCCTTTGCCGTCTCGCTTGAGCGACGGAATATCCCATTTCAGTTTTTGGCTTTGCGTGGACTCTATGTAAAACCAGTCGTTCTCGATCTATTGGCGTTTTTGCGTGTTGTCGACCAACCGCAAGACAGCGTGAGCATCTATCGAGCGCTCGTGAGCCCCGTTGTCGGTCTTTCCAGTGCGGCGGTCTCTGAACTGACCGCCTGGTGCCGCTTGAAAGGGAAGCCCCTTTTTCAAGCCATGGAAACAAGCGAAACCGTCGTCACCGAGCTGGCGGATCGAACGAAGATTCAAGCCCTCTTGGGAAAGATAAAGAGTTGGGGGGCAGAAGCGGCGAAGCGGCGGGTGCGCGATATGCTCATCTTGGTGGCAAAAGAGAGCGGGTACATGGAATATCTGAACAGCACTACCGAGCGGGAGAAACAGGAAGGATTCTCGTATCTGCAACAGCTTTACGAACGCCTCAAAAAGTTCGAGGAAAGGCACGATCACCCCGTCCTTCGTCATTTCCTCCTCGAATTCGAACAGGAACGGAATGCGGGAGAGGAGGGAGCGCTGACGCCTGACCTCGAGCATGGGCCGGACATGGTTCGATTGATGACGATACACGGGTCGAAAGGACTGGAGTTCAAGTACGTGTTCGTCGTAAACCTCGTCGACCGTCGATTCCCCAGCCAGATGAGACGGGAACCGATTCCCGTTCCGCCCGTTTTCTCTTTTCAAGGAAGCGATGATGCAAACGCACATCTCCAAGAGGAAAGACGCCTGTTTTACGTCGCAATGACGCGTGCCAAACGTGGGTTGTTTTTGACGAGCGCTCGTGATTACGGCGGGGAGCGGAAGAAAAAGCCATCGCGGTTTTTGTCCGAGATCGGATTCGATGCCAAAGAGCCGACGGCAACGTATGAAAGTCCAGATCCGCTCCTAGAACCCCTGATAGAGCTCGTCCCCGACGGTACTGCGCCCAACTATCGCGTGCCCAAGCAGTTTTCGTTTACCCAACTTACCGCGTACGAAACCTGTCCCTTGCAATACAAATTCGCCCATGTTTTGAAGATTCCCATCTTTGGAAGATGGAGCATGTCTTTTGGAAAGACGATGCATTACACCTTGCAGCAGTTTTTCGAGCTGTGGGTGGAGCGGGGGGGGAAGAGGCAGGGGGATCTGTTTGGGGACAGGGAGGAGGGAGGAGGGAGGAGGGAGGAGAACAAAAACGTTCTCTGTCACTCTCCACTCTCCCCCCGACCTCCCCCCTCCTCACTCCCTGTCTCTCTCTCCGACCTCCTGGATCTCTACAACCGTTCCTGGATCGATGAGTGGTATCCAAGCGACGATCTTCGAGAATCGTACCGGGAACGCGGCAGGAAGAGTTTGGTGGGGTATTACCAGCAGATGGAAGCGCATCCTCCTGTGCCAAAATTCCTTGAACAGGCGTTTATGTTAAAAATTGGGGATGTGGTCGTGAAAGGCCGTATCGATAGGGTTGATGCGTGTGGGGAAGGGGTGGAGATTGTTGATTACAAAACTGGCGCTCCCAAGACGAAACTGGAGAGACAAGAAAAGGAACAGTTGTTGCTCTACCAGTTTGCCGCTCGCGATGTCCTTGGGCTCGACGTAAGGAAGTTGACGTACCATTACCTGGAGGACAACACAGAGCTTTCCTTTTTGGGAAGCGACGTTGATTTGTTAACTCTTCAAGAGTCAATCGTCAGTCGGGTACAATCTATCCGTTCCAGCGCCTTCCTGCCCGATCCAGGCCGCCACTGTCGCTTCTGCGATTTCGCGGATATCTGTGAGTTTAGGGAGGAATAATATGCCCCTCCACCCCCTCAAAGGCCTCCTCTCCGATGCCCTGCTGCGGTCAAGGATCGGGAAACAGGTACTTATAGCCAATACCATCCGCCACGCGGACGCTTTTCTGGATGAGCATCTTCCGGAGGAACTCCGAGGAACGGCAAAGGCGGTGTCGCTCTCGGAAGGCATCCTGCTTGTGGGTTGCATGCTTGCCCCTGTCTGCGGGGCGGTAGAAAAAATGGCAGAGGACTTGCTGGCCTTCGTAAAGCAAAAGGAGCCCCGCTCTCCCGCGCTCCGTATTCGGATCCGTTTAGTCGCTTCGGCGGAAGGTGTAGAATGAACCCACCTATGAGCTATAAACAATTCCTGCTCATCATGGCTCTTGGAAGCATACTCGCCTGGGCGGGGTTCGGGAGCGTCGTTTTTTCAATTGATCCCACCCAAGGCAGTCTGATTGCGTTTTTACTTTTTTATGCGACCCTGGCATTTTCCTTGGGAGCGACGATGGGGCTTCTCCTCCTTCTGGGGAGACATCGGTTCGATCGGGACACGATCGCCTCCCGACAAGTGTCCGATTCTCTTCGACAGGGGATTTGGTTTTCTCTGCTGTTCATTTTTCATTTAGTTCTTCTTGAGCAAAAATTTTTCGCTTGGTACACTTCACTGCCGCTTGTGCTCTTTTTTGCAGCGGTGGAAGGGGTCTGGCAATCGTTACGCCGTCCGCATCCAGTTCTGCCAACCCCACAATGACGAGCAAAAAGACCATGTTGACACCTCTTGCTCAAGCAGAGGCGCTTCTGTAAGATTGGGACGCTATGGCGCCGTATTTTTCCTTCCTTCGCGGGGTGCTTGGGACTCTCTCAAAAGATCTTGGGATAGATTTGGGCACATCTTTTACTCGAATCCTCTCTCCAGAGAAGGGGGTATTGGTTCATGAACCGTCTGCGGTTGCAATCAACATACGCACCCAGCAGCTGCTAGCTGTCGGTCGGGATGCCGAGGACATGATGGGAAAGAACCCTCCTCATATTTCTGTCCATCACCCATTGCAAAAAGGGGTCATATCCGATTTTGAATCCACAGAGAAAATGCTAAAGGTTTTTATTGATCAGGCCCATAGAGAACTCGCATCGCTCATGCCTCGCCCAAGAGTCGTGATCGGGGTTCCTTTGGAAACCACAGAAGTTGAGCGGAAAGCTATTGAAGATGCGGTTTTTTCTGCCGGAGCCAGGCAAGTAAATCTGGTCGAGAATCCCATCCTTTGCGCCATTGGCGCCAACATGGACATTTCTGAATCCAGCGGCATCCTTGTGGTTGATACCGGCGGAGGGAAAACAGAAATCGCCGTGATTTCGCTCGCGGGAGTAGTGGCCTGGAAGTCGCTTCCTATTGCAGGCGATGAATTGAATAAAAACATTGTTCAGTACGCGCGAGATTGTTTCAATCTGCTGATAGGCGAGCGGCACGCCGAACATGTGAAGCGGGAAATAGGATCCGTACTCGAAACCCATGAAAATCCATCCATGGCCATGCGTGGCCGGGATCTCCTTTCCGGCCTTCCAAAGGAAATCCGCGTGAATGAACGGCAAATCCATGAAGCGATCCAGCGTTCCATCGCCATGATCATTGAAAACGTAAAATCAACGCTGGAGGTGACGCCGCCGGAACTTGTGGCAGACATCTATGAGCGGGGGATTGTCCTTACTGGCGGGGGGTCGTTGCTCCGTGGGTTGGCCGCACTCCTTTCCTCGGAAGCCCAAATTCCCGTGCGGGTTGCGGAAGATCCAATACTCTGTGCGGTGCAAGGAGCCGGTACCTTGCTTGGGAATGCTCTATTGCTTAAGGACATCACCCTCCCCTCTTCAAGCGATACACGAATGCGCTAACCCACGGCTATGCGGACGAGTGTTTTTTTTCGATTTTCCTGGAAACGTCTTCTGTTCATCGCTCTTATTCTCCTTCTCCCTACGGGAATTTGGCGTTTTTCCGAGACGGCCCGTTCATTCTCTTTTTTCCTGTCGGGGATAGCGGAAGCGTCCGCTTCTGTGGGGGAGAGGTTCCAATTGTTCTTTTTTGGACCGGGCGAATGGCGTATCTTGAAGGGGGAGCAGCAATCCTGGGCGGTAGATCGGGCAGAATTGGCGCGTCTCTCGCAAGAAAATGCCGAGCTGCGGGCGGAACTTCAATATCAGGAGCGCGAGGGGTTTGCTCCGCTTACGGCTCGCATTGTGGCTCGTTCGTCTTTCGCAGACGATGAACGGTTCCTCTTGGACCGTGGGACACAAGACGGGATTCGTTCTGGAATGGCTTTGGTATCTGGTACGGGATTGCTCGTTGGGAACGTTCGATCTGTGGATCTGCTCACTTCGGTTGGAATTCCAAGCACGCATCCCGATTTTTCTGTCACGGTGTCCCCATTGTCACGGCAGCGCACTGTCGGTCTCGCGAGAGGAGATGGCAATGGGCTCATCCGCCTCACCTTTATCCCCAAAGACGAACCACTGGCTGTCGGAGACCTCCTTGTGACTTCCGGGCTTGATCCAGATATAAAAAGCGGACTGATTGTTGGGATAGTAAATCGGGTTATAGATGTGCCGGGATCCTTATTTAAAGAAGCGATCCTTGAACCGCTGTCTGATAGCCGTTGGCAAACCATGATTCAAATAGAACGCTCTCCCCGATTATGAGATCCTGGGCGCTGACCATTCTTGTGGGATGGGTTTTGGCTTGGATGGAAGTGAACATCCTCCAATCACGCCTTTTCTTGTTTGCTTCCGTACCGCTGGTATTGAGCAGCAGCACATTCGTTTCACAACATTTTTTGTGGCGGCGCCCCATGGTGTGGCTGCTCTGCCTCGCCGTCCTGCTGGTGGATCGGCAATTGGGATCCGTATCCATGGAAGTGATTCCTCTGTTGATGCTGACAGCGGTGGGGGCTGTGTTGCACGATAGAATTTTCAGCAACCGGTCGCTCTATGGGGCCATCAGCTTTTTTTTGCTTTTGCTCCTGATACTGGATGCGGCTCGTGCAGGGGGAGCGCTCTTGTCGATGGTTCGACTTTCTTCGGTGAGCCCGGTTTCCCTTATCCGTTCGTTCATTATCGAGGCCATCTTTGGAACCATACTGATCGCCATTCTTTTCCGGCTGCGCTACGCGCTTCGGCCGTTCGTGTCCTTTTTGCGGACATGATATCTTCGAAATATGTTTGGTCGCCATCCCGTGTTCGGTCTTCAGTCTCCGGTCGAGACCCCTCCTTTTCAGGGGAGTGATTCGGCGTCTCCCGCCCCGTTTATTGGCGCGGGAGAAGACCGAATGTCTGACGCGCTTGAGAACCCGATCGCGGCATCTGCAAGGCAGATAGGAGGATGGGCGTTTTTCCTTTTGGGCTTGATGTTGGTTGGAAGGGTGCTTTGGCTTCAACTTGGATCCACAGACCAGTTTGTGGGGCTGGCAGCCCGAAATCGACAACGCATTGAACGCACGCCGGCGGTTCGCGGCCTCATTACCGATCGCAACGGGGTTCCCTTGGCGGTGAATATCCCCTCATTTACGCTGAGTATTGTTGGGGCGCAATTGCCAAAGCAGGTGGGGCCGCGAGACGAAATGCTTGGAACTTTATCGGAATGGTCGCGCATTCCTTTGCCGGAATTGGATATTGCCATGCGAGAGTCCCTGCGATGGCCCTCTGTTCCTATTCTGGTCCAAAAGGGCATTCCGTACGATGCGGCGCTTCGACTGTTGAGCCAAGCCGATGCCTTCCCGGGCGTGGAGGTTTTATATGAGGATCGGCGTTCCTACCCGTTCACCTCCCGTTCGCTCTCCCATGTTATTGGGTATGTCGGCCGCATGAGCCCCGAGGATCTTATGGATGCTCCGGCGCAAACATATGCCCAAACAGATGAAATAGGAAAAGCGGGGGCGGAGTCCGCTTTTGAGTCCGTGCTTCATGGGGTGCCTGGCATGGCGCGGCTGGAGGTGGACGCCCGCGGCCATGAACAGACCGTGCTGGAGCAAAGACTCTCGGTGCCGGGAGGAAATGTTCGTCTCGCCATCGATGCGGAACTCACAACCCTTATCGAGTCATCGATGCAAACGGTGTTTCAAAAAAGCGCCACAAGCGCGGGGGCCGCTATCGTTTTAGATGCGAATACCGGGGCGGTTCGAGCGCTCGTAAGCCTGCCGGCCTATGATAATAATGCGTTTGTGGGCGGGGTAGATCCGCTCATCTACAAACGGTTTCTTGAAGATAAAACATTGCCGTTATTTCCGCGGGCGTTGGCGGGAGAGTATCCGCCTGGGTCTGTTTTCAAACCGACCGTGGCATACGCGGCTCTCAAAGAAGGGATCATTGACGAGCATGCCTCCGTGGTAAGTTCAGGAGGAATTTCTGTGGCGTCTTCCTTTTTTCCCGATTGGAAGAGGGGAGGCCACGGCGCCACGGATGTGCGCAAGGCATTAGCGGAGTCCGTCAACACGTTTTTTTACATCGTAGGAGGAGGTCTCGACCCGCTCACGGGTCTTGGGGTAGATCGTATTACGCAATATGCAAGGCAGTTTGGGTACGGAACACCAACCGGCATAGAGCTTCCTGGCGAGGCGGATGGGTTCCTTCCCTCGAAAGAATGGAAACAATCGGCAAAAGGAGAACGCTGGTATGTGGGCGACACGTACCATTTGTCTATCGGACAGGGGGATATTCTTGTCACGCCGTTGCAACTCGCGGCAGCGACGGCCATGGTGGCAAATGGCGGGCGCCCCGTTCGTCCTACGCTCGTGGAAGCGGTGGAGGGACAGGCATGGGATCGGAGCTCTGAAGCGGTCGGTTTTGGTCGGGAGATGCTTGATCCATCCTACGCAAAGGTTGTTTCGGAAGGCATGCGTCAAACCGTGACAAAGGGGACAGCCAAGTCGTTGGCGGATTTACCGATAGGCGTGGCGGGCAAAACAGGAACGGCCCAGACCCCGACAGAAGGGAAGACCCATGCATGGTTTGCAGGGTTTGCCCCGTACGACCACCCGCAAATCGCGGTGGTCGTTCTCATTGAATACGCGGGGGAAGGATCCACCTGGGCCACGCCCATCGCAAGGGACATATTTCGCTGGTGGGCGGCACGGGGTGGGGTGGAGACACCACCTTAGCTCTTTTTTCCAAAGAGAGCCGTGAGAAAGAAGAAGAACAATGATCCTGTGAGGACTATGGTGGCGCCGGTAGGCCAATCCAGTTTATACGAAGCCACCATCCCGATGAGGACGGTGGCTTCTGCCAAAAAGACCGAACGCCACTGAAATTGTTGAAAAGATTTGCTTATGACCCTGGCGGTGGCAGGGGGAAGGATAAGAAGGGCGGAAACAAGCACCACGCCGAGCACCTTCACTCCCAAGACGACGGTGATCGAAAGCGCCAGATAAAGAGATAGTCGCAATGGCTCCAGACGAACCCCAGAGATTTGCGCCATGTCTTCATTCAACGAGGAAAGGATAAGGGCTCGAGTAAACCGATGCAACCACCACGCGGTCACAAGGGCGCAAACGGCCAACAGGATGATGTCGGACCAGCGGACGCTTAGGATACTCCCAAAGAGGTAGCTCACGAGTTCCGGTTGGTATCCCTTTGTATAGCGCATAAGGATGACACCCAGCGCCAGGCTGCTTGTAAACAGGATTCCGATAAGGGTATCCGAGGCAATGTCGGTGCGGCGTTCCAGTTGATAAATGCCATAACCGAAACAGAGTGCCCATGCAAGCGCGACAGGAAGAGGCGCAAGTCCGGCCAAGAGAGCAAGGGCGATACCGGCCAAGGAGGCATGCGCAATTCCTTCACCAAAAAAAGAGAGTCGTCGGACGGTGGCGAACACGCCCAGAGCGGCCAAACAACCTGCGAGCAGGATGCCAGAGAGGAGCGCGCGTTGCATGAAGGGAAGAAATAACAAATCCATACGCCTAGGAATGGTGATGAGGCCGTTTCGGGTTCATCCACTGGAGATGGCGTTCGCCATGTTCAAGCCGACTTCCTCCTGCGGAGCCGTAGAGTTCTGAAAGCGTCGCGTCCGTCAGTGTTTTTTTTGGCGGGCCTTCACACAAGAGACGTCGATTGACGCAGATGACCTGGTCGACGACGTCCGAGACAACGCCGATATCGTGGGAGATGAAGAGAATAGTGGTACCGTGGGTTCTATTCAGATGCTTCAATATTGAATAAATTGTTTGTTCACCGGTGGTATCTATGCCGGTTGACGGTTCGTCCAGAAATAAAATGTCTGGGTTGCGAGCCAGCGCCTGGGCAATGAGAACACGCTGCAACTGCCCACCGGAAAGCGTTCCTAAACGAGCGTGCAAGAGCGTGATGGGCAGGCCGACTTCTTGGAGTTTTTCCTGTATGTGGCCATGCGTACAGGTTTTGCCGCAGGAGAGAACAAGCAATTCTTTCACGGTGAGAGGAAAGGTTCGGTCAAATGAGAAACGTTGGGCGACGTATCCGACCGTGCCACCCCATTCTTCTTTGGATTTTCCAAAGAATAAAACGCCGCCGGAGGTAAAAGGAATGAGTCCAAGCATGGCCTTCATGAGCGTCGTTTTTCCACTCCCATTCGGCCCGATTATGGCGCAAATCGACTTTGGTTCAACGGCAAAGGTTATGTCTTCCAAAACAGAAATATCGCCGAGGCAAACGGCCGCCTTTTCAACGAAGAGAGCCTTCGTTTCAGCGATTTTTTGAAATCGTGCGCGCATTTGAGAGGATAAGGTTTTCGTAGGAGTCCGATGGGCTGACCCCCCCTATGTCATCGAGGGTGAGAATTTGCAGCCCATTATCGTCGGCGAAGGAGAGAATAGCTGCATTCGAGGATTGTGCTTCATCGAAGATCGTTCGGATACCGACCTTCTTTGTCGTGGCTCCCAATTCCTCCAGATACTGCGGGGTCGGTTCCCGACCGGCCGTCGGTTCAAACGAAGCGGCGATCGTTAGATCAAAGTGCTTAGCGAAATAATACCATGCGTCGTGGAAGGTGATGAGGGACCGGCTGGGGACGGAGGCGAGTAGGCGCACCGCCTCCTCATCAGCCGCCTGAATGCTGGCGACCTTTTTTGCGGCGTTTTTTTCAAACGCCGCCGTTTGTTCTGGAAACTCCGTGGCGAGTTCTGATTGAATAAGCCCCACCATTTTGATGGCGTTTTGGGGATCCAACCAATAGTGCGGATCCATTGGATCGTCCGTGTCTTCCGAAACGCCTCGTACGGCCAGCTCATGCGGTGCCAGCAAAGAAATGCCTTTTGAGAGCGGCACGACTCGTGCGGCCTCTGGAAGCACATGGCGAATCCAGTCATCCAATCCCTCACCGATCACGAATGCGACTTTCGCGTGGATGAGCTCCTCTGCCTTTTTCGGGCTTGGTTCAAACGTATGAGGACTGGCTCCCGGCGGGAGGATCAGACGAACCTCCAGCGCGTCACCCGCCACAGAACGGACGAGATCGTAGGCGGGGAAGAGAGAGGCAGCTACCATCGGGCGCTTTGGTGTGGGAGGCGTGGCCGTTTGCTTCCAGGGAATGACGATCAGGAATACGAGGACAACCGATCCAAGCAAGATCAAGATTTTTTGGCGCATAACTGGCAAATGGATTGAAGAAAGAGGGTGTGGGCATCCAGCTCCTTGGCGGGGCAGGGGATGCAGGAGATGGATTTGCAGTCCTCGCATTGCGTGTGGTCGTGGTGGGGTTGCAGGGCTCGTTCATAGCGGATGTCTTCCTCGAGAGACAGAACCGGTACTATAAAACCGTACTTTTCAAGAATATCCAGGTTTCGATAAACGGTTGAGAGGGTGCGGGTTTTTGTTTGAACCCTAATTTCTCTGGCATTCCAGGTCCTTGGTTGGAAAAATAATGCGAGGATCGCGTGACGGTCTACGGTCATACGCAATCCGGCTTCGACAATCAGGGAATCGGCGGGGCAGTGAGCCATACGTCTATATTATGCAAGTGCATTTGCATCTGGTCAAGAAAATTTATCCACAGTTTCCAATGTCTTTACATCCGAGCATGTTTGCACTCATCCCTGTGCTATGATGTCTTCACGTGATTAAACTCTTTATGTTTCGAAATGTTTTTCTTGCATTTCTTCTAGTAACATTATTCTCCCCGTTCATCTCCTTCGCTCAAGCGGAGGAGACGTTGATGCCGGAAACGGGGCTTGAAGCGACAACGGCACCCCAAGATATCCATGCCACCGTGGTGAGCGTTGAGGAGGAGTCGATCGTAGACGGCTTTCCTCAAATTCGGTTTACCGCGAAAGATGCGCAAGGGAAGACCTATGAAGTTGATACGAGAGAGTCGTATACGGAGGGATTGCGTTATCGGATCAAGCCAGGGACGAACGTTCTCCTGCAGGTGCTTGAGGGGGCGGAGGGAGAGGACCGCGCTTTTTTGGCGGACATTGACCGTACGTCCTCGTTGGTTTGGTTGACGCTTCTTTTTGCAGGCCTGGTCATTAGCGTGGGGTATTGGCGGGGGCTTAGCGCCTTATTGGGTTTAGGCGTTACTTGTGCCGTGTTATTCGGCTTTGTCTTTCGGCTCATTCTAGACGGCCATGATCCCGTGCTGGTGACGGTCGCTGGGTCCATGCTGATCCTTGGGGCCAACATGCCCCTTTCCCACGGGTGGTCTAGGCGCACGGCATTGTCGTTCCTTTCGACGGCGGCAGGTTTGTTGTTGAGCTTGTTGGTTTCCTGGCTGTTCACCTTTTGGGCAAATCTTTCCGGTTTAGCGTCCGAGGAATCCGTCTTCCTTTTTTGGAACATAGGCGGAGCGCTCAATCCTCAAGGATTGCTCCTTGCGGCGTTTATCCTCGGCTCCGTTGGTGTGCTAGATGACATCGCGATTGCCCAAGGGGAGGCGGTTCATGAGATTCGCCAAGCGAATCCCTCCATTTCCAATCGCAATTTATTCGGTGCCTCGCTCCGTCTCGGACGCCATCATATCGCCTCGACGGTAAATACGCTTGTATTGGCCTATGTAGGATCTGCCATGCCGCTTCTGCTGCTCTTCATGACTTCCAAGGTTGGAATGGTGGATTTCCTCAACACCGAGCTGGTGGCAGAGGAGGTCGTGCGTACCCTGGCGGGAACATTTGCCCTTGTCGCGACCGTGCCGATCGCGACGGCGCTGTCCGTGTTTGGAAATTCCAAGACCCGTTTGCAGCTACGGAACCCAGACAAAGAATGATCAGTTTGTTATTTTTTCACGACACGGTCTTTCCTTTGTTTGCCCCTTTGTCAATCAGATTTGACATTTCATTTCTGCTCCTGGACAATGGAACAAATCGAACCGCTCGTGCCAACGCACGGGTGGTTTTCAATCAAGCACAAGCGTATGTCAATATACCTGTCAGCCGAGGGATTGAAAGCATTAGAACAAGAGCTTGAAGACCGTAAAACAAGGATACGCCGCGAAATCGCGGAGCGGATCAGTACCGCCAAGGATATGGGCGACCTGTCCGAGAATTTTGAGTATGGCGAGGCAAAGGATGACCAGGGGAGCAATGAAGTTCGGATCGCGAATTTAGAGGAAATGGTGAAAAACGCCGTCGTCGTGAAGGATCGCTCTGGCGGAAGCGATATTCATCTTGGCACAACTTTCGTTGCGCAATCACCTGCCGGAAAAAAACAATTCAGTTTAGTCGGATCAACCGAGGCAAACCCTTTGGAAGGGAAGATAAGCAATGAATCCGCCTTGGGGACGGCTTTCCTTGGAAAATCCGTCGGGGACGTCGTCGCTATTGCCGTTCCCTCTGGAAAGGTGGAGTATAAAATCATTGAGATAAAATAAATGGCAAAGGTCGAAACTGACGCGTCCGCCTTGGCCGCATGTGCGACGGAAGATAGGCCGAAGGTAAAAAATTCTTCTTTCGAAATTCGTTCAGTCTCGTCGACCTCCCACCTCCCTATGCTTCCCGAAGAAGCCGTCCGCCGACTCCGCCTCCAGACCCTTCAGGCGACAGGAGTAGATCCCTACCCAGCCACCACACAACGGACGCATCAGACCACAGAGCTGCTTTCGCGTTTCGACGAACTTTCCGCGGCAGGTAGGGTCGTCACTGTCGTTGGGCGCGTGCGTACGCTGCGCAAACACGGGGGATTAACGTTCCTCCAGATCGAAGATGGTTCTGGCTCCATTCAATGCGCGCTCAAACGCGATACCGTGGGCCAGGATCGCTATGATTTTTTCCATGCCACTACCGACATGGGGGATTTTTTGGAATTTTCCGGAACCCTCTTCCTTACCAAGAAAGGCGAGAAGACCCTCGATGTCAGCATAGGACGGATCCTCACGAAAAGTTTGCTTCCTATGCCGGAAAAATGGCATGGGTTGAGCGACACGGAAACACGATACCGCCAGCGGTATCTGGACTTGATGGTGAATCCGCCCGTCCGCAATATTTTTCGCGTGCGCGCACGCATTCTCTCCACCATGCGCTCCTTTCTGGATCAGGCCGGATTTCTGGAGGTAGAGACGCCGGTGCTACAAGCCGTCCCAGGAGGAGCAAACGCCGAGCCGTTCAAAACACACCACAACGCGCTCAACCAGGACATGTATCTGCGCGTTGCCCCGGAGCTCTTTCTGAAACGCTGCGTCGTGGGCGGCTTTGAGCGTGTCTATGAAGTTTCACGTTGTTTCCGCAATGAAGGGATCGACCATTCGCATAATCCCGAGTTCACCCAGGTTGAGGCCTATGCGGCCTACATGGATTATCGCCAGCTCATGGATTTTGTCGAGGCAATGCTTCTCAAAATCATCAAAGAGGTTGGATCAGACCCTGCCGCCGTGCCCTTCCAAGGCCATGTGATGGATTTTGCCAAACCTATTGAACGGCTCACCTACGCCCAAGCGCTGCGCGATTATGCGGATATTGAATTGTCCACCTTGGGGACGCGGGATGAAGCGGCGTTCGTGGCGGCCAAACGGAGAGTACCCGTCGAGAAAACCGATGGGAAGGCAACGATCATCGATCGTATTTACAAGCATTTGGTGCGTCCAAAACTCATACAGCCGGTCTTTTTGATGGATTATCCAACCGAGCTTTCCCCCCTTGCCAAACGAAAACCGGAAGATCCCTCCTTGGTGGAAATGTTTCAATTGGTTTACGGCGGGGGGGTTGAGAATGTAAAGGCCTTCAGCGAGCTCAATGACCCTCTGAACCAAGAAGAACGGTTTGCCGAGCAAGAAGCAGCCCGGTCGGCGGGGGATAAGGAGGCCCAATTCGGGGATGCGGATTTTGTGACAGCTCTCAAGCATGGCATGCCGCCAACCGCGGGCTTTGGCATAGGGATAGACCGGCTTACCGCCACCCTCGTCGACGCCTCGAACCTCAAAGAAGTCATTTTGTTTCCAACCCTTAGGAATTGAGAGGGTGTCGTATGTTCACGTTGATATTTGGCACCTTCGACCGTTTTCATGAAGGCCATCGGTTTTTTTTAGATCAGGCAATCAAAGAGGGCGGGGGAGAGCTGGTTGTAAGCGTCGCATTAGACGATCATGTGCGGACGCTGAAAAAGAAAGAGCCGACAGAGAGCCAGCAGGTGCGCCTGGGGGTTGTTTCAGCGCAACCAGGAGTCCGCAGGGCCGTTTTGAGTGACGAAGCGTTAGGTGCCTATGGGATACTCTCCACGCAGCGGATACGCACGATTGTGGTAGGGTACGATCAGCAAGGACTTTGGGATGACCTTCAACGGTTCCTTGCGCGCGCGCATCATTCCTTTCGTCTGGTTCGTCTGACGACAGAGCTCGTTTCTGTCGCCCTATTTATTCCAGAACGCGATGGATGGGTTTTTCTCCAGCGGCGGAAAGATCCTCGGCCAGAGTGGAATGCTTTTTGGGAATTCCCAGGAGGAAAGATCGCGAAACAGGAAGATCCAGCTCTGGCCGCTGCCCGCGAATTGACGGAGGAGACCGCTCTGGATCCATTGGGCCAACGGTTTCTTGGCATGCATGAGTTTTCGATGGTTTTGCCGGAGGGAAACCGTCTCACCAGAATATATGCGTATGCCGGAAACACAGCGGGGAAGGGGGTGTGCATGGAAACGGATACGGCGGCGGATGGCCGGTGGTTTCCAAAAAATGAATTATTGAAATTACCGATGCTTCCACCGAATAAAGCGATCGTTCGTAAACTATATTTGAACTGCTGTGGGGTACAGAACCTGGGTTGAAATTAACGAACAGGCGTTGCATGCCAATGTGCGCACCATGTCGTCTCTGATCGGGCCGGGCGTTCGTCTGGCTGCCGTGGTGAAAGCGAATGCGTATGGGCACGGGCTCAAGGAAACCGTCCAGGTATTGAGGGCGGCGGGCGTTGACGCATTTTATGTCGATCAATTGGAAGACGCCTTTTTTTTGCGAAATCAGCACCCCGACATCCTCATCATGCACACCGGTCACACCCCGAACGAGGCCATTCCGGAGGCGATCCAAAAAGGGATACATTTGGTCATTTTTGATGGAGGGTCTTGTTTTGAAATTGAACGAATCGCCCAAGAAAAAAAGAAAAAAGTTTCGATTCATTTGAAGATCGACACGGGGATGAGCCGGCTTGGGTTTCTCCCGACGGATGTTCAGGATTTCTTGGGTCAGATGCATCGTTTCTCGCATCTTGAGGTCGCGGGGCTCATGACGCATTTTGCGGATGCAGACGATCCAACCCATTCGGATTATTGCACTTTGCAATTGGAACGCTTTGAGGAGGCCTTGGCTGCCCTACGCGAGCGCGGGTTTGATCCGCCGCTTATTCATGCGGCCAATAGCGCGGCGACGATCCTGTATCCTCCTACCCATGCCACGCTGGTGCGAGTCGGGCTTGCGCTCTATGGTTTGTGGCCAAGCGAATCGGTCGAAGACGCCACACGGAAACATTCAATCCCATGTGAGCTTACTCCAGTTCTTTCATGGAAAACGCGTATTATTCAAATGAAAACCGTTCCACCAGGAACCCCGGTTGGCTACGGGAGAACCGAGATCGTGACGAGGCGTTCCCGGATTGGGATTTTGCCGGTGGGATATGCGGATGGATACCGTCGCAGTTTGTCTCGCGTCGGCCATGTCCTTATCCAAGGGACACGGTGTAAGATACTCGGGTCCGTTTGCATGAACCTTATGATGGTTGATATGAGCCATGTCCCCCAGGTGGAGGTCGGGAGCGAAGTAACCCTGCTTGGGAAAGGGGGGCCGCATTTGCTTGGCGCACGCGAACTTGCGAAATGGCTGGGAACGATTGAATACGAGGTGGTTTCTACGATAAATCCTTCCATTCCGCGCCTCATTCGATAATATGGTTCGGTTTTGGTTTTCCAAACGTCGCGTACGCGTCTCTCGCGAACGAATACGTACGCGCAATCCTTACTTTCGTTCAAAAAAGAAAAAAGGATTCCCTCTTGTTCCCACGGCGGCCATGTTTTTTTTGTTCCTTCTTGCGGGAATGGGCGTGTTCCTCTCACATCCAACATTTCAAATCTCCGAGGTTCTTTATGAAGGAGTAGAAGAAATTCCTCAAGATTTGTTGCAGGAGAAAGTTGAACACTATTTAGATTCAAGGTTTTTGTTGGTTTTTCCACAACGAAATTATTGGTTATTTTCACAAACAAAACTTGCATCTGCCCTAAAGGACGTTTTTTCCGTTCGGGGTCTTCTCATTGAGCGAGAAGACCATCGACTGACCATTCGGATCTCTGAACGACACAAAGCATATCGATGGCAAAGCGCTGGGGTGATTTTTGACGTGGATGGGGACGGAATAGTGATACGAGAGGAGAGGGAAGGGGAGGCGGAGGAAGGCGGGGGGGGATCCCCATTGTTTATCGATGCGAATAATGTCTCTGTACAGGTCGGATCGGCCGTGTTGAAACCAGAAGAGATTATGGCGCGGAAATCCATTGAAGAGATGTGTCAATTATTAGGAATACAGACAACCTCAACAATCATCGATAGGGTGACAGGCAGTCTTATGCGAGTTTCAACCGTTGACGGATACGAATTGTTTTTTACCCCAACGGACGATATTCAAAAGCAGTTACGGCTTTTGCAGACGGTATATACGCATGAAATAACAGACCCCTCAAAACTAAGCTATATTGATGTGCGTTTTGGAGATCGGGTGTATTATAAGTGAGCAGTGTCTGAATTTTGTTATGCGTCTTTTTACACTCGACATCGAATTAAATAAAGGAAAAACATCAGAGAAAGTTTCTCGCGCATTGGAGAGATCTGTTGAGCGTTTTCGCATCGATTATCAAGAGAATCGGCTCGGGTTCTTTGAGCTGCCAGCAGACCGCTCTTCCTGTGCCCTTGCGCAACATTGGGCAAAAGAAACACCCAAGGATATCACAGACGTGTTGCTTATTGGCATTGGTGGCTCAGATCTTGGGGTTCGTATGCTCTGCCAGGCGCTTCAAAAAACGGGGGCAGGAAAACGGTTGCATTTTTTGTCTGCTCCAGATCCAGATTCGGTCTCGGAGATATTATCGCGTCTGGACTGGCGTCGCACGTTGGTAAATGTGGTCTCAAAATCTGGAAACACACTAGAGCCAATTTCTCTCCTTCTCGCCATTTGGCCTTCGATGAAGAAAACACTCGGGAAACGGGCAAAGGAACGTGTTGTAGTCACGACCGAAGAACAAGAAAAAAGTAAGCTCTTCTGTTTAGCAAAAGAGGAAGGATTTCGCATCTTGCCGTTTCCACCGAGCATTGGAGGGCGTTTTTCCGCCCTTGCGCTCTCCAGCCTTTATCCAGCCGCGCTTGCGGGTATAGATATCCGCGGTCTTCTTTCGGGGGCAAAAGCGATGATGGATGATGTTCTCACCAAAACAACATATTCCTTGCCTGCCCAATATGCCGCCGCGATGTATGCCGCCATTGAGCGTGGAGGCAGCATCCACGTGTGCATGCCCTATGCCGCGCGGCTTGATGCGTTTGCGGTCTGGTATCGACAGCTTTGGGCAGAATCGCTTGGAAAAACCGTCCGAGGCAAACGGATAGGCCCCACGCCTATTGCAGGAACAGGTCCCGTAGACCAACATTCCCAACTCCAGCTGTATCAGGATGGCCCGCAGGATAAAGTGATAACTTTCATAGAAATCGATCGGTGGGAAAAGGATATGCGCCTTGCTTTTGCGTGGAAAAACATGCCCTTGGACGGCCTTGCGGGCACGAAGCTTTCCACCATCATGAAGGCCGAGCGTCTGGGCGTGGCAGAGGCATTACATGACGCGGGATGTCCGACTCTGACCATTACGATCCCAACCCTCAATGCATTTCATCTGGGCAGTCTCTGCTTCTTTTATGAGGTGTCCGTGGTGCTTCTGGGGTACATGCTGGGCGTGGACCCATTCGACCAACCAGGCGTTGAAGCGGCCAAACGTGCCACGGCTAAAAGACTCCTTACTTGTTGATTGTTTTTATGTCGTATCGCCCTGGGTTGTATCTGAGCCTTCTCATCATGGTGATCCATGGATTCGCGCTTGGGCTCGATTGGTATGGATCTATTCCCACTTTCGATGTTTATATGCACTTTTCTGGGGGCCTGGCGATGGGGCTCATAGCCTTGGCGTTGCGGGCTTCGGGGAGCAGAACATTGCGGGGAAGTACTCCGTGGTGGATGTCAGCAATATTTGTCATCGGGTTCGTTGCCCTGATTGGGGTGTTGTGGGAGTTCCATGAATTTGTCTTGGACCTACTATCAAAGGATTTAAAAGCGGCACATGCCCAAGCATCGCTAGGTGATACCATGGCTGATTTGTTTTTTGATCTGCTCGGAGGAACGGTTGCGGTGGTAGGTGCCCCTGTGTTTTCTCGGTTCTTTGGTAGGCAATCTCGATAAGAAAAAAAAGCTAGGTTTTCTTTTGTTACAAACAGAACTTGCAGACTATAGAGAGGTGTAAACAGTATCAATATTTTTGGAGAAACGATCCTAGAGTGTCGCATAAGATATATTGTGCGACACATTAAATAGGGCTTCTAGCTTCGGCCTGGGAGAGCGATAAGTTTCGGAAAGAAGTCCGTCAGATACACGAGACCGATAATGAGCGCCCCAATAAGGAACATGGCAAGCCCCAGATACAGCAGCCCTTTCACCATCGCATCGTCCTCTGCTGAACCAAGAATGGCGTATCCGGACACCACAAGAAAAACAATCATCGGAAGCCCCATCATGATGATTCCTAGAATTTTTATGAGTAGCAGCAAGGTCATACATGTCTCCCCTACCGTTTAAGATAATCAAGAGGGTTTACAGGAATTCCATCCTTTCTAACTTCAAAATGCAAGTGGGGGCCTGTCGAAAGGCCGGCTCCAGGCGCGCCGGCTGCTCCTCCTGACTTCCCGATGAGCTGCCCTCTTGTAACAAATTGTTCTGGTTTTACCTCAATTTTTGAAAGATGAGCGTAAAGGGTTTGCATGCCGTTGGTGTGCGCGATCATGACATAGTTGCCATAGCTGTTGCCTTGCAGTGCGCGTACGACGATGCCTGGGGCGGCTGCCTTGACCGGCGTCCCCATGACAAGAGGAAGGTCGATGCCGGAATGTTCGAAGAGGTGCCTGTAAGGGTATGTAGGGTCGTGGAAATAGGCGGAGATACCTTTCTGGGTTATGACAGGCCAGGTGATGACCGTGGCATCTCCCCCATCGTCATTCTTGGCGATCGCCTGTTCGAGCTTGATCTCCAGTTGACCAAGTTCGTGGGTTGTAAAAGATTGTTCCTCCTTGAGGGAAAGAAGGAGTTCGTGAAATTGAGCTTCCGAGCTTTGCGTCTGTGCGATCAAACTTTCTTTTGCGCCTATCTCCTGTTCGAGTTGATGCTGGGTTTGTTCCAATTCCTGTTTGAGAATCACCAGCAAGCCCTTTTTCTTTTCTGCCTCCGTTCGTGCCAGTTCAACCTGGCCATGGAGGGATCGGACATCTTTTACGGAAGCACCGAGATCGCTATTGATGCTCTCGAGGTATTGGATATGATCGAAGAGTTCTGAAAAAGACTCGCTTCCGAAGATGAGCCGGAGATCCATGGTTTGATCCTCAACTTGTAGCGTTTTGAGCATGGAGGCTAACGCGCTCGTTTTATTGGCAAGCTCGGTTTCCAATCTTTCCTGTTCCGCGGTAAGCAAGCCGATTTCTTCTGTCGCAAGGGCGATTTTTTCCTCGGTTGCTTTCGAATCGAGTTGGCTTTTGGCAATCCTGTTGGCCAGCAATTCCAGCTCGCCCGTGAGACTGGACACCTCTTTTTCCTTTGCGCTGATTTTTTCTTTATATTCCCCTATTTTTCTGTTGAGCTGATCGATGCTTGCCTTTTTTTCTTTTAGAGCATCCTGGATGGTTTCAAAATTCGCCGACTGCGCCTGGGTGGTTGGGGCATGGTCTACCCAAACAGCCGTCAGCAAACAGACAGCCAGGGTAGCGACAGTAGATGAGGCGATAGTGCGCGCGCGCATGTAAGGGCATTATACCTTAATGTACAGCCCCCTGCACTCTCTTCACCCCCTCCTCTCTTCCTAAAACCCACAAAAGCTCAAAAGGACTCGGCGACTGCGCCGCTCCCGAGAGGGCCACCCGCAGCGGCCAGAGCACCGCCCCTGTTTGGAGGGATTTTTCTGTGATATATTCCTTCACACTTTTCTCGATGTTTTCGATTGAGCTGAAAATCTGTTCATCACAATTCATGAGGAAATCCGCGACAGCAGAAAGCTGGACTTTTGCATCCTCAAGCGTCGATTTTTTCCAGGCGAGCATCGTCGGGTCTATGGCCGGCGTTTGCGTATACATGGGGAGACGTCCTTGCAGCTCGGCAAGGACGGTGAGCCGCTCCTTTTCCACCGTGACGATCCGACGAAGCAACTCGTCCTTTGGGGTATCGGTGAGGAAAGGTTTCAGGCGTGCGATCAGATCATCGATGGAAAGGGCGCGGATGTATTCCCCGTTCATCCACGTCAGTTTTTCCAGGTCAAAGACGGCGCCGCCTTTGTTGACCTTGGAAAGATCGAAGGCGTCGATCAGTTCCTGCATCGTATATATTTCTTGGTCCCCGCGCGGGTTCCAGCCCAGGAGCGCGACGAAGTTGACCAACGCTTCAGGGAGGAAACCCTTGTTGAGATAATTTTCGACTGCCACGTCTCCCTGGCGTTTGGAGAGTTTGGAGCGATCTTTGTTGAGAATGAGCGGCAGATGCGCAAAGACAGGCATTTCCCACCCGAACATTTTATAGAGGGCGATATGCTTCGGCGTCGAAGAAAGCCATTCTTCCCCGCGGATCACGTGGGTGACTTCCATCAGGTGATCGTCGACAACGACGGCGAGGTGATAGGTTGGGAACCCGTCGGATTTGAGAAGCACTTGGTCATCGATCTCCGCATTATTGAACGTGACGCTTCCACGAATGGCGTCGTCAAATATCGATATGCCATCTGGCATCTTGAGACGAATGACTGCCTTCTCCCCTTCCGAAAGACGTCGTTCTACGTCCTCTTTTGGAAGCAGCAGACATGTTCGATCGTATTTCGTGGGTTGTTTCATGGCGGTCTGGCGTTTGCGAACCTCTTCGAGCCGGTCTGGTGAACAAAAACAATAATATGCATTCCCTTTTTCGAGAAGTTGTTTGGCGCGTGTGCGATAGAGTTCTGTCCGCTGTGATTGAATATACGGGCCATGCGCGCCCTGTTGCGTCAGGTTGCCATCTTGGTCCAATACAGGCCCTTCTTCGTAGGCGATGCCACAGGTGGCAAGGACGCGGATCAATTGTTCCATCGAACCCTCCACAAATCGTTTTTGATCCGTGTCTTCTATACGAAGGATCATGTTCCCTCCGTGTTTTTTTGCCAGGAGATAATCATAAAGCGCCGTGCGAAGCGTGCCGACATGCATGAAACCGGTTGGAGACGGGGCAATGCGGGTTTTGATCATAGGGTTGTCCGTTTTGTTGTCCGAATCCTATCCCAAACCACGAGGACTGGAAAGACGAAGACGGCCGTCAAGATCCTCTTTATCCTCCTGGGCTCTTGGATTAGTCGCCAGAACCACTCTATCCCCCACCGTTGCCAGCCAAGGGGTGCTCGCGGGACGTCTCCGGCAATAAAAGCAAAGACTCCGCCGATCCCAACCGCCACTTTTACCGAGGGAAGCAACGGCAGGTGGTCATAGATCCAGGTTTCTTGCTTCCCTATGCTCAAGGAAACCAGCAAGATATCGGGCGCAAAACGCCTGATGTCTTGGAGGAATCCGACATCAAGTTCCCAGTGGTCATTGAGCCAGTTTACTTGCGTGGCAAGGTTATAATCGAACGAGATGGTTGGATACGTAATTTTGAGCCGGTTCATGGCGCGCAAGGACACATCCCCCTTCCCTCCCACCAGAAGTACCCGTTGGTGTTTCTTGTTGGCTTTTTCAAGGAGAATGGTCATGACATCGCTTCCGGTGAGGCGAGGAAAGAGCCGTCCACTTTTGAGGAAAGCCGCCAGAGCAAGCCCGATGCCATCGATGGTTTTCAGATCAGTATGGGAAAGGACGGCGTGCAGATGCGGATTGGTTTTTGCCGCCACGAGCATCTCCGGATTCAGTGTGACTATCTGTCGCCCAGCTGGAAGTTCATTCAACCATTGGTCGCACAAACTCCGGCATCGGTCGGCGGGAACCGGGAGGATGGGAATAGAGAATATCGAGATGGGAGGAAGAGGAGCAGACATATCATCCACATCGTAGCGAACCGGGGCGAAAAAGGGTATACTTCAGTGGATATGCCAAGCATGCAAGATAAAATCGTCGATCTCATCAACAAGATTGTTTCGATGACGGAGATGCGCGTCCAGCTGCTGCGCGCCAAACAAACGAAGTTGATTTCACAAGCGAGGGCGGCAAAGCGGGAAGAAGATATTGCCAAAATCAAGGAACGGATTCAATCATTATGAAGGACGATCAGTCATCTGGATCGGCAACTCCCGCGTTGGATGCGCTTGAGGAGGATGCGCCGAGTGCCGTAGAAAAAGGTCCATCGACGACTACGGAAGCAGCGCCTTCTGAAGGGATTAATGTTAAAGAACTGAATGCCCTCGTACAGACAAGCAAGGATCGATTAAAAAAAATCGTGCGGCAGCCGGACCAACATCAGCTGGAGGGCCTCCCTTTTGAGATCGCGGTTGCCGCGCGGGAACACCAAAAATCCATTGAGGATGCGGTAGCGAAGGGCGTGAAAAAGTTGGAGGATGTTAAAAAAATTCTCGACGCGTCGGTGCCGGCAGAGCTCAAACCGGAAGATTTGCTTGCTCCTGGAGCCACGCTCGCAGAAGAGGTTCTTGAGCCGATCCGACCCGAGGATTTGCTTTCGCGCGAGGAAGAGTCCGTATCGGAGTTCTTGGTTCCGGCAGAGGCGCGGGCGGCGAGTGACAGAGTAGACAAAACCTACCTTAAGGCATTAGAAAAAGAACAAGCGGAAGCAGAGCAGGCGGGTGACACGGAGTGGTTGAAAAATAGTGAAAGCGATCGAGTCTGGTTTGAACGGATGCGCCAGCGTGAACAGGAACTCTATGAGCGGTCTGCCCAAGAGTCCGAACTCGTTTTGCACCATAAAAATCTGGAGATCGGTCCAAACGGAGAGAGAAAGATATCCGGGAGCACAGCTATCATTGAAATGTATCCAGATGGTTCAAGGACCTTACTGAAGCCCCGTTCGGGTGAGATGCCTACCTCGGTAAATTATGGAATGAGGAAGGGAGATGGCGTGGCAAAAGAATGGCTGGTTCCCCAATTGGCAAAGATGATGGGGATTGAACAAGTTGTATTTGCTGTGCTCGTTGAGAGGCAGCGAGAGATACAAATACAGGGACTGAAACAAGAACAACAGGAAGCGGGATTGAATGTCGCACAACAACAATCCTTGAAAGCAAAACTTGAGCTGGAAGATTTGGCAAAGGGAGTGGGTTCTTCTCATGAGTGGATTTCGGGGAGTGTTTCTCCAAAAAAACTGGGGAGTAGCGGCATCAGAAACACGGACATTCGGAACATCGCGGTATTGGATCGGGCCATCAATAATGCGGATGGGAACGGATCCAATACGGTCGCGACAGAGTCATTGGGGCCACCAGAGGATCAGGAATCACTCTCGGACGAAGACAAGGAAAAATATCGGGCAGCGACCCTCGATTTTTCGCTGTCGCTCGCCCCAAGTCGCCCGGAGGAAATTGCCGACCCGCGGGCGATAAAGCCCATGAAAGGGATCTGGATCGGCACCGAGGGGCTTCCAAAATTCCGTTCGCAGATGGGCGACTGGGCGACAAGAGGCCATGAGCACGTGGAGGTTCCACCCCAAACGCGGCGATTCATGGAGCGAATGCTCAAAACACCTGAACTGCTGGCGGCAGCCCACGACCTGTTCGCGACTTCAAAGATCGCGAAAAATGAAGAACTTTTTGCATCGTATGTGTCACGCGTGAAGGGCTTGGTCGAGGGAGGGATCCCTCCACATTTAGAAAGAAACCCACGAAATTTCGCCGAGCCGCAAGATACGTTCCCCGCGCAAGCACCAGAAACATCGAAAGAAGTAATCTAAAGCTATGAGTTACGCTCCCGTGACAAAATGGGTGACGCTGACGGGCCCGCAGGGTCAGAAGGCCTTGGTGGTCCTCCACGAAGGCCAGCTTACGTTTTCCGGTGACCAGGATATCATCGAGGTCATAAAAATGTATCCGATTTCCAACGTGAACAGGCTCTCTGAGGATGTGCGCGCGGACGATCCGGAAAACTTTCTCGCCTCCCTTCCCTTCGCGTACGATAATCCGATGGACGTGTCTGCAAGCGAGATCCGCCTCGGCCCCCCTCCCCTGCAGCCATGATCCTTGACTGCGGTTTAGCAGTCTCATAGAATGAGTGCTATTCATTTCAGTCCTTCCTGCTATGATTCCCAACAATTTCACCCTCAAATCCCAAGAAGCGCTGCGCAATGCGCACGATATCGCGCAGGAGCGCGGGCAGCAGGCGCTGGAGCCCATACATGTTCTGGCGGCGCTGATACGGCAAGACCAAGGCATTGTCGGCGCTCTTATCGACAAGGTGAACGGCGAGCATGAAACGATTTCACTGGAAGTTGACCACATACTCGATTCCCTTCCAAAGGTGATGGGGCATCTTTCGATGCAAGGACAAGTGATGATCTCCCCTACCCTGGCGAATGTTTTGTCATACGCGGCCAAGAAAGCAAAAGAGTTCAAGGATGATTATATTTCAACCGAGCATATTTTCCTCGGATTGATGTCCGATAAGGCCATTGCGCGCTTGCTTTTAAAATACGGCATCAGCGAAGGGCCCGTCATGAAGGCGCTCAAGGAGATTCGCGGCACGCAGCGCGTTGATTCGCCCGAGCCCGAGGGAAAATACCAAGCTTTGGAAAAATACGGCATGAACCTGACGGAGATGGCGCGCAAAGGCGAGCTAGACCCCATCATTGGACGTGATGTCGAGATCCGCCGGGTGATGCAAGTATTGTCGCGTCGCACAAAAAATAACCCGGTCCTCATTGGAGAGGCGGGCGTGGGAAAGACAGCCATCGTGGAGGGGTTGGCGCAACGGATTGTCGCGGGCGATGTCCCAGAAATGCTCAAAGACAAGGAAGTCATCGGGCTGGATATCGGTTCGATGGTCGCGGGGACGAAGTTCCGCGGCGAGTTTGAAGACCGTCTCAAAGCGGTTATCCGTGAAGTCGAGCAATCCGCTGGGAAGATCATCCTGTTCATCGACGAGCTACACACGCTTGTTGGTGCCGGGACAACCGAGGGCAATTCTTTGGATGCGGCGAACATGTTGAAGCCCGCCCTCGCGCGCGGAAAGATGCATGCCATTGGCGCGACCACCCTCAAGGAATACCAGCGCCATATAGAGAAAGATCCGGCGCTTGAGAGACGATTCCAACCAGTCGTGGTCGCGGAGCCGTCTGTGGAAGACGCGATCGCCATCCTGCGCGGCATCAAGGAAAAATACGAAGTCCACCACGGCGTCCACATCAGCGACCCGTCCATCGTATCCGCGGTTGAGCTTTCGACGCGCTACATCACTGAACGCAACCTGCCAGACAAAGCGGTCGATCTCATAGACGAGGCCGCGGCCGCGCTGCGCATGCAAATCGATTCGATGCCGGAAGATTTGGATAAATTGAAACGCAATCTCATCCGCCTTGAAATAGAACGCAAGGCGCTGGAGAAGGAGGAAGATAAAGAGAGCAAAGTGCGCCTCGCCGATATTGAGCGACAGCTTGCCGACCTCCATGAAAAATCTGACGCGCTTGAGACGCGCTGGAAGAGCGAGAAGGATAAGATCGCGGCCATCCATACGATCAAAGCTGAGATCGACCGTTTGCGTCTGGAAGCCGAGTCTGCCGAGCGCCGCGGGTTCCTCGATAAAGTCGCGGAGATCCGCTACGCCGCGCTTCCGAAGCAGGAAAAAGCGCTCATCACCGCCGAGAAAGAATTGGCGAAGCTCCAAGCCGACCGCGGCATCCTCAAGCAGAGTGTGACCGAAGAAGACATCGCCGGCGTGGTCGCACGATGGACGGGCATCCCCGTTTCCAAGATGCTCGAGAGCGAGATGAAGAAACTGGCGCGCATGGAAGAAGAGCTCGAGAAGCGCGTCGTTGGGCAACGAGAGGCCATCGTGGCTGTCGCAAACGCCCTCCGGCGCTCCCGCGCAGGAATTGCGGAAGAGAACCGCCCCATCGGCTCTTTCCTCTTCCTGGGGCCGACTGGTGTCGGTAAAACCGAGCTCGCCCGCTCGCTTGCCGCGTTCATGTTCAACGACGAGCAAGCGCTTGTGCGCCTGGACATGTCCGAGTACATGGAAAAGCACGCCGTGGCGAAAATCACCGGCTCCCCTCCCGGCTATGTCGGCTACGAAGAGGGCGGCCAGCTCACCGAGATCGTCCGTCGCCGCCCCTACTGCGTCCTCCTGCTCGATGAGATCGAAAAGGCGCATCCAGATACCTTCAACCTCCTTTTACAGATCCTCGACGAAGGGCACCTGACAGACGCGAAAGGCCGCAAGGTCAATTTCAAGAACGTCGTGGTCATCATGACCAGCAACCTCGGTTCCGACATGATCCTTTCCGCGGGCAACCGCAAGCAGGAAATGGGGTTTGAAAACGGCAACGCCACAGCGGCTGACGACGATGTGCGCAGCCAAGTCATGGGCATGCTCAAGGACTACTTCCGCCCCGAGTTCTTGAATCGCCTCGACGAAATCATCGTCTTCCACTCGCTCACAGAAGCCGACATCATCCAGGTCGTCGATCGGCAGATTGAGCGCGTGGCGATACGGTTGAAGATTCAAAAAGACATTACGCTGACGGTGTCTGACGCGGCGAAAAAACTTCTAGCGAAAAAAGGATTCGATCCGGCCTTTGGCGCGCGTCCGCTCAAGCGCGTCATCCAATCTCTTATTCTCGATCCCCTCTCGATGAAGATCGTCAGTGGGGATGTGAAGGAGGGAGAGAAGGTGGCGATTGGGGTGAAGAAGGAGGAGATCGTGATAAGCTAAAATAAAGAAGCGTCCGCTCTCATCCTTCATGGGGATGATTGCGGACGCTTTTGTGATGGACGAAGGGATGTCGTCCAGTGATCGGGCTTGGCGTGGTCGCCTGCCCTCCCTTGTTTTTTAGTACATCAGCGTTCCGCCGTTGATCGGCAGGTTCATGATGTACGTCCCGTCGAAATCCGATCCCTCAACGTCATCATGCCATTGGACGGCTGCCAGTCCGCCGAGCACGCGATCTGCTTCATCCTGGTCGACAATGTCGACGCGGATCGAGTCGTCATCGGCCGAACTTGCGCCGGTGGTATCGACCTTCAAGACATAGGTCTTGGTGGTGCCAGCGTCGATTTCTTCTGGGTTGGCGCCAGAGCCCTCGAAATTGAGGACTGCGTAGGCCAAGGAATCCATGTCCCCGCCGCCGCTCACACAAGTCGAGTCCGTGTTGTCGATAAATGCCCAATCTCCGTCGTCATCGAGTTTGTTCGATGAATCGGAGATGTCATAGAGCTGGAACACGTCGCCGTCTGCCAAAGTGTCACAGGCATTGAACGCGCTTCCGCTTTCCGATGTGCGCACCCCGAAGACGATTTGATCGATTGTCACGAATCCTCTTGAATCTGCCGCCACATCGAACCGCAGCACCTCATTGAACCCTGGGATGGAGGCCCCGCTTGGGCTTGACGCATGTAATGTGATCGTCGGCTGCGTCTTGTGCGCGACCATGGAGCTCGCCACGACATACGTATCCAGATCCGCTTCCGTTAACGTCTCTCCAGAGTCAGCCCCGATCGCTTCGAACACGGCTGTGCCCGATGCTTCGGCGTCGAAGTTGAGCTGGATCATGTCTCCAGCGTTTGCGCCGATTGAAGAAACACTGTTCGTCGTCACGCGGACCTTGAGGGTTCGTGTGGACGACGATGGGACGTAGAAATCCAATCCCGAGAACTGGGCCATGCCGCCCGAAAGGAAACCGGTCTTGGTGACTATGTTTCCCGCCTGGTTCATGTACTCGAGGATCACGACTGCCACGACCACATCGTCGCCGTTAAATTCGCTCGGGCCCGCACAGTCGTCGTTTGCATCTGCCGTCGCCGTCACGCAATTCCGGATCGCGATCCGCTTCACAAGGAAGTCCTCGTCGGTGGCCTGGAATCTGTACGTCGACACCGTGATGTTGGTGCTGTTTCCCAGGATGATGTCGCTTTGGGGCGACGAACCGTCCAAGGTCACCGCGAGGGATCCGCTGTTGGTGATGGTGATCGACACCACGTCGCCGTCGTCATTTGCTTCCGCGTCGACAACCGAAAGGTCCGCGTAGACGTTCTGTCCGTTCGCATCTTCGGCGGTGATGTCACCGGCCTGGTCGATGTAGAAGGAGTAGAGATCGTTGTCGCCCCCATTCGTATCGACATTGGCGAAGTTGCAACGGAGCATTGCCTTCCTTGTGTCCCCCGCGGCGATTGTCCAGGAGAAGTTGTTGAATGAGATAGGGGATTCTCCCCCGCCGAAGCCGCTGCTGATTTCGACCGCCACCGGCCCGTCGATCAGTGTGCCGTCTTGGGCATCATAGATGGAGCAGGAGTTGATGAAGTCGTGAACCTCGATGTCCGCTGC
>JACPHX010000014.1 GCA_016188425.1 Candidatus Uhrbacteria bacterium | reverse complement strand
CGACAAACACAAAAAGGTGGATGATTCGCCCTACGGTGGCGGCCCGGGGATGGTGATGAAGGTTGGGGTGTTTGAAAGGGCGGTGGGGGGGATAGCTGGCAGCGGGCAGCGGGCAGCGGGCAGCGAGACGAAACAAAAGACGCGGGTCATTTTGACATCGGCATCGGGAAAAACGTTCACCCAGAAGGACGCCAAACGTTTGGCGAAATATGGTCAGATCATTTTTCTCTGCGGCCGGTACGAAGGTGTGGATCATCGCGTGGAGGAGCATGTGGCCGATGAATCGTTCTCGATCGGGAATTATGTTCTCACAGGCGGGGAATTGCCCGCGCTCGTGATGATCGACGCGATCGCGAGGAACGTGCCGGGGGTGCTTGGGGATCGAGAGTCCCTCAAGGATGAATCACATAATGAGGCGGGGGAGATGGAATACCCGCAGTACACGAAGCCAGAGGACTATAAAGGATGGAAGGTGCCGCCGGTGCTCCTCTCGGGGAACCATGCGGAGATTGAGAAATGGAGGGGGGAGAAAATGAAGGGCGCAAACAAAAAAGTCGGGGAATAAACCCTGACTATGCATTTTTCCCATCCCACAAAATCGTGAGAAACCAACGTCATGTGCTTATGAGCTGGGAAAAAGGGCCCAGAACCGCGTGGGGTTCTGGGCGAGCCATTCAAATCGTTTGTTTGTTTTGGGCTCAGTAGGTCTCAGTCGTTCTTGGGCGGGGAGACGCCGCTCGTCTCGAAGACGTTGCGAAGCAGACTGGGTGGGAGGCCCAGGTGCAGGCGCGAGTCGGTGGGGAGGACCAGGATTTTTTGGGCCGTGGCTCCGAGCTTGGCGTGCTCGAGAGCCACGAGCGTTTTGCCGCCCTCGCTATTGAGGTGCTCGGTGATCTCTCGGTGCTTCTCGATTTCGACCTTTGCGAGTTCCCGCACGTGGTTGAGTTCGATTTCCTTGCGTCTTCGATCCGCGTCGATTTGAATCTCCAAGCGTTTACGCTCGAGTTCGATCAGCGCTCCCTCCTTGGTCTGGTGGGCCTCGGCCTCGCCTTGCGCCGTCACTTTGGTCGATTCGGCCGCGATTTCCGCCGTCGCCTTGGCGGCGTCCGCTGCGATGCGTGCTTTCTCGATCTGGCTCGTGCGATCATTCTCGACCTGGAGTTCGATCAATTGCTTCTCGGCCTTGGCATTGCGCGCCCGCCCTTCGATGAGACGGAGCTGGCTTTCCAGCTGGGCCTCTTCTTTGATGCGGTGCGTCACGATGTCGACGTTGGACTTGATCGCGTCGGCCAGTTTGCTGGCGATCTCCTTATCCGTGGGCGTGATGCTTTCCACATCCACCCCGAAGATTTCCAAGCCGTTTTCCGGGAACACGCGGCCTTCCTTTCCTTGGAAGACCGCCTTCTTGATCAGTTCGGCCGCCTTCGCGTGAAAGTCCTCGAAGGTATGCGCCGCGGCCGTCTCCCGGATTTCCGAGGAGAGCGACTGTGCGGCGAAACCTATGAAGTCCTTGGTCGCGAATATCTTCTCGGGGTGTTCGCGATCCACCTGGAACCGCCACCGGAAGTTCACATCCAGCGTCAGCGTCGCGTTATCCCGCGTGCGCACACTCAATCGATCGCGGATGAAATCCGGACCGAGCTTGAGCTTGGACAGACGCAGGACACTGGGCCGGATCGGGACTCCGCCGGAGATGAAGAGCACCTTGGGACGCTCATGCTGTCCCAGGAACAAGATTTTCGGGCCGAACTCGACCCTGCTTTTGTTCCCATCGAAGATGCAGATCGCCTCGTTGTCTTCCAGATCGATGACCACCGCATCCGAGTTTTTCGCTCGCGCCCGCGGGGTTGCGGACAGCACGCGGCTGTCCTTGTCGATCGTCTGCTCCTTGAAACCGAGCGCCTGGAGCTCCTCCTCCGTCAGGATTTTGTCCCACAAGGACTCGTTCTGCTCGAGGAAGATGCTTTTGGGCCCGCGTTCCAAGCGCACCACGCCCGTATCGTCGTTCTGGATGAATACTCCTTGGGTATCCGTCAGCGCGATCGCGCGGCGGCGTTCCTTCACGAGGATGTCTTTGTGCGGAATGAACTTCCGCGGCCCTCGCAGGAGGATCTCGGTACCGGCTTGGATGCTCTCACCATCCTTCAGCGGATGGGGAACCTCCTTGTCGGCTCGCAGGAGCAGAGCATCATCGTCGGTGAGGATGTATGCGTCCTGAACTTTTCCTCCGAAGCCGAGCTGTTCTCCCGGATGCAAGGAAAAGATCGTGGGACCCACGCGAAACTCGTGTTCTCCCTGGACGAGGTCGCCCGTGTCCTTGTTAAACGGATGCCAAACGCAGGCGAACTGGTTCGAACTGACCTTGATCTTGTCGAAGATTTTCACGAGCTCTTCGTTGCTCTGGAGCTGGAGGCGCGTCGGTCCTTCCACCAGGCGCACCTGCGCCGTATTGCAATCCTTCACATGGGCGAACTGGAACCGATCCAAGAGGATCGTTTCCGGTTGTCCCGGGGTCGTTTGGGTCATGATTTTCTCCTTGTTTCCTTCCTTCCCACTTCACGATAGTGTGAGGCGCCAATCGTCGATCGGTAAGATCGCGAGTTGGGAAAAAGGAGTCATGAATCGCTTGGGATCCATGACAGAATTGATCAGATTTTTCCCCAGTTACGCATGCCTTCTGCTACGATTCCTTCGATTCGCTGGGCGACATTTGCCACGGCAGCAACGAAATCCGCAGGGGCCTGCCCATTCGCCGCATCCGAGACAACTCTGAAAGATGCCCATACGGTATTCAGCCGGAGGCATGCTTGTGCAACGGCGGCGGTTTCCATGTCGACCACATCAGCGAAAAACAATTCTTCGAGTCTTTCCGCTTCCTGTGCGTCCGCGAGAAAACGATCTCCGGAAATGATGCCGCCCTGCCTGCCAGCTCCGTCCCGATTCAGAACAGCGACAAACAATGCATTCCTCAGGGAAGCATCGGCTATCCAGGTGGACGTTTTTTCGAAGGGGATATCACCTCTTTTGAGTTGGAGATGTGTGAGAGCCCTCACGTCCACATCATGTTGATTCGCCCGCGTGATGACGACGCACCAGTTTTTGTGCGCACGTTGACTCAGGGCACCAGCCGTACCAACCACGATCACCGCATTTGCCGGCTCGCGAACAAGCGCCTCCGTGACTGCCGATGCGGCATTCACCTTTCCAACCCCCGTCCGAAGCAATCGAATCGACACACCTGTCTCTTTCTCCAGCGCCAACCGCCGTTCATCTCCGCCTTCATCAGAAAACGGCAATTCTTCTTTCATGGCGGCACAAATTATCAAGGAACGCATGATTTTCTCCTTTTCTCCTTCCTTCCCATCCCACAAAATCGTGAGAAGCCAACGTCATAGGGCTTATGAGCTGGGAAAAAGGTCCTTGAAGCAGGGGAAGATGGGCCTGCTTCAAGGGGGGGCTTTGCGATGACTTGTTGGAGGTCACGATTCATCGCGAAGCAGTTGATTGTCACCTCCTTTCTTTTGGAATGGCAGATGGATTGGCGTTGCTCGATCCGGCGTCACAGGATCGGACAGGCGCCAATCAGCAGGGGTTCCGGGGCAGGAGGAAGCCGGTCGAAGGTGGACAGGCGCACGAGCGACAACTTGTTGAGACCGGTTTTTTCTTCCTGCGCCTCTTTGAGGAAGAGAGGGGTGCCTTCGTGCTGGAACACGATGCATATTCCTCGCGTCAACAACAGATAGTCGTATGCGCGCACCGCCTGTTCGGTTGTATCGATCAGCACGGTGAATCGTTCGGGGCAGGTCAGCAAATGCGCCGGCTTTCCCTCACCTCCGATGATTGACCGCAGGCCCTTGGGGCAGGGAAGCGTGGTGAATGCTTCCGCGGATACATCCGGATCGGCATCCACGGCCCACAGGAGTTCCTGAATCGTCTCTGCGAGCATGGGAAGCATCGTCCCCACGAACGTTCTTGTCTCTTTTTCCTCCGTCGGAGGCGTCTGTGGGGTTTCCGATACCTGCGTGTTGGCGCATCCGTGGAACATCAAACAGAGGAATACCAACGCAACGATGATTTTTCGCACGAGCCGTCTCCTTTTCTCTCGATCCTTCCGATTCGGTCTGTGATGCTGCTGCGCTCCACCATGGAGGCGGGGAAGGATCACTCACAGACCCAAGAAAAGGATCGAGGGCAAACCGAACCAACCGATAACGTATCCAGTCAGAATTTTTTCATCCGGTGCGTCCTCCGGGGCGGACTAGATGGCATTTTATAAACGAAAAATGCGTCGTCCCAATAGGAACGACGCATTGCTAACCGGGAATGGGAATACGCCGCCACGGCGACTTGTTTTGAACCGACAAAGTGGTTTTTTCAAAACAAAAGTCGCCTATTTCTGTGGCGACGTATCCTTTTCCTTGCATCGTTCCCCTTACGGGGTTGGATTTCGCACGTCATCCTTGCGGACACGCTGCGGGCAGGTATTGGGCCAATTCCCTTCACACCCTGCTCTCTGGATACGTCTTCAATTGTAAGCCCAGTATATCGTGGAAAAACGATTTTGTCAATATTCGCATCATTGCAACAAAAAGCGGGGTCAAGGGACCCCGCCTATGTCGAGCAATCGTTACGCCGCTGCTTTCACCTTCGCGTCTTCCATGCGTTTGGCGTGGCGTTTGGTGATGTTGGTGACCGCTTTCTTTTTCCCT
>JACPHX010000001.1 GCA_016188425.1 Candidatus Uhrbacteria bacterium | reverse complement strand
CGTCCCGTCGACCAGTGGAACAAGGGGAAGAAGAGCGAGTTCAAAGAGAGAGTGGAGTATGTGGTGGGCGGGGCGCAGGGGGAGGGAGGAGGGAGAGTGGAGGAGGGAGCAAAACAAGCAGACGAACGTAGGGATGGGATTCATCCCGTCCGCATGGAACAGGCGGCGCAGACATGTCCCCTATGACCATCGGCGGGTTCCAACCATTAAGTCTCGTCGATTACCCAGGGAAAACCTGCGCGATTGTGTTCACCCAGGGATGCCCATTCCGTTGCCCGTACTGCCACAATCCTGAATTGATTCCGGTGCATCCGGCCGGCGGATCGGAACGTAGCGGCGTGGCTTTAGCCCGCCATTCGGGCATCCCTGATACCAATGACATCCTCGAATATATCGCTGCACATAAATCCATGCTCGACGGGGTGTGTATAACCGGGGGAGAGCCGACCATCCAGGTCGGCCTCCTGCCGTTTCTCAAACAGATAAAAGACTTAGGCCTGCTCGTGAAGCTCGACACCAACGGCATTCATCCGAAGGTCGTCACGCGGGCGATCGAAGAGGGGGTCGTCGACTACTTCGCGATGGATCTCAAACATCGGTGGGAGAAATATCAGGAGATTGTTCGTAGCGGCGGTGAGAAGGTTGTGGAGTTGTGTCGGCGCACGTTCGGTCTCATCCAATCTTCTGGAATTCCTCATGAGTTCCGCACAACCGTCGCCCCAGGGATCCATGGCATCGATGATTTCTTTGAGATGGTCAGCTATTTGAAAGACGGTGAGTCCTATTTTATCCAAGAGACCGCGTTTACAAAGACACTTGATCCAGCCCTGTCCCGACACACAGGGTTTTTCGTCCCCGACCTAGCTGCGGACTTGCAGGCCGCATTCCCGCGTTGCCATATTCAAGTACGATAAACAGTTCAATTAAAAAACGGCGCCACCGATGATGGAGCCGTCGAGCTAGAGATTAATCTCTGCGAGCGAGTCGATGAGAGCCGTTCCTTTGGGAAGGTTATCGGCTGGGTAGCCGAGCCAGCAGATCTCCCCGACGCTCATTTCATCAGTACTACGACACTCGCCGTGACGAGATCCGTCCGATATGCCGTCACGGGCGAGTTCGGCTTTGTGAGTTCATTTTTGAGATACGCATTCACCTCCTCCTTGAGAATTCCTTTCCCGACGCCATACATGACGCGAACGCAAGTGCCTTCCTTTTGCACGCCAAAAAATGCATCCAGCTCATGTGCCACCGAGTCACGGGTGTACCCGTGGAGGTCGATCAGGGGGAGGGAGGAGTCCATCATCCCAAGCGTCAGCTCGCGTTCGGTTTTTTGTTCCGACGTTTCCTCTGTCGTCTGTTCAAGAACGGAACGTTCCCTTGTTTTCCATGGTTTTGGCATAGATACGTCGTTGGGTCGGGTTTGAAACCTGCCCGTGAAAAAAAGGGTCATGATTACGCCACCAGCTTCTGTTTCTCCCACAACTGGTAGAACCGTCCCCCCTTGTCATAGAGCTCTTTGAAGCTCCCTTCCTCAATCAGTTTTCCCTTTTCCAAAACGAGGATCCGGTCCATCTCCTTGATCGTCGTCAACCGATGGGCGATCACGATCGCGGTCACGCTCTGGAAGAATTCGTGGAGGGATTCGCGGATGTTCTCCTCTGATTCAAGGTCGAGATGCGACGTCGCTTCATCGAGGAAGAGAAGGGTCGGTTTTTTGAAGACGGCGCGCGCGATCCCGACACGTTGGCGTTCGCCGCCAGAGAGCTTCACTCCTTTTTCGCCGATCATCGTGTCGAGTCCATCAGGGAGACGAGAAAGGAACGGCGTGACATGGGCGACGTCGAGCGCTTGCTTGATGTCCTTCTCATGCTTGGCGTCTGATGGGTTGGCGATCGTAATGTTCTCACGCAGGGTGAAGTTGAAGACCTCGGTTTCTTGGAGGACGACCGCGGCTTGTTTGTAGTAAGAGGATTTTTTGATGGAGCGAAGCGGGATGTCATCGACGAGGATTTCGCCGGTGTACTGTTCGTTCTCCTTGAGCAAGAGCTTGAACAGCGTCGACTTGCCCGCGCCCGAGAGGCCGATGATGCCAATTCGTTGTCCGCGGTTGATGTCGAAGGTGAGGCCCCGCAAGACCGCGCTCCCGCCGTAGGAGAAGCCGACGTCTTTGAGGGAGATACACTTCCAGTCTCTGGGGAAGGGGAGGGCGGTCAGGGATTCTTCCGGGGAGACGGGGGTGTTCAAAATATCCATCATGCGGCCGACGGAGTATTTGGAAACGGTCGTTTCTTCCACGATCTGGGTCAGCTGGGCGACGGCATCGTAGACGCGGTTGAAGTAGCCGTAGAAAAGGATGAGGAAACCCACCGCATAGTGGCCTTGGGTGATATTCCAGCCGATGGCGCTCAAAGCGGCAACAAGGAAAAAGTTTGCCCAGAGGTTCAAGATGGCGCCGCGTTGTTGGAACCGCCAGATCCGTTGACGCAGTTTTGCAAGCAACTGTTCGCTTGCCTTGCGTACACGGGCGAGGATCCCTGTGGCAAGGTTCAGGACTTTGACGGTACGGATATTGTTGATCCCTTCAAACAAGACGCCATTAAGGATTTCTTCTTTTCCAGTACATTCTTGTGCGGCTGCATTGGCGGCGGGTCCCAGACGGGCGGAGATGAGGTAGAAGATGAGGACGAAGAAGCTGGTGGCAAGGGAGATAGTAAGATCGACGCTGGCCAAAATAATGACCATCCCAACGATGTTTACGGCTACTTCGATGAGGATATCCAGGAAGCTCCGCAGGATCCTGTTGATGGCTTCGGAACCGCGATCGATGCGTTTGAGCTTGTTGCCGGCGTTCTCTTTTTCATGCCAGGCCAAATCGAGTCGGAACAAATGGTCCATGCTTTCCGTCTGCGCGTCCTGCGCGGCCCGTTCGGTCGTGTAATACCCGACGGTGCGGGAGAAGTATTTTCCTCCCTGTCGAAGAACCGATGCGACGGCCCATAGGCCAAGGATGATCCATAATGTTTCTAGAGAGGCACCCGTGTGATAACCAGTAAAGAATTCGACCAGTTTCGCCATCCCAAAAGCCGGGAAGAGCCAAGCGATGTCCCCCACGAGACGAAAGGACGCCGCAACCAAAAAACGTCCCCGGTACGGAGTGAGGAAACGCCACAACGTCTTGAGGAGTTCGCGATACGAGAAGGGGAAGTCTTGAATGGAGAAGGGTTTCATGGAGATAGGATAGAAGAAAAGTTCGGAATCTGGAAGGTAATGTTGTTTAGGGGCAGCCACGCTTCTATGCTCTTAAGACCCTGTTCAATTCAATAACAACGTTATTGTTGCTTCGCCAGTCATTATGATAAAATTGAGCCAATATTATTCAAGTACGACAATCCACCCTGTATGGCAGAGAAACCAGCCTCGTTGGCGGAGCTCACGGATCAACTGGGTATAAAAGTGAAAGAGAAGAAAATGGCAGTGGTGAAGACAGAGGCGAAACACTATGCGACGGTGGAAGACTATCTTGTTGCCCTGGAAAATCTATTGCAAGGGGAGCTTGATGGGAAAGCCCTGCGCTACTGGATTGACTCCTCTGCTCTCGTGCTGGGCAAGAATCTCGCCAAGGAATCGTTGGCGACGGAAGAAGGAAAAAATGTCGCGGACGGGATCGACGAAATTGTCTCCACTGAAGAGGAAATCATCGAAAACAATGAATGGCTTCAGAAAACGGCCGAGGCCGCAGGCATGACCGTGGATGACATGCTTGGGGACGAAGAAAATGAAATGGCAGAGGCGGTAAGAAGTCTGCGTGCGCAGAAGGAGGCGCGGATCATCGAACTGCGGACGGCGCTTCAATCTTATGCACAGCAGCTGGTCCGCACTCTCCGAGAAGGAAATCGGCGTAAATTAGGAATGACGACGGACGAACTTGCCGTCTGGGAAGCAAAATTTGCTGCCATCGATGTCCTACCACAGGATGAGAAGAGCTATACGGAGCGGCTTCAGAAGGAGTTCCTAGCCATTCGGTTGAGGGGAGCTAAAGTAAGATGCGACCGTGTAAAAGAATTTCACAATCCCTTTAAAGACGCTAAATACACAGGCTTAGAACGGCGCATGGAGTCGCAGTCAGAAACGGTCTGGGGAGAGTATGCACAGTACATTGTTGACGTATTGATAAAGGAATTGCCAGGCGATGAAAACGAAGAAAAAAGGCGCCATATTTTGGCAGGACTTTTGAGAACAGACGGTGATGGATTACTCAGAAGAGTTGACAATAATAAAAAAGGGTTAAATCACTTCGTCATCAAGAATGAGTTGATAAACACATTATCAGTGGAGGCAGTTTATGGGATCGCCAGACAAGAGGCTATTGCGTACATGCTTAGTTCGCTTTCACTCGAGAGTAAAGGCACGAATTTGAATGTATTTGATCAATGTATAAAGATGCTCAATGCGCTCGATAGGGAATGGCTCCACAAGACTTCTCAAGTGAAAACGTTTGTTGTTGCGGATACCAAAACGGATTTATCTTCCGAGGAACAGAGGAAAGAGTCTGAATCTGTAGAAGAAAGGAAAAGCAAAGAGATCATTTTAGCAAACGAAGTCAATGCGATTCTTCAGTTTTTGTACGATGGGCTCACAGAAAACGAAGGGTACTATGTTACAAATAATATAAGGAAATTTCAAGAATTGTCTCCGGTTTTGCAAAGGCGTTGGGTAGGGGACTATCTGGGTCCATATACCCCAAGCATCCCCGCGTCTATCACCCCGGACGGCATCCTCTATAGCCGTATGGATGCGCCGGCACAAACGCGGGTTACCATGCAGCAGGCAACAGACCAAGCACGCTCTTTTCTGCAAAGACTTTCCGATTCCCTAAACAAGGATAAGCGTCTGGGCGAGCGGGTTCCCGTTACGCCGTTTGAGGTAACCACAAGAAACGAGGGCATAATCCTTTCCGCGGAGCAGCAAGCGCTTGAGGCCATGAACGAGGCGGCAGAAATGAAGAAGGCGCTCGCCGCGCTCGAAAAAAAGGCGGCATCGGAAAAAGCGGACATGCAGCGAGAGTATGAGGGGAAGATTCAGAAAGCGGAATCCAGATTGAATGATGCTCTCCGGGAAACAAACGAGACAAAGAAGGTGCTCACTGGGGTACAAACCAGATCCGAGGAATCATACGAGGGATACAAAAAAGAAAAGGAAGAGCTTCGTCGAGTGATCCAATCAACGGAACTTGAATTGGAAGATGCTAAACGAAAGGCAACCGAGGCCGCTTCGACTACAGAGTCATTGCTTGAACAACTGCGCGAAGCCATAGAGAAACCTGCCGGGTTTTTGGGTGGTGGTCTTAAAAAAGTGATAGAGGCGATCTTGGAAAAGGCAGAGTCGAAAAAATAATGCGTCCCCGCGAAGGACGCATGACGGGGGAGAGTCGGCTTTTTGATGCAGGATTCATCGCACCCATCCGCGTTTCCGCAGGTGCTCGGTGAGTGATGCGAGCGGAACGAGGAGGATAGCCCAAGGGATGATAGAAAGGACAAGCAGGATGATAATGTCTGGATCCGGGAAATATTGGTTGGCCAAATATATCGCCAGTGTAAAGTTCATGAAGGTGACGGACGCGGCGATGGTGACCTGTTCTTTGTAGGGCTTCCAGAAAAAGCAGAGATGAGCAAACAGGTGGATTCCAAGGAAGAACAGCACCAGGAGGAACAGGGCGCTCGCGAGACGGGGAAGGGATCCGCTGATAGCCGGTGCGTTTGTGGCGACGGACGCGGCAATGAGGCCTCCCAGGAGGAGAAGGGAGACGGGCTTGAATAAATAAGCGTTGTTCGCGACCCCGACCTTGAGGATGCGTCGAACGACCTGGGCGCAGGCGAAAGGAATGACAATAACGAGGAAGAGGCGCCAAACCATGGAAAGGAACGGGAGCTCTATTTCTGATCCGACGAGCGCGGAGAGGATGAGGGGGATGGTGAGAGGGGCGAGGAGGGAAGTGCTCACGGTCAGCAACAAGGCGAGCGGGCGGTCAGCCCCGATCACGTCGGCCATGAGGGGGAGCGTCATCCCCGCGGGCATGGCGGCCAAGAGCGTGAGGGCAAAGCCGGTTTCTGCATCCATGCCGCGTGTGAGGAGAAAGACGACTGTGGGGAGGATGAGGAGAATAATCGCGTTGGTAACCACAAGGGTTTTCCATTGTTTTACCCCCCGCACCACCTCTTTTGTTTCAAGTTTCAAGCTGCTCAAGAAAAAAATCACTTGGAGGAAAAGTGTTGTGTACGGCGCGAGGTGTGAAACTGGTTCGGAAAAGAAGATGCCAACCGCTATGGCTGCGACGACGATGAAAAGGTAGGACTCGATGAGCCAGCGGAAGGAGCGGGTGAGGAAAGTGAGCATAGGGGAAAGGTATGCACAGTATATCAAAAAACAACCAGACGCCTGGTTGTTTTTTGGCGGAGAGGGAGGGATTCGAACCCTCGCGCCGGTTTTAACGCCGACCTACAGGTTTAGCAAACCCGCCCCTTCAGCCTCTTGGGTACCTCTCCGTAGTGAGGGAATCCTAATAAATTTCAGGGAGAATAGCAAACGTGCCAACCTGACTTCTATTCCAAACCGCAACATCCCCAGGGGTTGGAGATTTGAGAGGGGGTCTGTTAGACTGTTTTTAATCTTCTTAGTTCCTCTTGTCCTCATCATCTTATGCCCGTCCACATCGATTACGTCCACATCAATTATACTGCCGTCCTCGTTGCCTCCGTCCTCCAATTCATCTTCGGAGCCATTTGGTACACGCCGATTTTCGGCAAGACCTGGGGGAAGATCCATGGCTTCGACAAACTGTCACAGGATGAGCAGAAAAAACAAATGAAATCGATGTGGCAACTGCTCGTGATGCAGTTCATGGTGACCGTTGTCACCACCTTCGTCTTTGCCCTGCTCCTGAATGGTTTCCCATTGGATTGGAACATCTACGGCCTCGCAGGATTCTTCTGGCTCGGTTTTGTCCTGCCCACGGAAGTGAGCGCCGTCCTCTTCAGTCGCACCGATCGCAAACGGATGGCATTGCAGATCAGCATCATGGCCGGCGCGTCGCTTGTTTGTTTGGAGATCGCCGCGGTGGTGTTGCAGTACATGAAATAATTCAACCCCAGGTGTTGGATTTGAAAACTAACACCTGGGGTTGGACGTGATATACTACACGCAATAATCCTTAACTCACCATCGCTATGGCCAAAGGAAACCACGCGCAGCAGAAGAATAAAAAGAAACCGAAGCAGGAGAAAAAGAAGTAGCGAGAACAACCCGCCCTGATCAGGCGGGTTTTTGATTGGAGTGGAAAGGAGAGGTATACTACTCCCATATGATACCTGTAGACACGACTGGCTGGCTTGTTGAAAAACTGTCGCCCGGGCAACCGGTGGAGGGGATGGAACGATTGGGAGATGTGATGGCCGCCTGGGAGATCGATGAGTATCCGCAGTATGAGCGGTCGGCGTTGTGGTATCTCATCATGTCCACGCTGGGGATCGCGCTTGTCCTCTACTCGGTACTGACGCAGAACTTCCTCTTCGGCGTGATCATCCTCATGGGCGCCGTCATCGTTTTCATGAATAGCATGAAAGCACCGCCGCGCGTGCCGGTCGTGATCACTTCGACGGGGATCCTTGTGGACGATCGTCATTATGATTGGCGCAAGGTGAAGCAATTCTTCATCGTCTACGAACCGCCGGCTATTTCTACCCTCTACATCCGCCTCGATTCCCTGATGCTCCCCCTCATGTCCGTTCCCCTGGAGGAAGAGAATCCCAACGACGTCCGCGAAGCCCTGCTCCCCTATGTTTCCGAGGATTTGGAGCGCGATGAGGAGACGTGGGCCGACCTCTTGCGCCGACTGTACAAAATTTAGTTATTCGGGTATTTTTCATGGGCTAGCGCACTCGTAGCTTCCGCCGTCGCTCAAATGGCCCCGAGCTATGGCGGACAGGCAGCTGGATAGAGCATCAGCTCGCGGAGCTTCGTCTTGGCAACCATTAGTCGCAGTGTCCACGCACTCGTAGCTCAGCTGGATAGAGCATCAGCTTGCGGAGCTGAGGGTCGCAGGTTCGAATCCTGCCGAGTGCACCAGAGAAAACCGATCGGAAGATCGGTTTTTTCTTTTGCAGATGGTATCATTTCCACACTATGCCATTCTCTCCTTTTACGCAGTTGTCCGAAAAAGACCTGTTGATTGAGCTCTCGGTCACGCGACGCGGATTAAGCGAGGCGGAGGCGGCGAAACGCCTGGCGGCAAACGGCCCCAACGAACTTACGCTCCATCGCGTGAGGCCGTGGCAGATCCTCCTGCGCCAGTTCGCTTCTCCCTTCGTTTACCTTCTTTTGGCGGCCGCCGTCTTGGCCGTCGTGCTGGGAGAGCTCATCGACGCGATCGTCATTGCTGTCATCGTGGGGGTGAACGCAGTGCTCGGGTTCGTCCAGGAATCCCGCTCCGAGCAGGCGCTGGAAAAATTACGCAACTTCATCATCTCCTACGTACGCGTCTTGCGCGGGGGAGAGGAGCAGACCGTGGATCGGCGCCAGATTGTTCGTGGGGATGTGGCGATCGTGGAGACGGGCGACATCGTCCCGGCTGATATCCGGCTCATCGAAGCGGAAAATCTCGTGGTCGACGAGTCGCCGCTTACGGGAGAATCGGTACCGATCCACAAAGTCGGGGAGGCGCTCTCGCGTATCGAGACGGAGGCCTACAAGGCATCAAACATCGTTTTTTCCAACACGCGCATCATGAGCGGCCGCGGCCTAGGGCTTGTCATTGATACGGGACGAGAGACGGTAATGGGGTCGGTGGCGCGGCTGTCGGTCGAGACCGAGCGCGAGAGCACCTTCGCGCAGGGGATCAGCCGGTTGAGCGCATTTGTCCTGCGGCTCATTCTCATCACGCTCGCGGTCGTATTCCTGGCGAACCTTATTCTCAAGCAAGGGTCGGTCGACCTCTTCGACCTGCTTCTCTTCTCGATAGCCCTTGCGGTGAGCGTCATCCCCGAGGCCCTGCCGGTCGTCACAACCATGTCGCTCTCCCATGGCGCGATGGAGTTGGCGAAGAAGTCGGTGGTGGTCCGCCGCCTCTCGGCGATCGAAGACCTTGGGAGCATCGAGGTTCTTTGTTCAGACAAGACGGGCACGCTCACAGAGAACCATCTGAACGTCGCCGCTGTCCTGGCAAAAGACGAAGAGGATTGTCTGTTCATAGCCGCGATCGCGTCTTCATTCCTTGGAGAGAAAAAGGCATTGCCGAACAACTCGTTCGACTTGGGCCTGTGGGAGCATCTTTCACTTGCCGCCCGCAAAGAATTGGCGCAGTACAAACGCTCCAAAGAAATTCCGTTTGACCCACGCACTCGCCTCAATAGCGTGACGATCCACGGGAAAGGACGCGCTGAATGCATCATCCGCGGCGCTCCAGAGGAAGTCATGGATGCCTGCGGGGATGTCACGCCGGGGAAGCGGAAAGAGGTGATGGCCTGGATGGCGCTGGCCGGCCGGCGCGGCGAACGGACGATCGCGGTTGCGTCCACGAAAAACGAGGGGGGAAAGCCGGAATTCGTCGGGGCGATCTCCTTCGTCGATTCCTTGAAGAAATCGGCAAAGCAGACCGTCCGCGAGGCCAAGGAATTAGGGGTCCAGCTGAAGATCCTTACCGGAGACAGCCGTGAAGTCGCCGGAGCGGTCGCGCACGACGTGGGGCTTGTGGCTACCCCAGAGGAGGTGATGACAGGCGAGGAGCTGTATGCGCTTTCTCCCAAGGAGCAAGGGAGGGCGGTAAAGAAATACCATGTGTTTGCCCGCATGTCGCCGGAGCAGAAGTTCGGCGCGATCGCCCTTTTGAAAAAGACCGCGGCGGTCGGGTTCTTGGGGGAGGGCATTAACGACGCGCCAGCCCTCAAAATGGCGAATGTCGGCCTGGTTGTTCAAGGCGCATCGGATGTCGCGCGCGATGCGGCGGATATTGTCCTTCTCAAGCGCAGTCTGCGGGTGATTGTCGGCGGCATCAAAGAGGGGCGCAGCGTTTTTTCCAACTCGCTGAAGTACATCAAGGCCACCCTTGCCTCCAATTTCGGTAACTTCTACGCCCTAGTCATTTCGATGTTCTTCATCGATGTTCTGCCCATGCTTCCCATCCAAATCCTTCTTCTGAACCTCCTGACGGATTCGCCCATGATTGCCATTGCGACCGACCGCGTCGAAGCAAGCGAGGTGGCGCGACCGCGGAGGTATAACATCAGAGAAATCGTCCTTGCTACCACCGTGCTTGGGATCGTAAGCGCCGCCTTCGACTTGCTCTTCTTTTTCATCTACCACAATCACCCTACGGAAGTCCTTCAAACCAACTGGTTCATCGGTTCTGTCCTGACCGAGCTTGTCTTCATCTTCTCGATCCGTTCCGCCCGACCCTTCTGGCGCGCCATCTCTCCCTCGCGGCCTCTCATTGGCTTCTCTCTGCTCGCTCTGACGGTTGCCCTCATCATCCCCTTTACCTTCCCGGGAACAATGTTCTTCCGTTTCCAGTCCCCGTCGATTCAGATGATGATGGTTAACATCGGCGTGGTTCTCGCTTATTTCGTCACGACCGAGCTGGCCAAACTCATCATGGGGCGGGTGAGCAAGCGTTTCACCAAACAGAGAATCGCCGCTCATGCATAAGCGTTTCTACATAAAACTTCTTTCAAAACAAGCCGCATGTGAGGGAATCTCTAAAGAGATAAGGGAGCAATCGAGTGGATTGATGTCGTCATTAAAAAGGAAATGACAGCTTACAAAAATGCACTCATTGCGGATTCAATCTACAAACCATACCGGCACTCTTGGTCACACGCCAAAAAGAAAAGAAGCCTGTAATGGCTTCTAGATTCGTCCTAATAAATCCTACCCAAAGCTTTTTTGGAGGTCGACGAGATTATCGTCTTCCACTCGCTCACAGAGTGACCAACCTACCCAATCCAGCTTTTTTGGAGGTCAGAGACCTTTTGGCTAAATTGAGCATCGTTTCCAATACACTATTTGCCAAAAGTAGCAAAGAGTTTTGGAGAGCCGCATTGTGCTGGCTCTTTGCTACCGATCTTTGCTGGCCATCGTAGTGCCTTAAGCTGATTTGGTAAGAACACGGAGTGTTCTTCATCTTCCCTTTAAAGAAAGACGAGGTTTTTCGCCCCTATGGTAAGCACCGGTAAACCGACGCATTAGCCTTGTGCAGGCTCCAGGGCGCGAGGTTGTCACGTAACCCCTCCGTAGCTCCGTCACCGGAGCGAAGGATGGGAACCTCGACCGTTCAGACGAACGATGGGGAGAGGATGACAGAAAAGGGCGGGAAGGTCAAGGATCACTCGATGGACAACCCAAACGGCGAGGGATCTTTCACTATTTTTCCCACGAAAGAAAGGGGTGTCTCGATATCTGACAGATGATGCTGCAATACGGCCATAAGACGCCGGGGGTCTATCTCGGCATACCCATGCGTAAGCAAATTGCGCATGCCGTGGATCAATATAATCCCGTCTTTCGAGCGATTGCCAGCATCACGAATCTATAGTGATCACATTATGAAATAGCATTTATCCATCCGCCATACGGGCGATCTGCTCGTCCTTCGCGGAAAAAATCCTCAATGGACATCCAGTCCATCTCCGGTTTTTTCCGCTCCAGGACTTCGCATCTCATCCCGTCTGGCGGCGGCTAAACTGCTATTTCATAATGTGATCACTATAAAACTTGAGATGCGTGCCCAAGCAACATGACCCGTTCATGTATGACGGATCCTGTGGCTCGGACACACATGCTAATTTGAAAAAGACCTATAAAAAAAGGGCCCCACGAGAAGAAAGCCGTGGGGCTTGATACCTGGGGAAGCGGGGAGGGAGGGGCCCCATCGCCTTGATAAGTACGGGGATGTTCTATTGGCGTAGAGTCCCCTTCGGGACATCACCTTGGCGAGTCTCACCCAAGCGTCCCCCGTGTTATAGATGGTCTGGCAGCGATTGTCAATATTCGTGTTTGACCCATCTCCCTCTTTCTATAAACATATGGGCATTGCCTTTGTTTTTGTTCGACCTCTGTCGACCTCTGCCCGGCAAAGCCGGGTCCGGCTCTGCCGGATACCCTCTGCCATCCTTTCCCGCTATGGCTCTTCATCTTTTCACTCCCGTTGCTGCTTTACCTGGGCTTGGGGAGAAAGCCGTCAAAGACTTGAAGGCGCTCAAAATCACCTCGCTTGGGGATTTGATTTGGCATGTACCGTTTCGTTACGATGACTATTCCAAGAGGAAAGCGATTGGAGATTTGAAACCTGGGGATCGGGTGACGTTTGAGGCGACGGTCTCCTCCATCGAAGCGCGACCGTCGCGGAAGAACCGGCATCTCGTTTTGATCGAGGTGGTCCTTGAGGATGGGACAGGGGAGATTAACGTCGCGTGGTTCAATCAACAATACCTTCTCGATACCTTGAAGCCGGGGACGAAGTGGTCGTTTGCGGGGGAGGTGGAGCGACGCGTCGGCTTGTCGCTCGATAATCCGATCTATGAACCGATCGGGATGAATGTCCACACGGGGCGCATCGTCCCCGTCTATCCATTGACTGGGTCGCTGACGATGCGCCGCCTTCGAACGGCCATGAAGAGAGCGCAGGCCGTCGTCCCCGAGATAGGGGAGTGGTTGCCTGCTGAGATTCTCAAATCATCTGCAAGCCGCGGTGAACCGGTTGAAGTTCGATGAGTTGTTTTTGTACCAGCTGATGTTTGCAGAAATTCGAGGAGACCGTGAGCAGAAACTGGCTCAATCGATTCCTATTGAGGAAGAAGGGTTAAAGACATTCGTGAAGAACCTGCCGTTTCCGCTCACGAATGCCCAGCGTCGTGCCGGATGGGACATCGTCAAAGACATGGCGAAGGAGGAACCGATGAACCGTCTCTTGGAAGGGGATGTGGGAAGCGGGAAAACGGCGGTCGCGGGGCTCGTGATCGACCATGTCGCGCGGGCGGGATATACGGCGGTCTATTTGGCGCCGACGGAGATTTTGGCGCTCCAACAACACGCGTCTCTCCAGAAGTGGATCAAAAAGCCGGTGGCGCTGATGACGTCAGGTCAGAATCGTCTTGGAGAAGAGAAAGTGAGACGCAATGATTTGCTTAAAGCCATCAAGGAAGGGAAGGTTCCGGTGATCGCGGGAACACATGCATTGTTTGAGGAGGGGATAGAAATTCCAGACCTGGCACTGGTCGTGATCGACGAGCAGCATCGGTTCGGGGTGGAACAACGCCACTCGCTTCTGAACCGTCACCCCGCGCCGCATCTTCTCTCTATGACCGCGACGCCGATCCCAAGGTCGCTGATGCTTACGCTCTACGGTGACTTGGAC
>JACPHX010000013.1 GCA_016188425.1 Candidatus Uhrbacteria bacterium | reverse complement strand
ATCGTCACCCCGCTCTTCTTGGCAAGTTCAAGAAGGATATTTGCCACATACCTCACGGTCGTCGCCGTCCCCGCCCCTCCTTCGATCGTAGCCGCGGGGAACGTCTGCACCGAATCCAAAATCGCCACCCTTGGTTTTTCTTTCTCAACCGTCGCTACCACCTCCTCGATCGGCATCGCCTCGAGGAATCGGATATCAGAATCCGCCTTCATGCCAAGCCGCGCAAACCGGTCCGCGAGTTGCCCCGCGGATTCTTCGCCCGAGACGTAGAGGAGGTGGGAGGGGGGAAGAGGTGGAAGAGAGAGTGGAGAGTGGAGAGTGGAGAGTGACGGGATTGATGTCCTTGTCATTCTCCCTCCTCCACTCTCCCTCCCCGCAATGCTCACCGCCATCATCGCCACCAAGGTCGACTTCCCAATTCCCGGTTCTCCCGAGAGCAATACCAAACTTCCTTGCACCAACCCGCCGCCGATGACCCGATCGACCTCCCCGATGCCGGTCGGGAATCGCAACGCAGATGCGTCTCCTTCCTTTGCAAGCGAAAGCCGGACGCTTTCGCGTGCCGGCCCCCGTTTAGATTCTGTTTTTTGGTGGACAGAGCTTGGGACGTCCTCCACAAGCGTGCCCCAGGCGCCGCATTCGAGGCATCGCCCGCTCCACTTGGGCGACTGTGCGTCGCATTTTTGGCAGGAGAACATACGTCATTTTGATTGGGTGCAAAGGTTGTTGTACGTGCCAATAGCGGACTGAGCGTATTGCGCTGCTTGTGCGCCCGTGCCGTTGTAGGCACAGATTGCGAGCGCGATATCGCCATTGATCTTCTTGTTGCGCAGCAGGTTCTGTATGAACTGCGCCTGGGCTCGCACGACATTATCCAGGTGGGCCTGGTTAATGGTTGAGCCATCAGGATTGACCGTGTTAAATGCTTGGATGCAAGAATCCGCTGCTTGTTGGCAATTGCCGCAGACATTGGGATTGCATGAGGGGATGATGGAGGGTGGTGGTGGCCATTCCGTAACGACAACCCCGCAGGCGGCCGCGTCGTTCCCTCCCGCTTTGCCATTTTTTCGTGCGATGGCGGTACAGCACTTTGGTTGGCCTTTCATGGTCGCATCAAACGTAAGCGGCATGAATTGTGCGGGGCCAATTTCCCCACAAGGGCCGCGTTTGGTTCCGAATTTCACATCCCCGCGGGTTTCAATCTGCAGGTGTGTAGCCAACAGGACAGGATCGATTCCCGTTTCTTTTGCGATCCGGTTCACGGTTTCGGTCAGAGCCGGATCCGTCGATTTGTTCTTCGATCAAAATACCGGCGACCTTTGAAAGATTAAGAGGCTTAAAAAATACCAGGCTCGGATTCACGGTGTACAAGATAAGGTAGGTGGACATGAGGAGAACAACGCCGATGGCCGCTTGTTTCATTCGTTCCTTTCCTTTGGCGGCTTGGGAGCTAGCAAGCGCGCTTAAGGTGTATTGAAATCCACCGATGATGAACATGACCGTGGCGACCACAAGCGAGATACCCAAGAGGTATTCGTAGACCGCTTTGAAGTATTCCCCAATGAAGTTGATTTGCAACGATCCGCCTTTATCGACGATCGCGCTGAAATTCAGGTTGGGAATGGGGACGTTGAGCGAGGGGGGGATAAAAGAGGGGACGATGGGCTTTGGTTTTGTTTGGTCGACAATCGACTCCGCGACTGTCTGTCCGTACCCGGCACAGCTGGCCTCGAGCTGAACCGCTTTGGAATTGCTAGTGTTCGGGGCGGTTTCCACGCGGTCATAATGCCCGCCCGACAGGGCGAGGCAGTTGTCGGTACACGCAGGCGCATCTGGTTGAACGCTGGGTTCGCAGACACCCACGTGGTTTCCGGCGTCCATGGTTTTGGTATAAAAGCAGGCGCAATACAGACCACTGCTTGTGGCGGAGGAAGGATCCAGTGGTTCCCGGTCGAGCCGTGCGGCCGCCTGTGTGAAGGAAGGAAAAAAACCACCAAGAATTAGGATGGTCAACCCAACCAGTATCCCAGAAGTTGTGCCGTTATTTCTTAAGCGCTTGCTCCACATAGGGGATAAGGTCATCGATGGTTTGTTCGCCCACGATCCGTTGTTCGCCGATAAAGAAGGTGGGGCTCGCGACGAGGCCCAGCCCGATCGCTTCATCGATATCGCGGCGGATGAGCGGCAGCGGATCCTCTTTTTGGTAGCAGGCGGTGAACTTTTCCTGGTTGAGGTTCAAGGAAGCAGCGATTTCAATGAGGGTTTGTTCCGTAAGCAGCGTCCCTTGTTTGAACAGAGCGTCGTGGTAGGGGAAGAACGCTCCCTGCGCGCCGGCACAGTGCGCGGCGATCGCGGCTTTGGTGGCCAGCGGATGCGTCTCGTCGTTGGGAAGATTTTTCCAGACATAGCGGACGTCATCCGGATACTTCTTGAGAAGAAGTTTGATCGCGTCGACGCTGCCGCGGCAGGCATCACACTCAAAATCGGAGAATTCAACGAGGGTGACTTTGGCAGCAGGGTTTCCCAAGCTCGGATTCGCAATGCTCACGCTCGGGGTTAGCAGCGACCCAGGCGCGACGGGTTCAAATGGGGTTGGGCGAGGGATGGGGCGCAAATCCAAGAGGTAAAAACCGAATACAAGAGCGGTCAGGAAGGTGAGGGTCAGCAAGATGAGCCAGGGGTGCCGCATACAAAGAGAGATGCACTATTTGAGCCGGATGGTTTCCAGAAGCCCTGTTTGGGCATTTTGGAAATAGAGCGTTGATTCGTCTTGGCTTACGATGATGTTCCCGATGGTGGTATTGGTATCCGGGATGGCAAGCAACTCCGTGTGGCCGGTCGTGATGTTGATGCGATACAGGTTGTCCGGGATAGTGTCTGCCAATGCCCGCTGCAGGCCGACATTTGCCGGGAGGGCTTTTGGTACGGCGCAATACAGCGTGTCGCCGGCGCCAAAGGAACATTTATCCGCCCACGTATTTACCCCCAAGGTACGCCGGTGCTCACCCAAGGAGGAAGGGGAGCCGTCTACCAGCCACAATGTTGGCCGGTTTTCAGAAATATCACCCACCGAGGAATACAGAAGCTGTTTGCCGCTGGGAGCCCAGAGCGGCTCAAACAAGAGCCCTTCCACGGTGAGCCCTTTGAAGTTTTCGTTATTCTTGCCAATAGGAATGATAAGTTCGCGTCCGAACCCGCCGCCAATTTGGTCGGCGGTGTCTGCAAACCCAATGACTTGGTCGTTGGGAGACCAGGCTGTGATGACTTTGTTTGCATTTTCTCCGAGGGCCGCGATCGGGGATACGGAGGTGCCGTCGGCGCTGCGGATGACAAGCCAGCGGTTGTTGGGATCTATCCCGATGCTTTTTGCCACGACTTCATCGCGCACCGGGGAAAAAGCAAAATCCTCCCAGTGGGCGGGCAGCGTTTCCTGGCTTTGGCTCTGAAAGTCGTAAATGATATTGCTCCCGTCGGGGTATTCGATGACGGCTTTGCTCCCTCCTTTGTTCCAACTGACATTCTGCGCCCCGCGGAAGCGCTGGGGGGACAGTTGGGTGATGCTTCCGTCGGGTTGCAGGCGGTAGAAAATGCCGTCGGCGGGGTTGTAGGCATTGAGCGATTTTCCGTCGCCCGAGAGCGTGGGGTGCAAGACGGCGCTCGTGGTGAGCTGTGTTGTTTTCGTTACGTCTCCCTTTGCAATCGTATCGACGGCCGCTTCCGTGGGGGTGACAGGCGTTACAGGGCGTTCTCCTCCGCCCCCAGGAAGCGTTCCGCCTCCCGGTGGTTTCACGACCACAGGCGGGACGACCACAGGAGGAGCTACGATTGCCGGTACCCGGAAGAACACCCACCATAGGGCAAAGCCGATGAGGCCGCACAGCACGAGGAAGCTGATGATGGAAAGAATGCGTTTGGTTTGTGCGGACATAGGAAAGGATGGAGAGAAAAAACAACAGCCATCTAGACGCCGGCCCAGGACCCGAGGGGTTCTGCTGCTTCGACGGCGGCTTGGACGAGCACGATGAGAAGGTACACAAACCCGACAAAGATAAGACAAAGCAAGAGATCGGTGAGCAAGAGGATGAAGGGCAAGCCCGATTTTGGCAGGATCCCATCCAGCATCGACAGTTCCTGGATATTCTTGTAGGTGAACGCGGGAATGAACTTATTCTGTTTTCCTTCCGTCAGTATACCCCAGAAGTAGCAGAGATTGAACCAAAGCAGGGTCGCGACGTAGAAAGTTGGCGGGCCGGCGACAGAAATGAAAAAATTATTTATCTGTTGGGCGATCTTGGGTTCGGCGGCGCTGATTTCTGCGGAGGCGGCGCGTTGTTTCTGCAGATGCGCGGCCCGTTCTCGTAAGGTCATGCCTTCGAGTTCCTTTTGCGCCGCTTCGTTTTGCTCTGCTTGTTCGTGTCGGGCACGCCCCTTGTTCGCTTTCAGAGTCGCCTCATTCTCCTCTTTAGAATCAGCGGAACCAGTTCGTCTTGCTGCTCTGTTGGAGCGGATGCCTCCCTCCCTTCCTTTGGAGCCGTATTCGGCTTGGCTCATCAATCCTCTTTTTCTCTCCTCCTGATCCGCCGAATCGTCTGGAAAAGAGTCGGTAGCGTCTTCTTGATACTGGTTCCACTCGCTGTTTCCAGATATTCCATCTGCCGCCTGCTCGAGGGCCGGTTCCTCCTCATCTTCATGGGGGAGGCGTTCGGGGATTTCTTGGCGGATTTGGACCAGGCGCTGGTCTTTCGCGCGCGCAGAAATAAAAGCCGCTCGTTGGCCGTCCTGTTCTTTTTGTCTCACGGTCGTCCCTCCTTGCGCCATAGCTAGGTCAGTTGGATTGCGATGGCGCCTTTTTTGAGCTGCACATGCGCCTTTGTGGTTCCGGCTCGTTGGGAGAGCTGTTCCAAAAGCGGGGCTTCCACTTCGCGGCGGATCACGCGATGAAGGTCGCGCGCGCCCAACGCGGCGTCTGCTTTCGATGACAGATGCGCGAGGAGTTTTTCATCGAATCGAAAGGCGAGCGATTTCTTTGAAAGCCGTTCCATGAGCTCGTTCAGTCGTCTCTCTGCAATCGCGCGGCGGTGTTCGTCCGTGAGCGGCCGAAAGACGATGATGTCATCGAGCCGATTGAGAAGTTCTTTTCGGAAGCGTTGCTCGACTTCCTCTTTGATGTCGGCGAATCCGATTGGTTTCTGTTGGAAGGGAGACGCGAACCCGACCGGGCCGCGTTCAAATCGCTCGAGGCCGGCATTGGAAGTGAGGATGACGTAGGTGTGGCGGAAATTAACGGTGCGGCCGGTGCCATCGGTAAGCTCTCCTTCCTCTAGAAGAGGGAGGAGGAGTTGTTGCACATCAGGATGGGCCTTTTCGATTTCGTCGAAAAGAACCACGCAATGAGGGCGCGCTTTGACCGCGTCGGTCAGGCGGGCGCTGTCGCGGTAGCCGACATAGCCGGCGGGGGCGCCGATGAGCTTGGAGGCAGTGAACCCTTCCGAGAATTCTGACATGTCCAGGCGGATGAAAGCCTTCTCGTCGTGGAAGACTTCCCGGGCGATCGCTTTGGCGGTCTCGGTTTTGCCGACACCAGAGGGCCCGAGGAACAGGAGGGACGCGAGCGGGCGGCGGCGGTCGCTCCAGCCGGATTGGCCGCGGCTGACGGCGGCGGCCGTGCGCGCCAGCGCATCGGTTTGGCCCACGACATGCGTTTCCAATTTTGTCGCCAGGGAGGAAGCAGAGGAGAAAGAACTTTGAAGAATGTCTGGCGCTGGGATTCCAGAAAGTTTTCCTACCATACGGGCAATGTCCTCCATGCCTATCGCAAGTGTTTCCCGTGGGCGGTCTTGTGAACGCAAGGTGCGAAGTTCGATGGTAAGCATGTCTTGTTCCTCTTTGAGATGAACCGCCTCGTCGAACCGTTCGGCTTGGACGGCTTTGCTCTTTTCGTCCTCTAGCGTGCGCAAACGGCTCGCAAGGGTTTGTTCTTGGGTGGCGCTTGCAGAGGCAGGATGGCGCGCTCGCGCGCTCGCGGCCGTTTCATCCAAAATATCGATCGCTTTGTCGGGGAACCGTTTGCTCGGCAGGAACTGGTCGGCCCATTCGACGGCTTTGCCTATCGTCCCCTCGCCAAACGTTACGCCATGGAAGCGTTCGTATTGTGGCTGGAGTCCTTTGAGGATCGATTGCGTCTCCTCCGCAGACGGTTCGCGTATTTGGACGACCTGAAGGCGGCGCTCCAGCGCGGCGTCGGTTTCAATGTGTTTTTTAAATTCGTCTGGCGTGGTCGCCCCGATTAACCGCACATCGCCGCGGGCGAGCGCGGGCTTGAACATGTTGGCGGCATCGAGGGAGCCGCTCGTCCCTCCGGCTCCCACCATAGTATGGATTTCGTCGATAAAGAGGATGATATCCGGATTTTGGCGCGCCTCTTCGATAATTTGTTTGATGCGTGCCTCAAATTCACCTCGGTACATGGTGCCAGCGACGACTTGCCCAAGGTCCAAGGCAAAAACGCGTCGTCCGATGAGCGCGGATGGCGCCGTGCCTTCGGCGATGCGTTTGGCAAGGCCTTCGATAATGGCCGTTTTTCCCACCCCCGGTTCTCCAATCAGGAGCGGATTGTTCTTTTGCCGACGGCAGAGGATTTCCGTGACGCGTTCAATTTCGGCCTCGCGGCCGATCACTGGATCAAGTTTTGCGAGCCAGGCCTGGCTCGTGAGTTCGATAGCAAAGTAATCGATCGCGGAAAGTTTGCGCGTTTGTTCGGCGGCTGCCTCGGTTCCCTTCGGGGAAGGTTTTGAAATCGTTTCCGCGAGCTCGCCGAATTTTGCGACGCTTTTCAGTACCAGCGTCAACTGGTCGCGAATGAAGGCGACATCCGTCCGTTCCTTTAAGAAGAAATCCGAGACGGTTTTTCCTCCGCTGTGGATGAGGCCCGACAAGAGATGCTCCGTGCCGACATAGCGATGGCCTTCGCCATGCGCGCAGACGACGGCCTTTTCCAGGCAACGCCTCGCGTCGTCTGTCAGTTCAAGCGTCGAAGCGATATCCCGGGTCATGGGTGGGATCGATGGCTTCAGTTCCAGAACGAGCCGGCGCAAGGATTCCGATTTCACTTTCGCTTTGCGCAAAATTTGGCAGCCGATCGCCCCTTCTTCCGTTCCCAGCGCCCACAGGAGATGTTCCGGATAAATATGCGTTTGCTTGAGTTCCATCGCCAACAAGAGCGCCCGTGTCAGGACGTTCTTGAGGTGCGTACTGAATTTTTCAACAATATCCGGCTGCATCATAATTTACACCCCCATCTTTCTAAGTCTCGCGATCCTCTCCTCTATCGGCGGGTGGGTGCTGAACAATCTCTCAAACCGCGCGGTGACATGCGGGTCAAAGGGGTTGGCAATGAAGAGGTGAGCCGTGGCGTGGTTCGCTTGGCGCAGAGGTTGGTCTATCTGGGCGATTTTTTCAAGGGCGCGGGCGAGGCCGTCGGGGAAGCGGGTGATGAGGGCGCCAGAGGCGTCGGCCAAGTATTCGCGCGACCGGCTCACGGCTAATTTTATCAGCTGGGCGATAAAAGGGGAGAGGATGGCGAGCGCTATGCCGATGATCGCGAGCGCGGCCGGCGTATCGCTATCGCGGCCACGGCGGCTGAACATCCCGCGCAACAGCCAATCCGAGAGGAGGACGATACCGCCGACCAAGACAACCGTGATGGTCATCACGCGAATATCGTAGTTTTTCACGTGGGAGAGTTCATGGGCGAGAACGCCTTCCAGTTCCTGCCGATCCATCAGTTGGACGAGGCCGGTCGTGACGGCGATACTCGCATGGGCCGGGTCGCGTCCGGTCGCGAAGGCGTTGGGGGAAGGATCCTGGATGACGTAAATCTTCGGGGTCTGGAGTCCCGTGGCAATCGAGAGGTTTTCAACGATGTTATAGAGCTCGGGCAGATCGGACTTTTGGATTTCGCGCGCGCCAGAGGAAAGCAACGCAATCTTATCCCCTTGGTAGTAGCTTACGAGCGCGCCTACCGAAGAAATGACCGTTGCCAGCACGATTCCAAACCCCGGATCCCCATACCACGCCCCAAACACCCACCCCAGCGCCACGAAGATCACCACGAAAACAGTGATGAGGAGGAAGGTGGTGCGTTTGTTGGTGGAGATTTCGGAGTAGGTCATGGAGGAGGG
>JACPHX010000012.1 GCA_016188425.1 Candidatus Uhrbacteria bacterium | reverse complement strand
GCATCCCAGAAAGTTATCGCTTCGACCGTTCCATCAAGGAATCGATTGGCTTGGATATGTCCTGTATCCAGGATATCGACTCCTGCGTCCATCTACGCGACGCCGATTATGGAGAACCAGCGATGCTCGCGTACGTGAGAAGCTTGCGGCTGCGCGTGGTGACCGATTGTTACAATCCACCATTGATTCCTTTTATGGGTTCCTCAAACCAGCCTGGCATGCGGACGATCAGGAGCGATTGATGGTGCTTGCGCATTGTATCTGATCATTACTCTTGCCTTTCGTCTAAAAATCGTCTATAATACGTCTAAACAATCAGACGTATGTTTGCCCCAAATTACCGAATCACGAACGAATTTCTTGCGGTTGCCAATAGGATCGCCCGCGTCATAACCTCGCTAAATGGGCGGCGGTTTCCATCCCCCGTACTCCTCACGCTTGAGAGGGAAGCGAGAGAGTTGTCCTCCTTTGCCTCCACAAGCATCGAAGGAAACCCGCTGCCGCTCACGGACGTGAAAGAGCTTCTTAAACAACATCCCCTCCGTATCCGCGATACACAGCGCGAGGTGTTGAATTACAATACGGCTCTTTTGAAGATTAAGGAGGAGATCGATGCTGGAAGGAAGGGGATCGCCCTCTCGGATGTTCTTTCGATTCACCGTCTCACAACCGACGGCCTGCTCTCGCCGGATCGGTCCGGCGTGTTGCGACACGAGCCGGTGTTCGTCAACGACCCTCGCGCGAGGCAGACGGTTTTTTGGCCGCCTGACCACGCGGATGTTCCTCTCCTGCTAGCGGATTTGTTTGATTTCATCCGCACCAACGAATTGGTGGTAGACCCGCTTATTCTCGCCGGTCTTTTTCATAAACAATTCGTGCTCATTCACCCCTTCATGGACGGCAATGGCCGCACAGTGCGTCTTGCCACCAAAAAATTGCTGGCCGCGCTCGGGCTGGACACGTTTCATCTTTTCAGCTTCGAACAGTATTATAATAGGAACGTAACGAATTACTTTTCCCTCGTCGGCGGGCGCGGGAATTATTACGATCTCACCGTTGACTTTACCCCGTGGCTGCAGTATTTCGCCGAAGGGATTTTGGATGAACTCCTGCGCGTGGAAAAGGAGCTGGAAAAACGCGGCGCGGCTCCGGCGACCGGTTTCAAGGAACATGAACGTCTGTTGCTCGCCTATCTTCAGGAACATGGATCGATCACCGATGCGGTTTATGCCACGCTCGTCCCGCGTGCCCGTGCCACTCGCGCCTTGGATTTCCGCCGCCTTCTCGCACTTCATGCCATTTATCGCCACGGAAAAGGGCGCGCCACCTATTACACGCTCCCCCGAAGAAGCCCGGGAACACACCGCCCTCCTCGCGGAGTTCCTCTCACTTTACGACCTCCACAAAGCAGGCGCCTCCACCGTGGATCAAGACCGCCGCATCAAAGCCATACACCGCCTCCTCAAAGCCCGCGATGAGACACGAAAAGAATCCGAAGGATTCTCCCCCGACCTCTCCCGCGAAATGCGCTCCCTCTTCGCCGACAGCTTCTTCGGCCCAGATGAGATAGAATCCGCCTTCACCGTGAAAGACGCCCAGGGAAAAGATGTGAAACTCATCGAGCTCACCCCCGCGGAACGCCAGGAAGCCTCTCGCCTCCTCAAAGAGAAGCTCAACGAACCAGACATCAAGGCGTTCCTCCTCGAGATGAAGAAAACCCCGGATGAGCTCAAAAACGACTGGGCCCTCACCTTGCGCCTTACCAAGTTCAAGGACGGCACAGACATCACCATGAAGGCCCTCCGGGAAAACCCACTCATCCTCGCGAAGATGAAAGAGATAGATCCAAAACAAAAAGGAGTCATCTGGACTAGTGATGAGAATTGGCTCAAGCAACAACCTTGCTATACCACCCACACTCCCGCCTTCGATCCCGCGACCAACACCTTCTCCATGCGTTGGTCCTTGCGCACCAAGGAACTCATCCCTGGTCCCAATGATGTGGATCACGCCGCTCTGACAAAGGAACTGGAAAAATTCTCTCTAGGCAAACGATTGGGAAATGCCGGATCGGCAACAGGAAGAAAGAGCGCTCCCGCAGAAGACGTTTTTTATCTTCTTGAGAGATTTCTCAAAACAAAGGAAAAGGGATTGGTGGGTAAATGGGCTTGGAGCGACGTCGAGGGTCCCGTTGGCTACTTCGTGCACGTCGGCCGCTTCGGCACCGATGGCGTGCGCGTGGACCGCGACCACTCCGTCTTCCACATTGGTTCCCTGGGCGTGGCCCTCTCCCGCTAATGGCGGATACCCTTCTTGATCCCTTGGTTCTTGAGTCCTTGGTCCCTTGGATGTATTTAAGTGTTGGCCAATTCGTTTTTATGCCCAATCCCGAGCGCAGATTCATTCCCGATCAATCACATCCGCCCGAGCGGAAAGACGCGCGGCAGGTTGTGCGTGAGGTGGCGCGGGCACGGTTGGCTACCCAGATGAAAACATCCGAAGGGATCGAGGGGATGCGGGCATGGCGGGCGTTGGATGGGAATGGCCCTTCTGCGAAACGGATGCGGCGGGGGGTGGATGCGATCACGGCGCGTCGTGATGCGGCAGCATCCGATCCGGGTGCGGGGGAAGAGATGATGGCGGATCTCTCGGAGAAATGGAATCGGCTGTCAGCCGACCCGTCCCGGTCGCGGGCAGATGAGCTGATGGCGCTGTTTGAAAGCGAGACGGTTCATCGTCCATTGCCGTTTTCCGTTCGTCCCGAGACGCAGCGTGTTTTTGACGATCTTCAGACGCCGATACAGACGGATCAAGGATCGGTGATTCCGGCTGAGGTATTGCTCTCGCCCTCTGTCCCTCTGGGAGACAAGGCGAAGTGGATGGAGAGTCGATTGCTGGCGGATCTTCGGTTTTTGGATGGAAGAGATAGAGCGGAGGCGCGGGAGAAGGCGGAGCGGGAGCCGACGGAAGAACTGCTGGAAGAGAAAGAACAATCGCCTGCGGACAACATCCCGCCGCCGGATCAGGATGAGTTTGTACCCAGCATGGATGAGATGGAGCCAGCCAAGGAAGGCGAGGTCGGCGCTTTTTTTACGGTCGCCCCTTTTTACGGCGGCTACTATCGTGAAGGGCATTACGATACCTGGGATGCACAGCGGATGATGTGGACGCGCGCGACGCGTGCGTGGGAGGAGGCGCCACAATCGCGTATCGATGCGGAATCGCGGCGCACCATGTCCGGGACGGTTCGGGCAGGATCCCGCACCTCTTTGCCGGTTCCCTATGGCTTTGCTGCGGATACGGCGAGTGTGCAGTCCCTCGGGAAGGGGAACGTGCGTCTTGTCGCGGACGGCGACGGTGGGTTGGCGGTGGAGGCGGTTGGCGATGGCCTTGCCTCGTTTTCTTTGGAGATGGGAAAGAATACGGATCGGTCGATTCCCACAGCAACCGCCTCTTTCCGTCTCGATCGTGCGCGTGAGATCAAACAGCAGGTACGCACACTTTTGACGTATTCCAACGACTCTTCGCTGAACGCCGTTTATCGCGGCGGCGACCCGGCGGGGTATTTTGATCGCATAGCGCAGCACAAAAAAGCCGACTGTGATGTGGCGAACACCTATTTCGTTCATTTGCTTTCTCAGGAAGGGATACAGGCTCGCCTCGTGACCGGCCACTATGTAAAAACCAAAAACCACTCGGGCGCGGCGGTTCTTTCCGGCGGCACCAGCCATGCCTGGGCTGAGGTATTCGACGAGGGAGAGTGGCATCGTCTGGACGCCACGCCGCCGGGGGATCCGAATATGGATGAGGAGGAGACGGATGAGCAAGTAGACGGTGAGACGGGGGAAGGAGATTACGGGGAGCAGGAGGCAGAGACGATATCGGATGAACAGTTGGAAGAAATGATAGTGGAGGCCAAGGAAGCATTGGAAAAGAAAAAGGAGGAAGAAGAGAAAAAGGATTCTAAGGGAAAAGAGGTGGAGAAGTTCGCGAAGGAGGCGGGGATTGCTCCCGCGGAAGCAACAAAGATTTTGGCGGCGATCGAGGCGGCACGCGGTCTCAAAGACGCGCAAGGGCGCAACATCCGCAAACGGCTCATGGACGAGTTTCGAAAAATCGTCAAGGATAACCTGGTGCAGCGGCTGCGGTACGAAACGCCCGTGCGCATGAGCCAAGGGAATGATATGGAGGATCCGACAACCATGCTCATCGATTTGACGGCGGGGGAGGCGGACCCGACGGGGTTTGCGCGGCACAAGGAAAAGATCGAGCGCGAGCAGGTGTACGGGGGGTTCGATGTGTTATTTCTTGCCGATAAATCCGGCTCAATGAGCGAGACGGATCCCGGGAGCGGGCGTCCGAAGTGGGAAGATCAGCAGCGGTTCATCTATCTGTTCTTTGATGCGTTCGCCGAGGTGAAGAATGAATTTCGTCGAAAACGGATACAGCTTCTTTCTCCGGTGGATGTTCGTGTCGGATTGATAAGTTTTTCGTCGGGGCGCGCGCGTATCGAGCTTCCGATTGGCGCGGATTGGAAACCCAAGGAGCAAGCGACGGTTTGGAAGACGCTCCAGGAAAATATCGGGGGGGGTACGCCGGATGATGCCGCGCTGCGCGAAGCGCAGTCCATTATCCAAGCCGATACGGCGGCGATGAAAGGGAAGAAGGGCATGAAAGATCGCCTGCGATTGGTGCTTGTCTCCGCCGACGGCGGAAGCGATGACAAGTCGCGGACCATCCAGGCGAAAGAATCGCTCAAGGCGCTTGGGGTGGTTGTAAAGGCGGCCGGTATCGGCGCGGGCGCACGCGAGATAGAGGCGGCGTACTACCCGGACGGCACGAATCTCTCGTCCTTTGAGAACGTACCGGATTGGGCGGCGGAGCAGGTGCTCACCGCGGCCGCAAAGTTGAAGCCAAGGAGGGTAAAGGAATGACTATATGAACATTCTCATTTTCGGCCACGGCTATATCGGTTCCCGCTGCGCCGATGCCTGGCCGGGTGAAGCCGTCCTCTCCGACGTCCGCGTCCAGGTCGTTGACGATGCGCTCCGCGAGATTGATCGCTTGAAGCCCGACGTTGTTCTCAACGGCGCGGGCACCACCGGACGTCCCAACGTCGATTGGTGCGAAGACCACCAACTCGAATCCATGAGAGGGAACGCAACGGCTCCGATGCTCATGGCCGATGCTTGCCAGCAACGTGGTGTGTATCTTTTGCATGTCGGTTCCGGCTGTATCTTCTACGGCGATTCGCCGCATCCAGACAACGCATGGAGGGAAAGTGATTTCGGGAACCCGAGTGCGACGTACTCGCGCGCGAAATACGCGACGGACCTCGTCCTGTCGACGTTGCCAAACGTCGGTATCGCCCGCATCCGCATGCCGATGGATCGGATTCCGAGCCCGCGCAATAGCATCGATAAGGTCGTCGTGTACAAGGAGGTTATCGACGTTGCCAACAGCGTGACGGTCGTCGATGACATGGTCGATGTCTTCCATCGGCTCTTGGAAAAGAAAGCGGCGGGGATATTCCATGTTACCAACCCAGGCATCATTCGTCACCGCGAGTGGTTGGAGATGTATCGCGAGCTCGTCGATCCGACGCACGCCTGCACGTTCATCACGGAAGACGAACTCGTGAGCAAGGGATTAGCCAAGAAGAAACGCTCGACAAATCATCTTGCGAGTGAGAACCTAGAGAAATTAGGGATCCATATGAGGCCGGTCAAGGAGGCATTGCGGGATACGCTCATGAAATACGCCGCCGCGAAACGCCAAAGCCCAACCCCTCTTTAATCTCCCCTTTGCAGGGGAGAAGACCCCTCAACCACTTTCCGTACTTCCGTAATTCCGCATGCTTCCGTAATCCGTAACAAATCCTATGGACGACAACATGATCGCCAACGCCCTCAACAACCTCCGCGCCTCCATCGATGACCTGCCCTCAAAAAACGACAAGCGATCGCAGGACCGCGATTTGATGCGCGCGCTGCAGAACATTTCCGACCAGCTCAAGAGCATTGAACGCATCCTCGACCGCACGCTGGACGAGATCAAAGAGATGAGCCGCCACATGGACAAATAATCCCCCTATTTATTTCCGTTCCAATCTTTGATGTTTTTTCTCCTCCCTTGGTCTCTCTTGTTCACCCTTGTTATCCCTTGGTCTCCCTCCCCTTATGAAAGCCCTCATCGCCGCCGGCGGCCATGCCACGCGTCTGCGCCCCATCACCTGGACCATCAACAAGCATCTCATCCCCCTTGCCAACAAGCCGATGATAGGGCATGTCATTGAAAAGATTGTTGAGGCGGGGATCACGGATATCATCATCAACGTGAACGAGGGGGAGGTCGGGTCCATGAAGGAGGTACTAGGGGATGGTGGTCGTTTTGGTGCAACCCTCACATTCGTCGAACAGCGCGGGGGTGCGAAAGGTGTCGCGCATGTGGTCGCAAACGCGGAGGAGCTTTTGCGTGGCTCAAGGTTTTTGTTTTTTTTGGGAGATAACATTATTTTAGGTTCGATCAAGAGGTTCGTGCAACGGTTTGAAAAAGAGAAACTTGATTGTCTTTTGGCCTTCGCGCGCGTGAAAGATCCAAAGAGGTTCGGCGTCCCGGAGTTCGATGAAAAAGGGAACCTTGTTCGGTTCCTGGAAAAGCCCGCCAACCCGCCTTCGGATTTTGCCGTTACGGGTATTTATCTGTATTCAGACCGGTATTTCGATGCGTTTAAGACCGTGACACCCTCCTCGCGCGGAGAGTATGAGATCAGCGACGTGAATACGTGGTTCATCAAGAACAGCACCGTCGGGTATGAGGAGATTACTGGGTGGTGGAAAGACACAGGGACGCCCGAGGCGCTCCTGGAAGGGAATGCGCTTATTCTCGATGACACGGAGCGAAGCGAGTTCGTCGCGGAGTCGACGACGGACGCATGCGTGCAGGGTCTTGTGAAAATAGGGAAGGGGACGACCATCAGTGCAGATTGTCTCATTCGTGGTCCGGTGGTGATCGGGGACGGCTGCCGCATCGAGAATGCCTACATCGGCCCGTACAGTTCGATTGGGTCTGGCGTGTCAGTGGAGGGAACCGAGATCGAGCATTCGATCATCTTTGAAGGCGCAACGTTGCGCGGCGCCGGACGCATCGTCGATAGTCTGGTCGGCAAACAAGCGACCATCATGGATCATCAGTTGACCCACCCGCGCAGCGGCCGCAGGATCGTCGTCGGCGATAACAGTTCGGTAGAATTGTAATCCCGCCATTCGCAATCCCGTAATCCGGTACAATCCAATTGTGGAGACGCCCAAATTGGGCGTCTCCACAATTGGATTGCCTATCGATTATCGCAACCGTCGTTTTACGACGGTTGTCTTGTCCCCGTTTTTAAGCACGGCCCACAGGATGTTCTTTTCGACCCATATCGCTTGTACGTTCCCGTCTGCGAGCGGCGTGATGACCGGTGTGCCGGCCGCGGTGTCGACTGCGGAAATTTTGTCGTTCTGCGCGTAGATGATCGCGGCACCTCCAGCATCCCAGACAATATCTTTGATCGGCGTGCCAAGGCGCAGCCATGTCCCGGTGGACCCGGTCGAAAAGTCGAAGGTGCCTATCTCGAGGCCGTCGGTGACGGCATACACGTTTGGATTTGTCGGGTGGATCGTTGAGAGCGTGCCGTTGATGCGGGTCGGAGGTTCGTCCGGTTGGTTTTCATCAAAGAGAAGCGCACTTCGTCCGGAAGCGGACTGGAGCAAGAGATGCGATCCATCCGTTTTTACGAGGGACGATACCGGTTCGAATCCTTGGGGGAGATAGGAGAGGAACGTTTGTGTCTGGTGTTCGATACGGACAAGAGCGGTGCGGTTTTCTGGGGCGGATACGGTGCCGTACACGGCCGATCCGCGGCTCCATCCGGGAGTAAAATCGTTGGGTCCTTCCGAAATCGGTTCGGGAGGAACGAGTTCCTGCGCCGAAAGGTCCAGCCGCTTCCAGGACCGTCGGCCTCCCTCAAACCCCGCGTCCGGAGGCCTTAGGAACAGCATGCCTTCTTGCGACGGATCCCATGCTGCGGCAGGGGGAACGTTTTGCGCGAGCGGTTCGATGTCGCGCGGCCTGATCGATTCCCCCGTGTCGACGCGTATGATGAACCCGTCTTGAGAGAGAAGAGGGGCGGGGCGGGAGGAAAGCAGAACCCATCCGCCCCCCGAAGAGAGGCGGATCGAGGTCGATTCGTTCACCGTGAGGGGGATGCGGGCAAACAGTTTCGCCTCCGATCCGTCGGCCTTCTCGCTCCAGCACTCCGTCCAGCCGGCGCTGCGCACGAAACGGAACAGGCGACGCCTGATCGGATCCGCGAAAATAAAATCTTTCGTTTCACGAACAGGAGCGGCTTTTTCGGCCCGGTAGAGCGGGATATCGTGCAAAAAAGTGGTGAGGCCGCTTTCAACGCGGATGGTTTGGGTCCAGGGGATGAAATGGTCTTTCGTGACCGTGGCCGTGTAGATGCCTGGAAATAGTTGGGGGATGAGGGTGGGGGTGGATGAAAAGGTTCCTTCTCCCGCGAGTTCGACATCCGCCCGGTCGGGAGTCGAGGAGACCGAAAGGGCGCCTGTTTTGAGGAGGCGCAGCGTTTGGAAATGGATGCGGTATCCGGCCGAGCGCAATACCAACAAGGGGGCAAGAACAAGAAAGAGGATGACCGAGAAGAAAAAAAGGAATTTTCTTGTGAGCAGTGTCATATGTTTTTGACGCAGGGTGAGTGCACAGGTATCCTATCCTCACTATGATACAGGCGTTCTCCCCCTCTTCAGGCCAGCCTCGTCGGGCACTTTTGTTGGTCGGTCTCTTACTGGTCGGGCTCGTATCCTTTGAATTCGGTTCGTACTGGGGTCGACAGGAAGAGGCACGTGCGAGCGTCCCCGTGGGCGAACAGACCGTCGTGAACCGAGATGTCCCTCCAGGAACGGAGGCGGACCTCGACTTTCAACAGTTTTGGGAGGTGTGGAATCTGGTGAAGGAAACGTTCTATAAGCAGCCGGTTTCGGATCAAGACTTGTATTACGGAGCCGTCAAAGGCATGGTGGCAGGAGCCAAAGACGACTATACCGTGTTTTTCGACCCGGAGGAAGCGAAAATGTTCACGGAACAGATTGAGGGGAGTTTTGTGGGGATAGGTGCGGAAATAGGTTTGAAAGATGAGCAGCTTGTGGTCATAGCGCCGCTTCCGGGTACTCCCGCAGAAAAAGCAGGCATTCTTTCCGGAGACAATATTCTTCAGATTGATGATGTTGATACGAGGGGAATGTCTGTGGAGGAGGCCGTTAAACGCATTCGAGGGGAAGCAGGAACAATCGTGAAGCTCACCGTGGGTCGTGAAGGGGAAGACGATTCCCTGACGATCGCGATCACGCGTCAGAAGATTGTCGTAGACAGCGTTCATTTCGCGATGGACGATAAAGGGATCATGACGATCGGTATCTCTACGTTCAACCACGATACGACGTCTTTGTTCCAAAAGGCCGTGCAGGAAGCATTGAGCAAAAACGCAAAAGGGATTATTTTGGACCTGCGCGGAGACCCAGGGGGGTTGCTGGAAACGGCCATACAAGTCGCCAGCGCTTGGGTCGGGCGCGAGGTGGTCGTGGTTGAGAAATCCCAAGAGAGTACCCAGCCCTACGGAGGAGTGGGTGCCGCCCAGCTCCAAGGCATACCAACGGTGGTGTTGGTGAACGGCGGCTCTGCTTCCGCTTCAGAAATCGTGGCGGGCGCGCTGCAGGATTACGGCTACGCCCGGGTGGTTGGGGAACAGACTTTTGGAAAAGGATCCGTCCAGAATTACCTGGAACTTCCTGATGGTTCCGCCGTAAAGATCACCATCGCCGCTTGGTTCACGCCCAAAGGCCGCACCATAAATAAAACCGGCATTACGCCGGACGACATTGTTCCCATGACGGTGGAAGATTTTCATGCAAAAAAAGACCCACAACTCGAAAAAGCCAGGTCGATCATCCTTGGGGTCAACCCGTAAGGCGCCGCCGGGGGAAGGAGAGCAAGTCGCCGAAGAAGTCTCGGCGGGCGGTCTTGTGTTTCGTCGGACGAATCGTTCTATCCAGTTTGCCATCATGAAGGACAGCTATGGGAAGTGGGCGTTCCCCAAAGGCCATGTCGAAGCAGGGGAGTCCCTTGAAGAAGCGGCCGCCCGTGAAACGCTCGAAGAGCTTGGGCTGCAGGAGATACGCCTGCACGGGTACCTAGGACAGATCGAAATTTGGTTCCGGGACCGCTTTGGCGAACGCGGCGGCCGTCCGTCCGGAGCACTGGTACATAAACGCATCCACTGGTTTTTATTTTCCACGGACGCATGGGCGACGCTCGAGCCGGATCCGAAGGAGCGGGTGCAAGCCGCCCGTTGGGTCCCGCTCGTGAAGGTTCGCCACTCGTCTAGTTATCCGGATATGGACGGAGTCATCTCTCGCGCCATACGCATCGTCCAGAGGATTGCCGCGCGCCCCTTGTCCAAACCCCTCGAGCGGCGGTAAGGTGTAGGGGCTCCGTCTGGAGCGTTATGCTCGACATCGCTTTTGAAGGAACGGTAGAACGCGGAGAGGGTTTGGCCTCCCGTTTGGGATGTCCGACCGCCAATATTTCCCTGGAACAAGGGGGGCTTATTCCCGGGCTTGGGGTTTACGTAGGCGGGGCGCGGGTTCTTGATCATAATTATCCGACCATCGTGTTCATAAGCGGAAGCCGCGGGGGTCAGTTGCTCAAACTGGAAGTTCATTTTATAGATCAAAATCTCGAACTCACCGGCAAGCATGTCCGGGTTCGTCTGTTTGAAAAAATTCGTGACATCATCGACTGGCCTGGCGATCAAGTTATGGCCGACATGCTGACGCAAGACGTCCGTCAGGCGCGCGCCTGGTTTCAGACCCATGCGTTGCCAATAGAGATTTAACGAAGGAACGGGTTTTTTATTTTTGAATTAGAAAAAGCCTTCGCAGAAGGCTCTTACAATTTCTACGAGGCTTTTTCTTGCGACACCCCAGGCCTTCTCAAACCTGGCGCGCCGCTCTCTCCTCACCCCTTCTCCGAACCAGTCATGACGACCGACCCGCCGCCCAGGAGTCCCCGGGAAGCTAGTGGAGAAGGACATCGTAGGGTAGGGGAAAACAGGGGGTTTGTCAAGCCTTTCAAACCAAAAACCCCCGGAATGGGGGTTTGGCGTTTCGATCCAGTATGAGACCGTGGTTTGTCAACCTGATTAAAAGATACCCCAATCCATTGCTTTGGTCAAATTTTTAGATGCCGTGGAGGCGCGGGGATTTGCACCCCGGAAACGTTGGTTGACAAACCACGTTCCATACTCGATCGCCCCCACGGCACGACCATTATACCAAACTAAAAACCGCAAAAAGCGGTTTTTAGTTATCAAGACAATGAAGCCTTGAAAAGGGAGAGAGATCCCGGCATCGAAATAGTAGATGCCCGTTATCCGGGCACCAACTCTGATGCACGGGTAGGGAAACCCTGGGATCCTGCGCCCGGATATCGGAGAAGAAACGGGGATAGTGACAGGCTCGCGCCTGTATAAACCCATTGGCCGTCCGGCGTATGAAAGGAGTCGGAAACCCGAGTCCAAACATTTGACGGCCTCCCAACGATCCGAAGACCGTTGAGGCACTCCCTCCTCCGATATCTGGGCGCGCGACGTCTTGCTCATGCTAACCCCGAGCGTTAGCAGCCGCTGCCAACGCTCGGGGTTAGCAGCACGGACTTCGTCGCACTTTTTCAACGGACCACGAGGTCGTCCGCTCAAAAAGTGCTGCCTCGTCAGTCAAAGAAAGGGACCGTGAGGCGCACGTAAAGGAAAGACAATGAAAGAACAAAGAAAAAATAAAACGGAAATGAATCGGACTCCCGCCCATCTGCCTTTGGCAGAGGGTCGGGTTTGGAACGATCGTGGACTAGGCGACGCGTCCGCCTGTGATGAGCTCGAGCGCCGGCTTTCCGGCCTCCTCGTTCTCCGCGCCCGCGGACTTGGTCTCGTCGTCGGTCGACTCGGCCTTCTCCTCGGCCTTGTCGGCCTCGGTGTCGTCTTCGTCGGTCGACTCGTCGCGCTTCGAGGGGGCTGACGTGGAACCAAGGGTTTCGCCTCGGATCTCGTCCTCGATGGTCTCCGCACGCCTAACCATCACTTTCCGCGTTTCCTCGTTGATGAGCTTCTTCTTGAAGAGCATCATCGCCATCCGACGGAGAAGAAGAGCGCTTCGATGCGTCTTCTTGGCCCGCATCAGGACGTCCACGACATCCTTGGCCGTTCCCGTCTCGAGGAGTCCGGGGCGGAAGATATTTTCCGCGGCCGCGAGCAACATCGGGATGTCTGCCTTCTCGTTCTTGAGCGCGGACAGGAGACACCAACGGATGTCCGTACGCGGGAGTCCGTCACGGTCGGGCCGATTCGCCAGGACGAGGGTTCCGTAATCGCCCTCGTCACGTCCCGCCAGCCGAACCTCGAACATGCCGACTTCGCCGAGCTCCGCGAGTTTGGGCCAGGCCTTCAGTCCGGGGAGGCGCTCGTCTTCCGTGAGCAACTCCCGAAGGTCGTTGGAAAGCACCTGCCGCTCCACCGACCGGAGCAACATCGGCAGACGGATCTTATTCATCGACCCTTCCATGGTCGAGAAGATCTGCTCGAGACCCTCCTCCCTTCGAACATTTTCTGCGGCTATTTCCGCTTTTTTCTTTGCCTCTTCGAGGCTGCTTCGCGGACGACGATCGTCCGTGTCCCGTCGCTGCCCGCGGGGGTTGGGGGGAGGCACGCGGTCCTCCCGATGATCGACGTTGAACCCGCCCTCACGGGGGGTTCGGTCGCGTCGCTTCTTGTCTGACATTTTTGCCCTCCTAAAGGCAATCGACCTGCGCTTGCAAACTTGCAGCAACAGGGGACCGGAACGCACAAACGCATCCCTTCCGACTTTTCGAGAATAACTTCACTCCGTGCAAAAACGGTGGTGTCAAAGGCTACAAGAGCCTGTACCCTCGAAAAGTCGATCGAGATGCTGCATTTGTTTTGTCCCCTTAGTCCTTTCTCGTCTTCCTAGCCCTTCCTAGCCCTCCCAGCCCTCTCCTCCTTCCGCCCTTAGTATTCGGGGTAGAAGACCCAGTGACCCTCCGCAAGGATGGTGTAGGTCAACGGAGCGGTGCCTACCATCAGTCAGCGCAAGGCCGAGTAATGACAGAACCGATCCAACCCCTTTCTCCACCATAAAGGTTTCAAAAGGAGGTACTCTCTCCCCGAAATGTAAGGTCAGAAGCATCGGTGGCTCTGCGGGCTCCGATGGTCATCTTGACCGCGTAGAATAGCAGAAAATGACAGGTTTGTCAAGAGGTGATGGACAAGATTTGCGTAGATTTAGAGGGAGAAAGTGTAAGGAGGAGGTGGAAGGAATTGGAGGGGCGCAAGGGGCGCAGGGGGTCCAAGAGGCGCAAGGGGGAAGGCAAGGAACACGGAGCCGAAAGCCCTTACGCGCCTCCGTTCCTGCGCCCCTTGGATCCCCTGCGCCCCTTGCGCCTGCCCAGCCATGCTATCCTGTTCCCGATATGCATTCCCCTCCCTTCCACAAAATCATCGGTCATGAGCGCGTCATCGAGGTGCTTACTCGTCTTTTCGATTCAGGCCGTGTGCCCCATGCGTTTTTGTTCGTGGGGGCAGACCATTCCGGGCGGCGGACATTCATCCAAGCGTGCTTGGAGCGGTTGAAAGGGGAGGTGGTTTCTGAACACGACCCCAACCTCATGTGGCTCAAGAGAGAGATGAACGAGAAGACGGGAAAGCGGAAGGTCGCGATCGGGGTGGAGCAAGTGCGCGCGCTCAATGAACGGTTGTCGATGGGGGGGCTTGGCGGGGGAGTGAAGATGGCGGTGATTGAGGAAGCCGACCGTCTGTTGGGGGCGGCGGCGAATGCGATTTTAAAAACACTAGAGGAACCGCGGGGCAATACGGTTTTTTTCCTGCGGGCGCATGCGCTTTCGGACGTGATGCCTACGATCCGTTCCCGTTGCATGATCCTTCGTCTTTCCACGGTGCCTCGTCTGACCATTCAAGAGGCACTGGTTCGTCGAGGGGTTTCTCCAAGAGATGCGGCAGAAGCGGCGGCGGCAAGTTTTGGGTGTCCGGGGGCGGCGATCCGATTCCTCGAAGACGGCGAGCTCCGCGCTCGTCTTGCGACGGCGTCTGGGCAGCTCTCGACGCTCCTGCGGAGCGAGACGGCAGAGCGCCTTGCCCAAGTGGGAACGATGTTGCCCACGAAAGAAGGGGATGCGCGCAAAGAAGCGCTGGCGCTCTTGGACGGATGGGAGGCGGGGTTGCGAGATGCCCTTCTCCAATCGTTAGGACTCACACAGATTCAGTCTGCCCAGGTCGATGTCCCAGAGCAGCCGATCCGTTTCTGGCTCGAAGCGCTTCGTCGGGTGCGCACGCTTCGCGTTGGTCTGGACCAACAAGCGCATCCACTGCTGACCCTCGAAGAAGTCGTGATGGAGTGGTAAACTATAAGAAAGAAGGCGCAAGGGGCGCAGGAGGCACAAGAGGCGCAAAGGGAATCAATGTTCGGAAAAATCGCCCCCTGTTCCTCTTGCGCCCCTTGCGCCCCTCTGCCAGCTGACTATTCCTTTTGTCTTTGAGTGATTATAAAATGTATATGAATATCTCCCGCACACTCACGCTTCCTCTTCTGCTTTCTTCTTTTCTTCTTATCGGTGCTGGGTGCGCGAATCCGTTCCAGCTTGGGGCAAAGAAAAAAACGGTCGTGCTTCCGCCGGATGGCGGGGTGCAGGTGACGCGCGATCTGGGTGGGACGTGGACCAACAACTTGGCTGTCCCCTCAAGTAAAGGAGTCGGAAGCTTGAATCAGGCCAATGTACAGGTGATTACTATGGACCCGCAGGATACGCGTACCCTCTACATAGGCACACGCGATGCGGGGATGCTGTATACCCTCGACAAGGGCGAAAATTGGCTGCAGCCCCGGGATTCGGCTCTCACATCAGGTTCGATATCCTCCGTCGCCGTCGACCCAAAGAACGTGTGCACGCTGTACGCCGTGAAGGGGGTGAACCTATTAAAGTCGACCGATTGTCTGCGGAGTGTGGTGATGGATCAGTTTGTCGAAACCAGAAAAAATGTGAATTTGGGACGGGTGGTAATCGATTGGTATGCGCCTTCAACCGTTTGGCTAGGTGAGACTAACGGCGATGTGCAGAAAAGTCTGGATGGGGGGAAAACCTGGCAACGAAATATCAATACGGGGGGAGACAATATTACGGATATTCTCATCAGCAATACGGACAGTCGTATCGTGTTGATAGGAACCAGTACCAAAGGACTCTGGAAAACCGTCGATGGCGGGGCGAATTGGAAACAGATTTCCAAACCCATGTCTAAATTCAAGAACGGGGATGATATCCGTGACTTCTCTCAAGACAAGACTGGGAAAACGATTATCGCCGCGACGTCTTTTGGACTGTTGCGTACTGTTGATCTTGGGGAAACCTGGGAGGAGATTCGTTTGCTGACCGCCCCTGGCCAAGTGGACATCCAAACGCTCACGATGGATCCGATGAATACAAAAGCCATACGCTATGTGACCGGAAACGCCTTGCAGATTTCCGAAAACGGCGGAGAAACCTGGAGCAGCCAGGCTTTCCCAACCTCTCGCCGCGCCGTCTCGATGGTGATTGACCCAACCGATTCAAAAGTGCTATACGTAGGGGTTGTAGCCCCTGTGAAAAAATAAACTGGGCGCAAGAGGCGCAAGGGGTCCGAGGGGCGCAAGAGAGGAAATTCCGTTTCGGATTCCTTGTTCTCATTCCCGTTACCCCCCTTGCGCCCTCTGTGCCTCCTGCGCCCCTTGCGCCCCTCCCAATTATGACTCCCACCATCCTCTCCAAAAAGCCCTCCCTCGAAACTGTGTTGGACCACCTTCACAAAGAACTCTCTGCGCTGCGCACTGGGCGTGCCTCTCCCGCCCTTGTGGAGAACATCGCGGTCGAAGCGTATGGGTCGATGATGGACGTAAAGTCGGTCGCGTCTATATCGACGACGGATGCCAAGACGCTCATCATCACCCCGTGGGACAAGACCGTCATCCAAGCGATCGAGAAAGCCATCCGCGATGCGGATATCGGCGTGTCGCCGGCGGTGGACGGGAGCGTGATCCGCATCTCTGTTCCGCAGATGACCGAGGAGACGCGTAAAAAACTTTCCAAGATCGTGAATGAGAAGGCGGAGGAAGCGAAGATCGGCGTCCGCCAAGTGCGCGAGAAGGCGCGCGAAGAGATCGTCAAACAAGAGAAAGAAAAGGCCATCGGTGAGGATGACAAGTTCAAGATGCTTGATGAGATGGATATTTTGACGAAGGAATATACCGGGAAGGTGGAGGAAATGGTGGACCGGAAAACGGAGGAAATAATGACGGTATAGCTATGTCGGATCAACCACGGGTGACTATGGAAAAACTGACCGCGCTCTGCAAGAGCCGCGGTTTCGTTTTCCCCGGATCGGAAATTTATGGGGGATTGGCCAATAGCTGGGATTACGGTCCGCTCGGAGCCCTGTTGAAAAATAATATCAAACAAGCCTGGTGGAAACGATTCGTCGAAGGGCGTTTGGACATGGTGGGCATCGACGCCGCGCTCATCATGAACCCAAAAGTCTGGGAAGCGAGCGGACACATTGGAGGGTTTACCGACCCTCTCGTTGAATGCAAAGGATGCCACGAGCGGTATCGGGCGGATCAGATGGATGTGACCAAGCCATGCCAGAAATGTGGGAAGTCCGGACTGTTCACAGAGGCAGCGGCATTTAATCTCATGATGAAGACATGGCTCGGGCCAAAGGAAGACGCGTCTGCGGTCGCGTATTTCCGTCCCGAAACCGCCCAGGCAATGTTTGTTGATTTTCCTCAAGTGGTCACATCGAATCGTCAGCGCGTCCCGTTTGGGATAGCCCAAGTCGGCAAAGCGTTCCGCAACGAGATTACTCCTGGAAACTTCATCTTTCGCACCCGCGAGTTCGAGCAAATGGAGATCGAGTATTTCATCCATCCCGACTCTTGGAAGGAATCGTTTGAAATGTGGCTCAAGGAAATGCACGACTGGATGGCGTTCTGTGGCATCGATGCCGCGCGCATCCATGATCTCGAAATTCCTGATGGCGAGCGCGCACACTATAGCAAACGGACGGTCGACATCGAATTCGATTATCCGTTCGGCCGCGAGGAGTTGTACGGCTTGGCGTATCGTGGCGATTTCGATTTGAACGCGCATCAGAGTGCGAGCGGGAAGGATCTGCGTTATACCGATCCAAAAACGAATGAGAAGTATCTTCCACATGTCATCGAGCCATCGTTCGGCGTTGATCGTACCGTGCTTGCCGTCCTCCTCTCTTGCTACCATGAAGAGGAGGCGCCTACATCTGAAGATGGGAAGACAGAGACCCGTGTCGTCATGAAAATCCCCGCTGCCATTGCTCCAATCAAGGTTGCGGTCCTCCCTCTCTCAAAAAAAGACGAACTCTCCTCTGTCGCCCGCGCCTTGGCTTCATCGCTCACCAAACGTTTCGCCGTCGACTACGACGAGACCCAATCCATCGGCAGACGCTACCGCCGCCAGGATGAAATTGGCACGCCACTGTGCGTCACGGTCGATTTCGATTCCCTCACCGACAAGATGGTCACGGTGCGCGACCGCGACACCATGAAGCAGGAACGCGTGGCGATCGAGGGGTTGGAGGGGTATCTAGAGAAACGATTGGTATAACAAATGGCGCAAGAGGCGCAAGTGGCACAGGGGGCGCAAGGGGAAAAATGAGGATGGCCTCCCTCCTATGTATTTGCCTTTTCACCTGCGCCACCTGCGCCACTTGCGCCTCTTGCGCCCTCACTCCCTTTTATCACCCCTGTATGTTCACCCCTCATCTTCTCCCAAACGGCCTGCGCGTCCTTCTTGTTCCCACCCAAGGGACAGAGGCCGTGACCGTGCTTGTGCTCACCAAGGTCGGTTCACGCTACGAGACCGATGAGATCGCCGGCGCCTCCCATTTCATCGAGCACTTGATGTTCAAAGGAACCACCAATCGTCCAAGCGCGCAGCAGATCAGCCGCGAGCTCGATTCGGTTGGCGCGGAATACAATGCCTATACGGGAAAAGACCATACGGGCTACTACATCAAGATTGGGAAGAACCATGCGAAGATGGCGGTGGAGATGGTGTATGACATGCTGGCGAACTCGCTCTTCGATGCGGAAGAAATGGATAAGGAGCGCAAGGTCATCATCGAGGAGATCAACATGTACGAGGATAACCCGATCATGCACGTGGAGAATCTCCTGGAGGCCGAGATGTTCGTAGGAAACACGCTTGGCCGCGACATCGCGGGCTCACGTGAGACGATGATGTCTATGGCCCGCGATAATGTCGTGGCCTTTCGTAAGGCGCACTACATCCCATCGAGGATGCTCTTAGTGCTCTCGGGGAATGTCTCCGGCGATTTGTTGCCGCTCGTCGAACAGACCTTTGGCCAGCTGCCAGCCGAGAAAGCCCAACCCAGCGCGTTTTCTCCCTTCGCCTTTCCCGCGACCCGCCCTCGGTCGGCGGCGACCCAATTCAAAGATACGCAGCAGGTCCAACTCATGCTCGCCTTCCCAGGCCTTGCGATGGATCACGCAGATACGCCAGCGCTCCAGCTCCTGGGAACGATCATGGGTGGCAACATGAGCAGCCGCCTTTTTTCCAGCGTGCGCGAGAAGCGCGGCCTGGCGTACATGGTGCGCGCCCGCCACGAGTCCTACGAAGACGCGGGACTCTTTACGATCCATTCCGGTCTCGACCGTTCCCGCCTCGCGGAAGCGGTGGGAACGATCATGGGGGAAGTGCAACGATGCACAAGCGAGCTCATCGAGCCAAAAGAACTCAAAGCCGCGCGGGATTATATTTATGGGAAGAACCTTCTCTCCCTTGAGGATTCGGCGGATCGAGGGGAATGGATCGGGCGCCAGGCATTGTTCCTAGACAAGATTCGTGGCCTCGAGGAATGGATTGCCCGGTTCGACCAAGTCACTCCGGCACAGATCCAGGCGCTCGCGTCCACGTTTCTTCGCCGCGACCGCATGGCCGCGGCCGCGATCGGCCCGTTCAAAACCAATGATGATTTCTTGGCCGCAGCCAACCTATGACAAACAAAATGCTGATAGGAAATTGGAAGATGGAAGTCGGCAGTCGTGAATCCGTCGCGCTTGCGCGGGGGGCATTGCTGGCGCTCCGCGGGAAAAAACAACTCCCGGAAGTGGTAGTATGCCCTTCTTTCCCTGCGTTGGCCGATGTACGTAAGGTGATCGCTCGCTCGCATGTCTCCTTGGGGGCGCAGAACGTCCATCACGAGGAGAAAGGGGCGTTTACAGGGGAAGTATCAGCACGCATGTTGGAGGAACAGGGGGCCTCCTTTTGCCTCGTTGGCCACAGCGAGCGGCGAGCGATGGGGGAGACGGATGCCCAGGTGGCGAAAAAAGTTTCTGAACTGTATGCCCACGGCATCACGCCGGTGCTGTGCGTCGGAGAGACGTTGGCCCAGCGCAAGTCGGGGATTTCGAGCCAGGCCGTCACCAATCAACTGCAGTCGTCGTTGACGGGGGTATCGATCCGCGGACGCGACCGCCTCTGTATCGCCTATGAACCGATTTGGGCCATCGGGACAGGAACGCCGGCGTCTCCCCAGGACGCGGTTGCCATGCATGACACAATACGGCAACGTATAGGCATCCTGTTTCCTGGGCTCGCGTCTTCTCGCCTGCAGGTATTGTATGGCGGCAGCATCGACGCGACGAATGCCTACCGTTTTTTGCGGGAACCAGAGGTGGGCGGCCTCCTGATCGGCGGGGCTTCGGTGCATCTTTCGCAGTTCACGAAAATCATTGCCGAAGCGGCCGACGTACTTGAAGGACTTTCTCACGCATAATGGCTCGTATGGATTGGTGGTGGATCATCCCCGTCGCGATGGCGGCGATTTCTTTCTTAGGGATCCTGGCCTTTTTTCTTCGGCTTATTCCGCGGCTCCGTTTGGTGAACCCGGATTCTATGGAAAAGGTCCGCGTGCGCAAGCTCAAGGAGCAGATTGTGCTTACCCGACTCTCGCGTGTAAAAGAGGCGAAGATCGGCGGGCTCCTACGCGGGGCAGCGATGGCCATTAAGGGCGTGTCGTTATTGGGTCGCCGTGCGGTGCAGAAAGTGTATGCGCTTGAACAGTACTATACAAAGGTGCAAAAGATGCAGGAAAGCGGGGGGGGCGGCATGAGCGATGACGCCGTCAAACAGCTTTTTCGCGAAGCGGATGACCTGTTGCGCAAGGAAGAGTTTCTGGCGGCAGAGAAGCGGTATATCGAAGTGATCAGCCATAGGCCGAAATATGCGCCGGCCTATGAGAAGCTTGGAAATCTTTACTTGAAGAGTAAACAGCTTACGTCCGCCCGAGAGACGCTTTCTTTCGCCATCCGGCTTTCGCCCAAGGATCCGAGTCTCCTCATGAGCATGGGCGAACTCTCTTTGGCAGAATCCAAACCAGCCGAGGCGGTGGTTTCCCTGCGCCAGGCCGTAGAGTTGCGTCCATCAAATCCCAAATACATCGATGCCTATACAGAGGCATCGATCGCGGCGCGTCTGCTCGAGGATATTCAGAAGGGCATCGCCCTCATGAAGGAAGCGAACCCGGAAAACGCCAAACTGGCTGGCTGGGAAAAAACAGCGGCAGAATTGTTTTCCCGTTAATCCGGTGACGGCGTCTTTTCTTATTTAGGTCCATTTGTTATCATGCCGCGAGTCATAGGCCGATGTAGCTCCCGCCGTCGCTCACATTGCCCAGAGCTATGGCGGGCAGGCAGTTGTTTCAAAGCTAGGCCGATGTAGCTCAGTTGGTAGAGCGCGTCCATGGTAAGGACGAGGTCACCAGTTCAATCCTGGTCATCGGCTCCATCACGTGGCAAACCCGGTACCTGGACAGTTATTGGCGGAGCCACCACGAACGTGGCTGCTCCGCGCTTGAACGTCCATGAACAACGTACCAAACCCGGTACATGAATGGTTAGACGCAGGACAACGGAAGTTTGTCGTTGCTCCGCGGTTTACTCTCCAGGAACCAGGTTTGGTACGTTGTGAACCAGGTTTGCTACGTGATCCAAGTTCTGTTCTTCATTCAGGGTGGATACCCAAGCGGTCAACGGGGACAGACTGTAAATCTGTTGGCGTTCGCCTTCGAAGGTTCGAATCCTTCTCCACCCACCACCCTACGCTCCAGCGGCATCATCAGCCGATGGAGCGTAGGGTGGTACCCGAAGCGCCCTGGCGAAGGGCACCGTATGTCAGGTGGCCACCAACCGCTGGAGCTACGGGCGGCCTTTGGCCAATACGATCAGACGTATTTTTGACACGCCGGTGTAGCTCAGTGGCAGAGCAGCTGTTTTGTAAACAGCAGGTCGTCGGTTCAATCCCGTCCACCGGCTCCATCACGTAGCAAACACGGTTCTTGAACGGTTAAACCGCGGAGCAAGAACGTCCGTGGTGCCCCGCCACCAACCGTCCAGGTACCGGGTTTGCTACGTGATCCAGGATTGACAAGATTTTTCAAAAAAGGCATTATTTCCGCAATCGATTTATTCGCCATATGTCGCAAGATGCCATGATCAAATTTGAGTGCTCGGTTTGCAAGCAAACGGGCTATCATAGCCGCAAAAACAAGAAAATCCTGAAGGAACGCCTCGAGTTGAAAAAGTTTTGTAAATGGTGCCGCAAACACCAAAAGCACAAGGAAACGAAGTAGAGCGCCGCAAACACAAAAGCCGGAATACTCCGGCTTTTGTGTTTGTTCAGTGGGGGAGAGGAAGAAGGAAACTGTACGACCGGCCGCGGCAGATGCCCCAGTCCGATGCGAACAGGATTTTTGACCCGTCGGCAGACCAAGCGGGTCGTGGGGTGGATTTGTCCACGCAAGCCGATGACCGATGGAAGAAGAGACGATTTGTCGGCGCGGGGGCGCCTAGGGTTTTTGTGTCGGTACCCACCAGGAACAATTCGCCAAGGAGGGGGGTGTTTTCGGCGGCGGGTTTGTTGCTTCCCATGGCGCACCAACCGTTGCCGCTGTGGCAGGAAATGGAGCCGACCCGCCCCTCTTGTATGGGGAGAAGCTCGTGTGTGTACCCGTCTTGAAAGCGGACGGAGCCAGGAAGGGTTGTGCTGACAAGACGAAGTCCTGTCCTTGTCTGGTTGGTAGTGACGTATATTTCGTCTCCGTTTTTGTTTACTCCCATGTCGCCAGCAAATGGGTGATTGGAGACATGGCCAAGGTAGGAGCCAGTTTTTAGATCGTGGATCTCTACTCCCGTACAGGGGTCGGCGGATTTTTCCTCGGGCGTTTCAGGGGTCTCCCACCGTAGGACGGCAAAGTGGCCAAGAGGGGATGGTTGTATCTCAAGTAGATCCGCATCGAGGTCGTCGCAAGCCTGGTGCGCGGTATGATCGACTATTACGGTGCTTTGAACGAGGGATGTTGTTTTGAGATCGTAGGCGATCATCGACCATATGCCTTCATTGTCAATATGACCAGCCAGGAAGACTAGCCACTTCCCATCTTGCGAAATTGCATTGCGAGAAACAGCGGTGCGGATGCGGTTGAATGGGCTTGGCATGACCCCGATCTCCTCCTCGATGCCAGTGCGAACCTGTACGCGATACAGATGGATTTTGTTGTCGTCCGACGCATTGTTTTCACTAAAGAAATAGAGGGCATTCGCCGACGTCGGATCCCATTTAGGAAGCTGGCGGTTGGCGGGGATACGATAGACGGTGGCCAGCGTGTGGAGGTCTCTCACGACGGTTTCCTCATCTTCATCCAGCAAGACCAGTGTCCCGTCTGCATTGAACGGTTCGGGGGTCTCTTTGGTCGGGTGGCTGAATTTTAACGGGTCGCTTATTCGTTTGGCGGAGAGAGAAAACAATGGGTCATACGCCGCGGCTCCAGGAAGCGGAAGGAGAAGGTTCGTAGGAGTGAGGGCGGCGCTTGGATCCGAGAACCCATATGAAAGGGCCGATGGGAGGGAAAGACACTCATCCAAATTTGCACAGGCCGCTGATTCATCCGATGGGCGGAAGTCGGAGGCGGCGGTGAGGGGGGCTCCCTTCACATAGTTTGCGAAAAACGTTTCTGAAAGATCCCGCAGGGGCCCTTGGGGACCTGGGAGATTCCAGCTATCTCCATACAGCGTTCGGGCGATCTCTTCGCTTTCAATGGGGCGGAGCGTGTTGGGGGCGCTCACGGCATACACGGTTGGGATGGAGGGGATTTTAAGAAGAACGATCCCTGGGCGTACCGTGGCATTTTTTCCCAAGGGGTATTTCGCGCAGGCATATGTCGGGATGGCGGTTATGCGGGAGAAATCGGCGTACCAGCTGAAATAAGTCGCTTCGTTGGGAAAGGCATGCCTCGTCGACTGCCTATCGAGGTAATACACGGCAGACGACCCTTGGCAGGAAATGAGGGGCGAGCCGAGGGCGGCTGCGTCGGCGGTTGGAGGGAACAGAAATATCACGAAGAGGATGAGAACAAACAAACGCATAAAGAGAGAAGTTTGACCCATTGTACCAGAAGTGGGCCCCCCTTTGCATTTGACGGAACCGCCGTTCTGCGGTTTCCTATGGGAGCCCATGTTGGCAAAAAAGCACAAACAAACACCGCTCGTCATCAGTCCGGAACAGGTGGACGGCATCTGTTCCCGGCTCAACGAGTACCTCGGCGATCTCGGGTGCTCCGCGGACGACAGAAAGGCCATCCGTGCACGCATGGAAAAGGGCTTTTCCAATGGGACGAGTGAGTATTTCCGTATCAATAGACGGTTCAGGGTCGAGCTGCGCTCGGCGGCCGCACGGACGCCCACGGAGCTGTTCGCGGTTGTCAATGCCACGGACGAGACCCAGGGGGCTTACGATCCCATCGCGATGGGATACGCCAGGGATCTGAATCGCATCGGCGTGGAGGTGCTCGGCGTTCCGTCCGCCTCGGCCTCGGGAGCGACCGAGATTTCCGCCTCGGTTCACTGATCTCCTTTCTCATCCGCGTTTTGTGAGCGTCTTCTCTACAGAGAGCTTCTGCTCTCTTTTTGTTTTCCGTTTTTTTTCTGTGGATAACTTCCTCTCCTCAATTTTTCCCCCCGCGAGTACCGTGAAAGGGAGGGTGTACCCTCGGAGGTTACAGATGAATGCTCCCCTAACGGACTTGTATCCTGTTCTTTCTCCTTCGTTTCAGACCTTGGAAGAGGCGTTGGCCTATGAGGCCGCACCGCTCCCGGCTTGGACAAAACGCGTGTTGTCTTTCGACAAGCGGGGATGGTCGCGTGCACAAGAGTTGTTTTCACGCCAGACGATGGGGCTGGATCGGTTGCTGCAAGCACCGCCCGTCCAGCGGCTCTCGCGGCTGTATCAGTTTGGGTCTCGCGATAGCCCGGCGATCTGTCGGCCCGAGCTGTTCGTACTCGCGCAAGAGCATGGTCGGACTATGCACACCTTCCGTCACACGCGGCTCATGCATTCGACACAGGTAGCAGCCACGAATCTTTCGATCGGGATTTGCTTGGGTCTTCCTGACGCGGCGTTGCTCGTGCTGGTCTGTGCGGGGTTGCTGCACGACGTGGGACACAGCGTTGAGTCCCATTATGGCGATGAGCTTCTCATGCATTGGGGAAGGGCTGGTCATGAGGCGCGTGGGAAGGCGATCGTCGTGGGTTCGCCATCGATTCGTGATCCGTTTGAACGGCTCGGGGTTTCTTGCGCAGACGTGTTGCACGCGATCGATGAGGTCGGGGGCCTGGGCTCGCTGCAAAAGATCAGTGACACGCTTGCCTATCTTGGGGCGGATGGCCGTCTTGTCGGTTGGCCGCTCCCCGAGGGGTTCGTGGAGCGTCTGATCCGTTCGATCAAGTCGGTAGACAACCAAGGGATCCATGTCCACGATCCGGCGCCAATGTTGGCGCTGCTGGAGCGACGGGCACATATGTGGCGAGGGCTCTACCATTCCGCCCGTTCCCAACGGGCGGGTGGCGCCTATCGCCTGGTCCTGCAGGAGCTGGACGCCCGTGGATTGTTCGACCGGCGCAGCTTGGAAAACGGAGACGATCTCTCTTTTCATTCTCTGCTTCGGACTCGTCTCTCGCTCCACCGTCTGTCCGCCCATGTGCCCGCGTGGATCGATGCATACCTGCGCCTGGCGGACATGGATTTCTCGCTGGTGGATCGCGAGCGTGTCGAGGTGGTGGTGGATGCGGATGCCGCCCGTGCGTTGATGTCTGATCTTCAACGGCTGGACGAGAAGCCATTCCTTTTGGAGCCACAACGCTATACTCGAAAGAGCTATAACGTCTGGCACGAAGGTGAACCAGGGACGCTGCGCGCGCCGGATTCTCTGCTGGCGCCAGAAGACAAGCAGTTCCGGGTTGTGTGGTATCCCGTCTGACATGAACTCGCGCACGCTCGATTCGATTCGGGTGTGTTTTTTATTTTTGAAATGATTTTTGGCAAAGAGGAATACATTTTTGTAATTAGACAGCATGAAGAGTATTGAAATAGCACAGTTGTGCAGTTGTTTATTCCAGTCTATAAACAATACTGTGGCCAAGGGGCATGCCCCTTGGCCACAGTATTGAACTGATTGTAGTTATAGCACTTTGTTTATGCAGAAAATTATCATTGATAAGAAAAGACTTTTCATCGTTGGCCTTGTCCTCATTTTTTTCTTGGCCTGGCAATACGGCGGCTATGCGCTGGTGCGGCTCTCTTTTTTTCTTCATCCCCCAACCATTCCTCCTCAAGAAGAGGAGATACTGCTTCCTGATGAACCCACGAAGATTATCCGTCTCCCAAGCTATATCTACATCGACCGCCTCGGCATTGCAGCGCCTATCCTTCGATCCGACGGCCGCACAGAGACGGAAATCCAACGTCTGCTCCACGAGGGGACGGTGAACTTGTCGGGTACAGCATTGGCGGGGGGCGTGGGGAATATGGTGGTTGTTGGTCACTCAAGCGACTTCGCGTGGGTGAAACCTTCAGAGTACCGGTACGTTTTCGCGAACCTTCCGGAAGCAAAATTCGGCGACCAGGTTCTGGTCACTGATGCAGAGGGGAACGTATTCGTTTATGTGGTTGAGGAAACAAAAATTGTCCCGCCAACCGCCATGGAAATTTTGGATCAGGACTTCTCGACGCACCGGCTGACGCTCCAAACATCTTATCCTCTGGGGACAGCTCTCAAGCGATTCGTCGTCGTTGCGTCGTTGACGGTGTCAGAGGAAATACAGGAGGGCTCCGAGGGTCAGGACGAATAAGGAATGGCCAATGATGGTGTGGTGGCGTTTCTCCATCTGGATGATGAGGTTCCCCAAGAGGAGCGCTCCCAACCCAAGCAAGGTAAAAAGATAGACTTGCTTTACATGGTCTTCCAGATGAACGACCGGGATAAAACCAAACAGGAGGAGCGATGACGCCGAGGGGGAAGTGAAAGCGTAGAAATCCGACGCGTGAGCCATGGGAGCAAGTTCAGCCACCGGCGTTTCCTCCTGGTGACCTTTAGTGCGTTCTACCACCAAGGTGACTGGCGATCCGCTTGTCCCAAACGTCGCTGGCGAAACAGGGACATCTCCGACCCACTCTTTACCTTCCTTTTTTAATGGAAAATTTTCAAAACCAACTTTCGCCGAAGCCGATTTCACCGTCCCAGGAATATCTGCCGAGATGACGTATGTGTCCACCGTGTCCTTTTTCGGCGCGAGGGTAGCGGTTGCCTCTATGAGCTGGGAATCCCCCCCTGCCAAGGGGGAGTCTGAGGGGGTTGCCGCGGGTTCGGGGGAGGAGGGAGGAGGGGGAGTGGAGAGTGACGGGGGGGAGGGAAGGGTGGGGGGTGCAAGGGGCACAGGAGGCGCAGGGGGCGCGACTTCCGTATCCGATGCAGGGACGACTTCCTGGTCCTCTCCCTTCAAAAGGGGGGTGAGAGGGGGTTCTGATTTCGGCGTTCCGAACATTTGCACGACAAATGTTGTGGGAAAATCTTCGTATGTCCCTTGCGAGGTGCCGACGCCGATTTCTTGATATTTTTCGTTCACGATATTCGCCCGATGCCCAGGGCTGGCCATCCAGCCGGATTGGACATCTTCGGCGGTGTTGAAGTGCACCGCGAGGTTTTCGCCGGCAACCTGGTAGTCGTATCCGGCGCCGCGGATGAACGTCCAAGGAGTTTTTCCATCGGGAGAGGTGTGGGCGAAGTAGCTGGCTTTGGCCATGTCGGACGCTTTGTTTTCCGCGGCCGTATCCAAGGTGGCATTTTTAACAAGCGCGGGGAGACCGATACTCACGCGGGCTTGGTTTGTAAGGTCGATGATGTTGTCTCTGGTAATAGAAAGCGAGTACACGCTCGCGGAAGGAAACGTGATGGCGGCGATAACGGTAATGACTTTGAGGGCGAGCAAAAGCCCGCTATACGACAATAACGCCCCATGCTTCAGAAGGTGGGGAACATGGCCATTGCCTTTATGGGCTATGAACGCGTCATGTACGTGCTGATGGAACCGTCGGCGCGCGCCCCCGCGGCGGCCGGGGGATTTTGGCGGATGCATTTTTCGTGGCATGGGGGAAAATCATACATAGTTTATCATGAAATGGGTGCAAGAGTGAGATCGTTTACATGGGAGTGGATGCTTGGTCGAATATCAGATGGATGGCCGCGCCTCTGTCCGATATACTAGAACCCATATGGAAAACCGATCACGCCAGGCGCGGGAGGCCATGGCCCCCAAACCAACGCCGATTCCTGAACCTCTTCCAAAAGAAGAGAAGATCGAATCTTTAGACGCGCCAGAGGAAGAGGAACGCAGGGAAAAGGTGCTGAACCAGCAATTCCGTGATTCCCAAGAGTTTTTATACGGCGAATTAGAGCCGTCGCATCCAATCACGCAATATCTCAATGGGTTACTCTCGCGTTTGCCTCCCGTAGAGGGAGTGACGCCCAAGATCGTTTTTAATCCTGGATGGAAAGCCGTGAATGCCTGTGCCCTCCCTGACGGGACCATCTATCTTGGAACTGGATTGCTGTTGGCGGCCGAAACCGAGGAGGCCCTTTTGGGGGTGATCGCGCATGAACGCGTACATGCGTATAGAGGGCACGCAAAGAAACAGACGGATCAGCGTGAATCAGTGGATAAGAGTAAAAGCATGGCGCAAGCCGTGGCGAAAGCCGTTGGTATGGCGCGGGCGCATGAGTATGAAGCCGACATGCGCGGCGTGCTCGTGGATTTGAACAAGGCCGGCATCAACCCGCTTGGGTATAAGGCATTTTTGCAAAAGAGACATCAACAGGAACAGCGGGGCGGGTTGGTGCATGGGTCGAGTCTGGATCGCGCTCTCAATATCTCTACCGCCAGTTATCTGTTAGATCTGGAATCCATCGACGCGGACATGCACCCAATTCCGGCCGAGGTGCTCGACCAAGCCCGTGCATTGCCCGTCTATGGGCACCGATCGTTGCTTTGGTCGTCGGAGACGGCAGCCAAGGATCCTAAGGGGCGGGAGGAAGAGGTGAAGAAACGACTGGAGCATGCCGAGTCGATTGAATCCCGTCTCCTGCCCCTCGCGCTAGGGGGCGTGTATAACCGAGTGGTAGAGAGCGCCGTCCGTGCTCGTTATGAGCCAAAAAACGAGAAGGCGAAGCTGGTGGTGCAGGAGAACAAAACAGTGTTTGCGCTCCTTTCACAGAGGTTTAACAAGGAATTTCTGGAGAATAACCAACAATCCTCCTCAAAGGAGGAGAGTATCCGTAGCGTCCTTGCCTTGTTTGCATTTGCTAGGGTTGGTGTGCTCGCAAGAGAATTCCATGGAATGAACGCACTGCTGCCGGCGGAACGAGAAGCGTACCAAGCATCGGTCAGCTCTCGAGAAGACCTGTTTACTGTGGCTCGATTGTTCGAGCAAATGGAAGACTTCCCGCTTCCCTATACGCTTGGGGATACGGGGCAACTTTTTAGAGATGTATTGTCAGACGCCGCCGACCGGCAGCTGCTGGGAGATGAACGGACTCCAGAGGGATGGATCCAGATGAAGGAAGCGGTGGATGTGTGGGTGCGGGCTTGTATCAAGATGGCAAAAAAATGGGAGGGGAAGACGTATGTCGCCGCTGATTTTGCCGGCATGACCCTTCGGGTTTTTCAAAAACAAGAACGATTGGTGAAGAATAAGGAATTAGCCGTGTTCGCGCAGGAACAATGGGGGGAACAAAAAGAGGGGGAGGGCGAAACAGGCGCGCTGACACCCCTGATGGAAACGTGGGTGGCCAATGAGGCCGAACAAACGGCGGTGCTCTCGGTAGATACGCGTGACCATACCCCGGGTGCCCTCCGGTTGGCACAGGAAGTGAGCCGGCAGTTTCCAGAGGCAATACCGGCGCAGTTGGGATCACTGGTTAAGCGAATGTCGAGCCGCATCGCTTCCTTGCGGTTGAATTATGCCGGATCGATGTCGGATTTGCTCGGAGATGTATCAAGGATGAACAACGTGAGCATCGTGGCGGAGGAAGTGCAAAAAAATTGGAGTATGGGGGAATTGCAGAAGCGGCTTGCGATGTTCGAATATGCGTGTGCGGATGCCCTGCTTACGCTTCATCCAGCACTGGTGGGAAAAACAACGCGGGAGAAACAACTCATTTTGTTTCGTGAAGCAGATGAATTGTTCACAAATGCGGTTAGTGAGGCGAAAATTTCTCTTTCGGCTGAAAGCGAGAAGGAGATAGAGAAATTCAGGGAGCAGACTCCGAACGTGCGGACCTTATTCCAGCCGCCGCCTTCTTCAGAGGAGATTCCTCTTCTGGCTCGGTATCTGCTAGCATGGAACCAAGATGAAACGATGGTCGAAATTTCTGCCTGGCGGACAGACCAGTACACGTTTACGTGGGTGCTGACGGAATACCTCAAACCGCTTCTGCTCCCAGAGGTGCTGCGCGAAGTGCAGCGGTTGGATGCCCTTGGCATAAAAGCGGGTGATCTTTTAGCGAGATATTCCCAGCTCGGGGGAAGTTTTGTTGAGAAGATCGCACAGGCGGTGGAGGATGGTTCTATCGATCAGTATCCACCGGCCGATATCGTGCGGCTCAGTCGTTTCATTTCCAATCCGTTTCTCCGCGCATCCTTCGAACACCGCGGCATCTCGACTCACTGGGATCAGTTCACCTTCCAGCAGAAGCAGGATCTTATCTTCCCAACCCGGGATCAGGCGGGGGTGCGGGATCCATCGTTGCGGGAACAGTTTTTGGAAGAAAGTATCCGGACAAAGGAAGAATTCCACTCGGTCAAGGAGGCGATGGGGCAGGCGATCGATGACCTTACCTCCGAGGGGGATGCGCGCGCGGGTGTGGCAGTGCTTCTTGATATTGACTTGCGGCATCGCGATGTGAATACGCTGCTGTCCGCGCTCCTGAAAGTCGATGCCCGTTCTCGGGGAGCGGTTGGCACCGACCGCCAGCTTAAGACTTTCTATTACGAACTGTTCAGACAGATCGCAAAAAAAGAGGATCCCATCAGCGACGCTATTCGCGCCACCGAGGAGGCGACGCGCAATACGTTCATGGCCGATGCGTTCGCCAAACAGGTCATTTTGAGGAAGATGCTCATTTCAGAAGGAGGGGTATTGCGGGAAAAGAAAAAGCGGGAAGAGTTCCTTTCCCTTCTTTTCAATACGTGGATTTCACCTGAACCAAGCGAACAGGATGTCACCAAGGTATTGCAACAAATAAAATCGGCTTTGGGGAATGCGAAGGACACCGAGCTTCTGTATTTTGCGTTTCAAAGTACGCTCGCGGATAAAATCTGCATCCCTCCTTCCTCGGATCAGCAGGTTCCTTTGGAGGATCTCTATGAGGTCGAGGAAGATTTGATTGGCTTTCAGAAGCTCACGAGCGGGAAAAAACGGAAACAGTACGTTGACGTAGCACTTGGGAAGATCCGATCCAAAAAAGACGAACGGGTCGCTCCAGAGGCGGCATTGTTTCCCGCCGAGGATCGGTTGAAAAAGGTGCTGGCCTCGGAAGGGTATTTGCCTGAAGCCGCTTCGGCACGACATTCGCCGATTGAATTCGTCAAGGATTCGGCCAGCCATCTCGGGGCGATGGGCGTTCGTTTTTTGCAATTGCTTCCGCAATTCGTTTCCGTCCCCGAGCATCGTCTCGAGGCCTTTCTGGAGGTCTTCGATCGGGTCAAAGGGCAGTCAAAGCCAGCGGCGATAGCTTTGCTCGAGCGCGAGTGGCCGGAGCTGTGGGACGAATTCGACGCGGTGGGAGATCGGCTTGGCGGCGGGTCAATCGTGACGGTGTACCGTCTCCATCCCAAAGACGGCGGGCAGACATCGGTCGCGCGGGTGCGCAATCCAAACGCCAAATACCACTTGGAAAAGACGGCGGAATTTTGTCGGATGATGGCAGGAGATTTGTCTAAACAGTTCGGTGGGGGATACCGGGCGTCTGCGCTCGCCGTAGAGGACATCGTGGAATGGATCAAAGCCGACTTGGCTTTTGAAGGATTCGTTGATCGGGACGCCGCCTTCCGCGAACGTTCGCAAGGGTTTCACGCGGAAGGATCTCGGTACAAAATTGCCATCCCGCGCTCGCGTCCGCCCGAAAATCCGTATTTCACCGTAGAAGAAGAACTCGTGGGAACCAACCTGACGCATTTCGACGAACTTGTGCAGGCCGGACACGATATGAAAGACGTCGCCAGCACGCTCGCCAAGTGGTACGTGCAGCAGATTGCCGACGGCGAGGCGCTCTCGGATGTCCATCGCGGGAATTTTGCGGTGATGGACGACGACCGCATCGCCGTCTACGATCGCGGGTTCCTGTTGCAGATTAACGACCAAGAGAAAGCATTGCTCTTTTCGCTGGTGAGCCCCGTTGATGACCCAGAGAAAAAGAGGCAAAGTCTACTCTCCTATTTTGAGACGACGGGTTCCATTGCACCCACAGCGAAGCTAACGGTTGATTCCCAAGTGAGTCGCTTGGTGGAACTCCTGGCGACCCAAGATTGGAAGCGAGCGCAAGGTGCGTTGGTTGAAATTCGCCTCGCGGGCGTGAAGATCCCACTGCACATCACGCTCCTCATGAAGAATCTCAATGAGATTGCGCTCCTGGGTGCCAAGGCAGGATTCACGAGTCTTACAGAGATGATCGTGTACCAGGCAGAGTGATCGCCGGGCTGGTTACTTTATGTGGTGGATAAAAAAGAAGACCCGAGCGCCGTGGTGGCTCGAGTCTGTGTGCCTAGTTCCAGAGTTGTGCCGGAGCGTCGACGAGTTCCGGAGTCGGGTACTGCCCCATATCCGTTTCGTCTCCATCTGGTTCGAGCTCTTCGCCCCCATTTCCTCCGGTTTCCGAGAAGCCGGTGTTGATGCGGATCCAGAACCGCTCCAGAAGCCAGAGCGCTATGCTCAAGCTCATGAGACCGATAAACGACGTGGCGGCCATGAGCGCCACGATCGTCCAGCCCGAGCGGCTGATGGTAACCAGAAGTGACGTAAGGGCGTGGGTGCTGGCGGCCATCGTGCCGCCAATGAACCCGAACACCAGGAGCGTGAATGCTCCCCAAAGGCCTGCCGTGAGCTTCATGCGCCGGTATTCTTCCAGAAAACGAGGAGTCGGTCAAGGAGGGCGTACAACAAAAAATACTCCGTTTTCGGAGTATTTTTTGGCGGTGGGATAGGGATTCGAACCCTAGATACCTTTCGGTATACACGCTTTCCAAGCGTGCGCCATAGACCGCTCGGCCATCCCACCGTAAAAGTACCAAGCACCTGATAACAAGCGTCCAAAGGGGAAAAGCGGATAGCAGAAATGTGAAGGAAGGATAATTCGTTCGGTCACATTGTGCAAGGGCAAAAAACAAAAACACCCCTCGATTTCTCTCGGGGTGTTTCCGTGATCGAAGATTTTATTCCTCTTTCGGGCGGGCGATGGAGACGCCAACGGGGCGGCCCATGAAATCCTTGTTGTTCAAGGCGTCCAAGGCGGCCTGTGCTTCTGCATCAGAACCCATTTCGACGAAGCCGAAACCGCGGGAGCGGCCGGTCATCTTGTCGGTGATAACGCGTGCGGACACGACGTTACCAAACGGCATAAAAAGCTGGCGGAGGTCATCGTCCGTGGCGGACCACGAGAGATTCCCGACGAACAATTTGTTCATCATAGCAAGAACGTAACTCACGTAATGATTAGGAACCAGTTCTTGCTGTGGAACCGTGTATAACACGTCACGTGCCCCCCGAAGCTCTGTTTTGAGAGCGAAGGGTGGGGTGCCACTTGCCAGCCGTGAGTCTAACTGGGAAGCGCGGAACAAGAAAGGTCATGAGTAGAATAGCAGAAAACCGTGTTTTTGTCAACCTCGTCCGGGGCGGAATCCTTCCGCTTGGATGTTCCAAAGCGTGGAATACGTGCCTTTTTCCTTGAGTAATTCACGATGCGTGCCTGTGGAAGAAACCTGGCCGTTCTCAACCAAAAGCGTGTCCGCTTTTTCTGTTTCCCCATTTAGTATAAAGTCACCAGTGATATGCTCGAACCCAAAGATGAAATCAAACGCCGGCTCAATATCGCGGAGCTTATCGGCGAATATGTTCCTCTGAAGCCTGCCGGCGGGAGCGGGAAGAAGGGGCTGTGTCCCTTCCATGGCGAGAAGACGCCTTCCTTCCATGTCTCCGAGGAGCGGCAGACTTGGCATTGCTTTGGGTGCAATGAAGGAGGGGACTGTTTCGCCTTTGTTATGAAGATGGAGGGAATCGATTTTCCCGAGGCGCTTCGTCTGCTTGCGGTGCGCACTGGTGTCGAAATCACGCGCTTTACAAGTGAAGGGAGCCAGGAGAAGCAACGGTTGACGGCGCTCAATGAACTTGCGGCGAAGTTTTATCGGAAGGTGCTGACGGATACGGCGCCGGGAGAGAGGGGGAGAACCTATCTCGCCTCGCGTGATATCCCCGTCGCGCTCGCCGAGAAGTTTGGTCTTGGATTTGCGCCAGACGGATGGGATCATCTCGCACAATTTTTTCTGCGGCGCGGGTATGGAGGGACGGAAGGACAAAAGGCCGGACTCCTCCTTCCTCGAAAGAGCGGATCTGGGAGTATTGATCGTTTTCGCAAACGCCTGATGGTCCCCCTTCGCGACCATCACGGGGCGGTCGTCGGGTTCACGGGGCGCGTCATCGACTCGGAAGATCAACCCAAGTACATGAACTCGCCCGAAACGCCGATTTACCACAAAGGGTCGATCATGTATGGATTGGATTTGGCTAAGACGGCGATCAAGAAAGCAGGGTTCGTCGTCATCGTCGAGGGGAATCTTGATGTGATCGCGTCTCACAAGGCGGGGGTCGAACAAGTCGTCGGCAGTTCTGGGACGGCGCTCACAAAGGACCAGCTTTCTCTTCTCAAGCGGTACACCTCAACGGTCGTTTTTTCTTTTGACCAAGATGCGGCTGGCTTCAAGGCCGCGCAACGCGGCATCCGTGAAGCGCGCGCGCTAGGGTTTGATATCCGTGCCGCCATCTTGGCGCCAGAGGCGGGGAAGGATCCCGACGATGCGGTGCGCAAGGATCCGGCATTGTGGCGCGCGACGATCGAGAAGACGGTGCCGATCATGCAGTACTACATCGAGCAAGCGACGCGTGGGAAAGATTTGACGAAGGTGGATGACAAACGGGCGGTCGGAGCGTTTCTTCTTCCAGAGTTGGCTGCCATCGAAGATGTGGTGGAGCGGGAACACTGGTTGCAACAGGTGGCGGATTTGTTGCGGATCGACATGGGGGTAGTACGAGAGGAAATGGGAAGGATTCGAACCATAGCAAAAGATACTGTGGCCAAGGAGCATGCCCCTTGGCCACAGCCAGTATCACAGCCAGTCCCAGCCAAGTTATCTAAAGAAGAAAAGGCATTGCAAACCATTTTAGGCATTTTGCTGATAGAGACTGCCCGGGCGGAGGAGATCTTTTCGGGGCTCGATGAGGCAGGGATCGCTGGCCTTACGGGGTTCGACCTTTACACTTCCCTGAAATCCGCTTATTATAGCGATCGACATCCGACCCAACAATCATTTGTCGATCGGCTCCGCCAGACCCTCTCCATCCAAGAGCATCCCAAGCGTTTACGCTCGCTGGATGCCCATATCATGTTTGGAGAACAACTTCGCGAACACGCCGATCCATCTGTGTCGGAACAATTGGCAGAAGCCCTGCGTTTGCTTTCCGTTTCCGCGGTCAGCCGGCGCATGGCGGACCTCGCCTCCGAGCTGCGCCGCGCTGAAGCGGCCGGCGACCAGGCGCAGGTGCAACGGCTCATGGAGGAATATCAAATTCATCAATCCGGCCAGAAACGCTGGCCGACCTTATGAAACAGCAAAAGAAACCGCATGGCGCTCCGCCGCGCGGAAAAAAGCCGTTCCAGAAAAAAAGACCTTTCCACGGATCGAAAACGCACCACGGGCCCCAGAGGAAAGCTCAACTGGCAAAAAAAACCGTCCCAGAGAAACAGAACCGGTATGTGAAAGCCCTTCCTCCGGCTCCGGAGGAGATTGCCCGCCTTGCACGTCGCGGCGAGCAGCGTGGGTTCGTCACAGAACAAGAAGTCCTCTACACGTTCCCGGACGTGGAGGATTACATTTCTACCTACGAAGACTTTTTGGACCACCTGGAGAAGGTCGGCGTCCATTTGGTTGAAATGAAAGAAGGCCTGCTTGGTCGCGAGAAGGACCGGGAAGAGGTCTTCGACAAGATCCGCGTCAGCCGTGAGAAAAAGCGCGGGGAGATCCCGGAGCTTACCGCGGACTCCATCCAAATGTACTTGCGCGAGATCGGACGCATCCCGCTTCTCAATGGTGAAGAGGAAGTGGCACTTGCCAAACGCAAAGAACGCAATGACCGCGAGGCCGAGAAACGACTTATCGAAGCGAACCTGCGCCTCGTCGTCTCCATTGCCAAGAAATTCGTCGGCAAGCAGATGTCCCTTTTAGACCTGATCCAGGAAGGGAATATCGGCCTGTTCCGCGCCGTGAAGAAATTCGAATACCGCAAAGGCTACAAGTTTTCAACATATGCCACCTGGTGGATCCGCCAGGCGATCACCCGCGCGCTCGCAGACCAAAGCCGTACCATCCGTATCCCGGTGCACATGGTTGAGACCATCAACCGGTTCATGCAAGTGGAGCGCCAGCTCATCCAGGACCTTGGTCGTGAACCGCTCCCGGAGGAAATCGCTGCCGAGATGGGGCAACCCGTCGAGAAGGTTTTGCATATCCGCAAGATCTCGCAGGACACCGTCTCTTTGGAGACATCGGTAGGTGAGGACGACGAAGATTCTAAACTTGAAGACTTCCTTGAGGACACCAAGACGATCTCTCCCGACCGCACGGCCGCCCGCGAGCTGTTGCGCGACTACGTCCACACCGCGATGAAAGACCTGACCCCGCGTGAGCAGAAGATCCTGGAGATGCGGTTCGGCCTCACCGATGGCGTCAGCCATACCCTGGAAGAAGTCGGCCGCGAGTTCGACGTCACGCGTGAGCGTATTCGTCAGATCGAAGCAAAGGCACTCGAAAAGATCCAAGAGAATCCGATTATTGAGAAGATGAAAGATTATTATTAGGAAGGGGTGACAGAGGCAACAGAGGATAAGGAGACTGATAAAAATAGCCTCCAACACCTGGGGTTAGAGCTAACCCCAGGTGTTGGAGGCTATTTTTGTTGCCCACAGGAAGCCGTTGAGGCTTATAGGAAGTCGGATGTTCTACGTTTTGAGGCGTAGGAAGAGACAGGAGGTCAACCAGGCAAGACAGAATCCTGCGCGGCGTATCGCCGTCTTGTAAGCATCGCGTGGTTCTCACGTGGCACCCACGGGTGCAACGGTTCTGAACCAGACGTTGTGATCAGCCAAAAAAGTAATCCTGTAGGGCAGAGTCATCGTAACAGGGGAGGAGGGGAAGGGACAAGGTCGAAGGTCGAAATCTGAAGGTCGAAGGAGGGAAGATTTTTAATTTCGATTCTGTATTTTACCTCTCTTTGACCTTCGCTCCCTTGACCTTCGATTTTTCTTCCTCCAGCCGTTCCTTCTTCAATGCCTCCCCCCGGTTATATCCTCCCGTCTTCCCATCTGAGCGCACGACGCGGTGGCAGGGGATCGTCGGATCGTAGTTCTTGTTCAGGACATTTCCTACGGCACGGAACGCGCCCGGATGCCCTGCCGCCACAGCAACCTGCTTGTAGGTCATGGTTTTGCCGGCAGGGATGGTTTTGACTATGGCGAACACTGCTTCTTGGAATGGCATAACATTCTGCTGGTTGTTGTAGATCTATTTTGTGGCCAGGGGGCATGCCCCCTGGCCACAAAATAGATCTACAACTGATTTTTGGTTTATGCTAATTGAATTTGTGTTCCCTTTCTTCTCACCAACCCATCCTTCTCCATTCGCCCCAGCATTTTTTCTATCCACTCCTTGTCTTTTTCCTCATCGTACCCCGCATCAACGATCGGCGCGATCGTCTCGATTGTTGATGCTCCGTGGTCGTGGACGAATTTCAAAATCCTTCCTCGATAGATCCGGTCGGGATGCGGCTTGTTGCGGTGATGCGACTCGTTCGCCTTCTTGATGGATCGTTTCGGGGCGCGGACCTTCCCAGAGAGGAAGGCGTCGGCGGAAAGGCAGTCCTTCCTTAAAGGACAAGAAGCACACTCGGGATTTTTCGTGCAGACCATGGCCGCCAGGTCAAAGACAGCCTGGGGGACATCATAAAATTTCCCGGTGCGGGGAAGGATTTTTTGCGTTCTTTTTTGGAGGCGACTATCGACCGACAGACCCGGGAACTTGATGCCGAGGAAATAGCGGGAGAGGACGCGTCGGATGTTCGTGTCGATGGGGAGCGTCCGTCTCTGTTGTGCGAAGGCGCTGATAGCTGCCGCCGTATAAGGGCCGATGCCTTTGAGGGCGAGCCAACCTGCCTCGGTGGTGGGTTCACCACTGGACACCACGGACTTCGCGATATCGCGCAGCGTCAGCGCCCGTCGATTGTACCCAAGGCCGGACCAGGCGCGGATCACATCGGCGTTCCCCGCGCGCGCAAGTGTTGTCCAGTTTGGAAAAACGCGGAGCCATCGATCGTAAAAACCAAGCACGCGGGAAACCTGCGTCTGCTGGAGCATGATTTCGCTGACGAGGATTCGGTACGGGTCGCGCGTGTGCCGCCAGGGAAGATGGCGGCCGTTTGCGCGGAACCAGCGAAGGAGTTTCGTCGGGAAAACCATAGTCCCACCATGATGCCCGATCCTCTACGACTTCGGAAGGGGTTCATTTTTTTTCAGCGGTTTTGTCCGGGCGACCATGCTGATGGCAAGCGCAATCAGGACGAGGTTTTTGAGCATGTACTGACCCTCCAGAGTCGGCACCATGAACGAGTCCCAGGCGATAGAGGGGAGGAGAAGCAAGGGGAGCACCGTCATTCCCATATGGAGGACCATAAGACCTATGGTGGGACGGATGAGCGTTGGGAAGAGGAACAGCATGCCGATCAGGACTTCAAACAGCCCGAACCAGATCAGAAAAGAGCCGGGGGGGAGAAAAGGGAGCGTCTTGGCCAGCAGCGCCAGGACCAGGGGACTCGCCGGGGAGAGACTCAATACTTTGAGGGATCCAAACCACGCGTAGACGATCGCCAGCGACAGCCGCGCCGCCAGTGGCGCCCAGTGGCGCGCGGTTCTTATCACAGAATGATCCAGAGAAACCACGGGTGGCGTGTGCATAGTAAAGACAGTATACCGCGGGATCCCTTCTCTAAAAACAAAACCGCCCGCGAAGTGGACGGCTAGTCAGTGGACGGATCGGTGGGATGGTCTGCGAGGGCAAGCTGGGTCGCGATTTTTCCGATCAGATCCCGTTGATCCGCAAAGGAGATTCGTCCGGCTATCCTGTCCGAAACGGCCTGTCGCCCCTCGGGCGTTTCCAGCGCCTGTTCGTAATACGCGAACGCCTTCAGGATGGACAAAATGGCTGGATGATCTCCGGTGGTTTTTTTGGATCCGAACAACCGGGCGACATCGTCTGATGGTTGTGTCATGATGGAGGAGATCATACAGGATGTTAGGTTCTTTGCAAGAGGGTTCCTTTCTTTTGTAAGCGGAGCAAGCGGTCGTTGGTAATCTTTCCCCCTTGTATGAGGACGGAATGGATGCTCTGCACCCGGGGGAGGGCTTTTTTGAGGGTTGGATCCATCATCGCATAAGAGGATTCCGCATCGTGTCCTTGGAAAAGGCCCCTCTTTTCATAGGCATCTTGGATCGTATCTGAGAACGAGGTCAGGACTCCCTCCAAGCAGGCGGAGGATGCAGCGTCGAGTCCGAGCTCCGTGCCCACGATCCGCGCGGCCGGTACGACGATGTCCTTGTTTCCAAAAAATAAGAAGAGCTCGGTAGAAAAATAATACGACTGCCACTCTTTGATTTGGGTTTGCGTAAAGGCGCGGACTCCTTTTTCCGCGAGTTCTCCCGCCTGCAAGAGGAGCGGCTGGAACGTTTCAAGGAACCCGACCGCCTGTTCGCCTGCTTCCTGCGTTTCGGACCAGTATTCCCGGATGCTTTTCCGCAGCCCTTTCTCTCGTTCTTGGCGCGTATAAGCGCTCAAGGAAGCGAGGGAATCGACATACGACTGGTGCGCCTTCACGATGGGGTCGAAGGCGGTTCGGCCGACGCCGTTTTTTACCTGAATCAGACTCACCCGGTCGATCACCTGCGTATCCGACGCATTGGCGAGCACACTTACCATGTCGATTTTATGTTCCGCATCCAGGATTTCATTAAGCGCGAGCGTAAGCCGTTCCCGCTGCGATGCGGGCACGGCGGATTCGAGCGTGCGTATGGCCGCCAACATTCCCTGGCATCCGCGGTCAAGCTCATTCAGATACGTGGCGATCGTTTTTCCATCTATCCGTCCTTCATACGCGGGCTGGCCGGCCGCTTCCGCCATGGCGCGTTTGAGTGCCACAAAAGGAATAGGTGTTCCTTGATACATCGCGCGGGTAATATCGTTCTGGATTTTTGCTTCTTTGTGGCGGCGCCCGCGTCCTTTGGCGATGGCCTCGACGAGGGTCTTTCCCATCTTGGTGATTTTTTCTGGCGACAGAAGAATCGGAACCTCCACGCGGGTGAGCTCTCGGGCGCTCGTCTTGATGTGCGGTTCTTGGCCTTCTTGTTCGAGAAAAGCGAGTGAGGGTTTCTGTGCCCGAGGAGATTCAAACCGTCGAGGCGGTTTTTCTGTCGGGGAAAATGCCGGAGGGGATTCAGAGGGAGTTCGTCTCATAGGGTGGTTGCTTGTATGATAGGAAAAACGGCAGGAAAAAGATATGCCCTTGTGTACAAAAAATCCCCGGCCGCATCGAGGGGCCGATGGAGCAGGGGATTTTTGTTTTTGCGACGAGGGCTTAGCGTCCTTTAAGCAAATTGATTTGGATGTCCATAGGTGTTGTTTGTAAATAGTGTCCCCATCGAAACGATCAACCGTTGATCGCTTTGATGGAGGCGGGGTTCGGCCCAGGAACGTGGGAGCCACGCGAGTCGCTGGGGACGCCTCGGTGGACTGCCACATGCCTGTGCCGGACGGAAATTTGGGTTCAATAAAAGGCATACCCCTTTCAGGGCTGCCCCAGTTCAATGCTTGTCCGTCCCAGGGAAGGGAAGAGGGGGTGCCTCTGCTCTTCCTTGAGACGGACCTCAAGGCCTCCGTAGGATCTCTCTCCCATGCACTCTCTCCTTGGGCCAATGACGGCCAGAGTGACCGGAGCGCCGCGCGGCATTACAGGCGATGGTACCAAGTACCATCTGTCGAAACTCTCGGGGTGAATGCCTTCGCCTGCGGTCCAGAGTGGGTGTCATCAGCGAACGCTCGTAGACTAACACGGAAGAATAAAAGTGTCAAGTGTAGGTGTTACATAATCTATAATAAATCTAAATATAGATAAATATAATGAAATCGGACAGTGAACAAACAACTGAATTATTTATACGTCGCCTCGTTTCTTAGTCGGAGATCTTCGATCTTGATGAACTTTGTGTGCCGATTCAGAGAAAAAATGATCCGATACCTGCCGGTTCGGATGCGGTAGAATGATGAATTTTTGAGTTTTTCAATACGAAGCGTGGCAAGTTTTCCTTCCATCAGTCCCGTCATGATGGCCAGTACGCGACGTCGATCCTTCGTTGGCATCCGCTCGAGAAGTTTTTCGAGGTCGTTCATAGCCGTTACAGCGTGCGTTTCAAGGCGGCAATGAATTTCTCTATTGGAACACCTTTTCCTTTGTTGTCCCGTTTTGCATCGAATATTGTTTCCCAAGATCCCGTTTCCAGGTCATCTTCCTGTAGCTGGGTTATTTCTAAAAGGCCTCCTTTTTCTTTGGCGAGATACTTATTTGTTTTAAACGTTTTGCGCCATTTGGAGGGGATGGTGATTTGTCCTTTTGAGGTGGCTTTGAGAATGTGGGTCATAGAAAAGTAGGGAAGTAATACTTTCTTACATTACGTCGGCTTCCACTTCTCGTCAAAGGAAAGATAGATCTTTCCTTTGAATGATTCCGGCAAAAATTCCTGTTCCGCCTCCTCCGGCGTCTCAAAATTCGGCGTGTATTTGTACCCATTCCCATGCCCGATTTCCTTCATCAGTTTCGTCGGTGAGTTGCGCAGGTGAAGCGGGACCGGATCCGCCGGCCGTTCGCGGATGTCGCGTTGGATGTTGCCGTAGGCAACGTAGAGCGTATTACTCTTCTTGGCGCGCGCGAGGTAGGCAACACATTGAGCGAGGATGACATTGCACTCGGGCATGCCGATGAAGTGGCAAGCTTGGTAGCAAGCAACGGCTTGGGTCAACGCATTGGGATCCGCCAGGCCGATGTCCTCGGCAGCGAACCGAACCAACCGCCTCGCGATGTAGAGCGGATCTTCTCCCGCCTCCAGCATCCGCGCCATCCAATAGAGCGACGCGTCGGCATCGTTCCCGCGCATGGATTTGTGGAGCGCCGAGATGATGTTGTAGTGCTCCTCGCCCGCGCGGTCGTAGAGGAGATGGGTGCGTTGGAGCGCGGAGGCGATGAGGGATTTGGAGATAGGGGGAAGGCGCAAGGGGCGCAGGGGGTCCAAGGGGCGCAAGGGTTCGGACGGCTGCGTGTCTGGTTTGCCTTTAGACATCCGTGCCGCCATCTCCAGCGCATTGAGCGCCACGCGCGCATCCCCATTCGCCATCCCCGCGAGGAACTTGATCGTGTCATCGTCGATTGAGAGATTCATCGATCCCAACCCAACCTCCTTGTCCGCGAGCGCGCGGCGGAGGAGGGTTTTGATGTCGTCGATCGACAATGCTTCCAGGATGAAGACGCGGCTACGGGAGAGGAGTGCGGCATTTACCTCAAAGGAAGGGTTCTCCGTCGTGGCTCCGATGAGAATAATCGTCCCGTCCTCGACATGGGGGAGGAAGGCGTCCTGCTGGCCTTTGTTGAAGCGGTGGATTTCATCGGCGAAGACGATGGTCCGCCGTCCGTGCAGCGCGAGGTCGTCCTTGGCTTTTGCGACGATCAGGCGGATCTCTTTCACGCCACCCAAGACCGCGCTGAAAGGCACGAAGATGGATTTCGTTTCTTGCGCGATAATCCGCGCGAGCGTCGTCTTTCCTGTCCCCGGAGGACCCCACAGGATCATTGAAGGAATCTCGTCCGCCTCAATGAGCCGTCGAAGCGCCCCACCCTCTGCCATAAGCGAAGGTTGCCCCACGTATTCCTGCAGGGTTCTCGGCCGCATGCGGTCGGCCAGCGGCGCGTTCTGTTTGGCACGTTTTTGGGCGGAGGCGGTGAAGAGATCCATACAGAGGAAGGATGACAGAGGTTGACAGAGGCGAACAGAGGTTACAGAGGATAAGGAAGTTTGAAGAATAAAAAATCCCGCGGAGGATGGGGGATCCTAGGCGGGGCGTGTAGGGACAGAATATTGTTCTGTTCCTACGCGTGAGGGTCGGGGATGGCGGCGACAGGCATCACACAAGGGATCGCCGCGGGACGTACGAGCGACGACGGCTTTGGTTTTCCCGCACCCCGCGCAAGGTTTGTGCCTTGTGATGTCGCGGTACCGATCCCGTTTGTAGCAGGTATTGCAGACCGGCTCGCCCGCATCGGTGCGCGCGTTGACCGGCTTCTCCCTCTGGCATTTCACGCAGCATTCGTACGTGGACGGGTCGTGGTAGCGGACGAATTGATAGCAGCCTCCGCACAAAGGTTTGTCTGTCCCTTTCCCAGTCGCCACTGGTTTCACCCGGCCGCATTTTGAACAGGGTGCCTGGTTGGACGGGTCGCGATTGAAGGCGATTTCGTAGCAAGTCTCGCACACCAGCTTGCCTGTTTGAACGTTTCGATGGACTTCCTTGTTTTCTGTGCAGCGATCGCAAAGACCTTTCATGGATCGACCTCCGATTTTGTCCCACGGACGGGAACAAGAAGAAGATTCCGTTGGTGCCTCTGCAGATATCCTTGGTGTTTTCTGTATCAATGTCAAGAGAATTTCAATAATGCATCTTCTCGATGAGAAGGGACTTCATCCATGTTTCGAGTTGCTCCAGGTCTCGCAAATCCACGAATTCATCCGCTGTGTGGGCGTTCAAGGATGGCCCTGGTCCGATGATGGCGCATGGGCTGGGGGTTTTCTCGACAAAGAGTTGAGTATCGAAATAGCCGCACCGCGTTTGGTCGCCTGCGGGGAATTGGGAGAGCGCTTGTTCGTCTGTTTCACTCCTGGTCGATGGGGATCTCATCGGTCGGACGAGGAATCGGCACTGGCTCTGGATAAGTTTTCCGCCCGCTCGCGAGATGTGATCCCGAAGCAGACCCTCTATTTCTTGGAACGTGATTGTTTCATCCGCCAACCTCAACTCGAACGTCACGTCGGCAAACGCGGGGACGACATTGGGACGGATGACGAGCGCATCCGCTTGCATCGAAAGCCCGCCGCGGATGCCCGCGATATTCATTGTCGTCGCGCCGAGTTCCGTTGGGGGCCTCCTCGCGAGAACTTCCTTGAGGTCAGCCAATGCTTGCATCGTTATCTCAATCGCATTCGCCCCTCCTCCCATCGCGGCGTGTGCGGCCGTTCCTTCAACGATAATGTTTGCCTCAAGGACACCACGGCATCCCCGCAAGACAAGCAGATCCGTCGGTTCAGGATTCACCACGAGGTTCGGTTTCCAGGTCGTCGTCTCGACGAACTTTTTCATCCCGCAGAAGTCGTATTCTTCTCCACAATAAAACAACGCAGCCGTCGGCCGTTTCGTCGTCACGTTCGTTCGTAACGTCTGGATGATCGCGGCGAGTCCCGCTTTCATATCAACCGACCCCAGGCCATAGAGCCGTGCCCCTTCTCTGAAAGGAATGAACGGATTCCGTTTCCAAAGCGGAGAGGGAGGAACGGTGTCCATGTGGGCCGTGAACAGGATCTCCGGGGCGGGGGAGTTGGTCACAAGGATGTTGCGCCTGTTCCCATCAACGGTTTGGGTCGACATATTCCAAGATCCTTTCAATGGTTCGAGCATCGAGAAGATGAGAGTACTAATGGCCTCCTCGTTGTTGGTGGCATCGACGTAGGAGGGGGTCGAGATGAGTTGTTCGAGAATAGATAAAGTAGTCATAGAGAAAGAAGAAAGTGGGGCTGGCCGAAACAGCCCCGGGAGTCTTGTTTTTTCGGCAGGAGCACAGGACGATTAGTGGCCGCAGCCGATGTTCCACCAGGGCTTCGTGGGCAACCACCCGGTCATGATGAGACGGCGATCCGGCTGTTCGGTCTCGATCCCATCGATCGTTTTCTTGGAGACGACGGACTCCTCGGCGATGACCGTGAACGAGTATCCCTTGAGGTAGAGCCGTTGGACGATGGCCTGGTCGACCGACGTCCGCACGCTTCCGCGGTTGAACCCACGGTCCCTCGCCTCCAAGAGCATATGGCTCACGAGCTGCCTGGCGACGCCTCGGCTTCGCGCGTGCGGATCGACGAACAGCTCGCTGTGGTAAAAGCTGTGGCGGTCGTGCGCGTCCGAGAGCAAGCGGAACACGGACGCGGAGCGGACGATGCTGAATCCCCAGGCCGCACCGATGGGTCGGTTTTCCTCTTCTGCAACGAAGAGGATCGACTCGGGATAGGACCTCACGGCATCGATGTCGGCCATCACTTCCTCGGGGGTGAAGACCTCGTACCACGGCGGTTCGGCGAAGCAGCGAACATACAAGTCGGCGAGGATGGGCTTGTCGCTCTCCTCAAAGGGGCGGATGCGGACATTGGACATTGAACACCTTTCCTTTTAGATCGCGTGTTGTTTACTTAAAAACAACAGGAGCCCGTTTCCAGGCTCCCGTGTGGTTTGTTTTGAAAAACGGATCGTCTTCAAATGCAAAACATGCGAGAACCTGCAAACAGGATCGCATGGGAATGGCCGAGGTTGGCGCGTTTGAGAAACATATTCAAAGGAAGAATATTCGATTAAAACACCCGTGTCAAATATCCACTTCCCAGGATCTGGGTCGGCACGGTAGTATGCACGTAATTCTTAACCGTTCGTCCTCTATGATACTGAAACCGGCATACCTCCTTCCTCTTGGATTGTTTCTTGTAGGATTCGGCTGTTCTTCGCCCACAGAGGAAATTCAAGAAAACGCGATAGAAAGGCAAATTGAGGCGAATACGGGAACGAATGCGAATGTAGACATTCAGGATGACACGGTGACGTTTCGCGATGAGAACACCAACATGGTTATTGGAAACAACGCGGCGCTTCCAGACGGTTGGCCAACGGATCTGGTGGTTCCAGAGAATGGCCGCATCGTCGTAGCAGCCGTGACGCGCGAGAATGGGGGAGGCGCGACCCTGTCGGCCGAGTCACCGCTTACACCAGGGGAGTTGGCCGCCTGGTATGCGGCGCAGATGAAAACAAAAGGATACGCCCAGGAATCATCGGCCAATTTTGGCGGGAGCGTTTCCGCCTCGTATAAGAAAGGTGAGTCAACGATTGGATTCCTTTTCTCCGCCTCCTCTGGCGGCGACGCAAATTTCCGTTCGCTCGTGACGGCGGGATACAGCGTGGAATAGAGACAAGAAAAACCCACTCCGGAAACGGAGCGGGTTTTTGTTTAATTTGATATAATCTAGCCAATATATATTTTGTACGTATGGCTCGACGATCATCTGATATCGCTCCGGCGCCGGAACAGCAACCCGCCCCTTCGTTGGTTGATGATTTGGGTTTGGATGATGCGAATGAAGACGCGCGTATTGCGGCAGCGGATTCGGATAGGCCGCGTGCTAGGGATGTTGACCAGGCACCGGACACGCCCGAAGCGCGGGAGAAGGCATTGAAGCAGGAAATCGTCGAGCTGATGTTGAAGCCGCTCGTGGAGCAGAGGATAAAGGCGCAAGAGGCGCTTATGGAACAGGGGAAGAAGGACCTCATTCAGCTTCAAGAGCTGGCAAGATCATTTGAGGTATTTAGGTATCAATCGTCAGAGAGCGAACAGGCAAAACGTACATTGAAAACAGCATTAGAGTCGTTCTTTTCAAGAAACAGTTCTTTGAAAAAACCGGATGCAACGTGGTTGCCTCAAGAGGCAGATCTTACAAAGTACGTCATGGATGGATTTGCTAAAAGAGAAAAAGAAATCGAGTCGGAACGGCTTGCTGTTACGTTCGAACAAGATTTGTTGGCGTCTGTATTTGAAGAGGGCGAGCAAGATGCCACCGGGAAGAGGAAGCCGTTTGATGAAAACGCGTTGCGCGACGCCTTTGTGGACTTGCGGGGGTTCTTGATATCTATTCGGGATGCGGCCGCCAAAAATGAAATTTTCTCCAACCAAAAGGTCCAGCCAACGCTTGCAAACCCTCTTGCGAATAGAATCCTTGGAACGTTCGTTGCTTTTGCCCCAGAACTCTCGGGCGACGCGCTCACCAACGTACCCTTTCCTTTGAAACGACTCTCTGCCGCCGAACAGCTTGTCGGGGCATCCCGTTTTGAAACGAGCAGGTTCGACGATCGGAGCTTATACGGTTTGCCCGCGGAAACGTTGAGGCGTAGTGCGGAATTTGGCTTCATTCAAAGCAAACTTCCCGGGGGATATGCCCAAAAGGAAGCTAATGCGTACAAGAGAGTTTTTTCGATCGGCAGAGGGATCCGAGCCGGTATAGACAGCCAGGAGCCGTTACGCGAAAAAGACGCATTGGTGGCTTCCTCTCTCCTTTCTGGGGAAGGGGCGAGGATCAATGCGCGTTTGGCGTACGATTACGTGGCCAAAGACGTGAAGCCGGAGGAGAACCTGTCCGTGCTCATGGGGGATTTGGGCAAAGCGGGATGGACGCGATCTAAAAGCGGCGGGGTGGTTGAACCAGGGCAAGAGAACCGGAAGGCAGACGCGGTATTGCTGGCGAAGATCGAGGAGTTCTCCAAGCCGCAGGAGAAGGAAGATGTGGCGTACACCTATCGGCAGGCGATGGATAAATTGCATCGTGCCGTCGCAGAAAGAAACCAAATCGAAGCAGACGCCGTTTCTCGCGCGGCGCAAGCGGAAGCGCGTATTCAGAAGTTGGAAAAAGAAATCGACGATCGGCAAATGTCTGCCGAATTGAATACCAAGGAATTCGGACGTCGGGTTTCAGAGGCGGAAAAAGCGACGACACTCTTGAGAGGTGAGCTGGCGAAACGGGACGCAGAAATCGTTCGCTTGCAAGCGGACGCCAGAGCAAGGGAAAGAGACGCGAGGGAACTTCAGACGACACTAGAGGGACATGTGATTTCTTTAAGTAAGGTGCTTGAGGAGAAAACGGGATTTTTTGGGGGGGACAAGAGAAAACTTGAGGGAGTGCGGGGGCTCATGACCAAACTGGCTGACTGGCTGAACGCGAAAAAAAAGACCGCCCGTGAATAAGGCGGTCAGCGAATGTTGGCCGCGGCTTCGATGGTGAGCCGGTGCAGGTCTACGAGTTCGTCCTTTGTGCAGGAGGGGCCGGTATAACCGCCTGCCAGGACGAACGCGACCGGCGTTTTTGTGCGTCGGCACCAGGAGAAGACGAATTGCTCACGCGCGCGCAGGATCGCCGCCGTGATGCCCTCCAGGCCGCCTTCGGCGCTTCCTTCGAATGGATCCATGCCGGCATTGTAGAGACAAACGCCGAATGGGCCGTTTCGTTCCATGACATTCAAGTACGCCTCGATCGTGCGTTGGTACTCTTGGCTCTTGCGCACGAGCACGACTCGGCCAGGCAATGCGGGCTTGTAGGCAGTATCGAAATCACACACGCTGATATCTAGCTGCGTCACTTCCCGCCACAGGTTCACGATAGAATGCGTCCCGCGCCCTCCGTGAGCGTCCAGATCCAGGATAAGCACTTTGCGGACGCCGGCTTTGATAGCCGCTTTCGCCCCCAAGGCCAGCCCGTTGAAGGTACAGAAGCCGGCGCCAGAATCGCGTCTGGCATGATGCAGACCGCTGGAGAGGGAGCCGGATGCGCCCTCCTTGATGGCCGTATGGACGGCCTCCACCACGCCCCCGCTCATGGCACAGACAGCATCCCATACCCCTGGATTCCACTTCATGAACCCTTGGCTGCGGGCCAAGTCGTCTGGCACGCCGGTGCGGATGGCCTCAACATATCCTCGATCGTGGATATCCGCGAGTTCTTCCGCGGTCACGGCTCGCGGTTCCTGAAGCTCTACTCCGTCTATCGGATGAGCAACAAGCGAATCCGCGACCCATTTTGCTTTGCGTGTGGTGTCGAATGCGTAGGATGGCCGCACGTAGGCGCCCGAATAGAAAACTTTCAATGCCTCACCTCCGCGGGAATAATTACGCACTTGAAGTCGGAATGCAAGTGTCTACATCCAACTCGCCAAGATGCCTCCCATGAGCATGAGCGATAGAAGATAATAGCCAGCGTTTATAAGCCAGAGCGTCCAGGATTTTCCTTCCCAAAGGACGGCTCCCATAAGGACGGGCGCGATGAACCCAAGCCAGATCCAGAACCCGCCTTCCAAACCGGCACCGATGCCGCTGACTCCAAAGAAGGCGATCGCGAACGTGATTTCGTGCCAGAGGACATACGACATGACGACCGTGCCGATGAGCATGACGGAATACCTGCCTGCCATGCCTTTCTTTTTCGCCTCGGCGATTTTTTCATGCGACAACCCGGCGAGCCGCATCCAGGGCTTACCGAAGAGGGGGCCATACCAGATGCATCCGAGCACGAGACTGGAAAGAGCGGCAACGAAGACAGCGAGATGATTGATGGTGACCATAGGGGGAGGCGTTAGGCATGAGGCGCTAGGCGTTAGTGGGGGCTTAGGGTCGCAGGGGTTTCAAGTGCCGCAAGGGCCTGCAGAAAAGCATGTGCCCTTGAAACCCTTGCGACCCTTGTTGCCCTTGAACCCCCTATTTTTATTTGATCGTATTCTATCATGGTTATTCCTTCGCTTGATGTGCTGGGGGTGGGGTTGGCGTCTCCTTGTTCCGATGTACCCACCAGGCGTCGGAATCGGTGTTGATGATGGTTTCGGCAAGCTGTTTCCCTTCCGCTGTTTTGAGACGGACGAGCGCAGAATTGGTATGTTGGCATTGGGCATTTGTTTTTCCTTTACATCATCCCACGACGCCTTACAATGTCCAGACATGATACGCACACGATTTATCGGAGTACTTATCCTTCTTTTGCTCCTTGGAGCCGGCGGTTTTTGGTTTTGGCACAGGAACCCGTCTACGGTCGTGGCGGAGCAGACGGACGTCATCCCGCCCCCTCCGCCAGGGCCCGTCATTGATGTGCAGGAACGGACAGTGGTTGAGGGGGATGTGTTTACCAAGGTGATGGAGGATCTCGGCGTTTCCTACGGCGATGCCCTGACGATTGTTACGAACGCGGCCGATGTGTTTGACCTTACGAATATAAAAGTCGGCAGAACTTTCAAACTCATTTCCGAGGATGGCGTGCGCGCGCGCGTCGAGTACGAACCGGGGACGGAGTATGCGATCAAGATCGATTTGGAAAACGGCCTCGCGGTTACCAAAGAGCTGATCAAATACGACGTGACGGTGGAGACCACGGAGGTGACCATCGACGCGTCGCTCTTTGAGGATGGGTTGGCGGCGGGGATGTCCGAGCAGCTCATTATTGCCTTTGCCAACATCTTTGCCTGGGAGATCGACTTCGCCACCGTCGTCCAGAAAGGCGACCACATGAACGTACTTTACGAAAAACGGATGCGCGACGGGAAGGAGGCGCCCATCGGCAATATATTGGCGGGGGAATTCACAAATAGCGGCACCACCGTGTCGGCGTTTCGATTCGTCGGCGCCGACGGGAAGGAAGGGTATTTCAACGAGGAAGGCGATTCGCTTGTACGTCCGTTCCTCAAATCCCCCCTCGCCTTCGGTCGGGTGACGTCTGGATATAACTACGCGCGCATGGATCCGGTTATCGGCGTTGTTCAGCCGCATCGCGCGATCGACTACGCGGCCCCGTTGGGCACCCCAATTATGGCCGTGGGCGACGGGAATATCATCCGCGCCAGTTGGAATGGGCCCTATGGCAACGAGGTAATGATCCGCCATAATTCACAGTTCCAAACCAACTATGCCCACCTATGGAAGTTTGCGAAGGGGATCAAACCCGGCGTCCATGTAAGCCAAGGGCAGACCATTGGTTTCGTCGGTTCTACCGGAAGGTCTACCGGCCCGCATGTGCACTACGAGGTGGTCGTCAATGGGACAAAGGTGAACCCGCAGGACGTGAAGTTTCCAAAGGGGGAGTCGATTGGCGCAGAGGAGCAGGAAGCGTTTGAGGCGGAGCGGGATCGGTTGAAGGGGATGATGGAGTGAAAAAAGGCGTTAGGCGCTAGGGGGGGACGGAACAGAAAGGAGGCGGAAAAGAGGGGGGTGAAGCATTACTTGGTTTGTGCCATACTGTAGGTACTACATTTCATGAACGTACGCATATGCGTCT
>JACPHX010000011.1 GCA_016188425.1 Candidatus Uhrbacteria bacterium | reverse complement strand
ACCATCCGTTCCAAATTCCTCCAATTTTTCAAAGAACGCGGCCACGCCATCATCCCCTCCGCTTCCCTTGTTCCCGAGAACGACCCCAGCGTGCTTTTCACGACCGCGGGGATGCATCCGCTTGTCCCGTTCCTCCTTGGAGAGAAGCATCCTGAAGGGAACCGATTGGCCGATGTACAAAAATGCGTCCGCACGGGAGACATCGACGAGGTGGGGGACAAGACACACCTGACTTTCTTTGAAATGCTGGGCAACTGGTCGTTGGGTGATTATTTCAAGAAGGAATCCATTGCCTGGAGTTTTGAATTTCTGACGTCGAAAGAGTGGTTGAACATTCCTGTGTACCGATTGGCCGTGACTGTTTTTGCAGGAGATGAGAGCGCCCCGAAAGACGAGGAGTCGATGAACCTTTGGCTCTCCTTGGGAGTACCCAAAGAACGAATTGCCTTCCTTGGAAAAGAAGACAACTGGTGGCCCGCCGGCGGGAAGCATCCAGGCCCTCAAGGACCAGACACGGAGATTTTTTACTGGACCGGCTCGACGGAGGCGCCGACGGTTTACGATCTCAAAGACAAAAAGTGGGTAGAGATTTGGAATAACGTCTTCATGCAGTTCAACCGTGTCGGAAACACGCTCGAACCCTTGAAACAGCAGAACGTCGACACCGGCATGGGCCTCGAACGTGTGACGGCAGTCCTTAACGGCAAGGACAACGTCTACGAAACCGACCTGTTCCATCCTATCATCCGCGCGATTCAATCCTTGTCCTCCTCCCTCCTCCCTCCTTCCTCCTCCCTTCGCATCATCGCCGACCACCTCCGCTGTGCGACTTTCCTCATTGCCGACGGCGTCCTCCCCTCCAATGTCGACCAAGGGTATATCCTGCGCCGCTTAGTTCGCCGTGCCATCCGCCATGGCAAACGATTGGGGATCACTAAACCGTTCACGACGGATATCGCGACGGTGGTCATCGCTGAGTATCAAGAGGCGTATCCAGAACTCCTTGAACGCTCGCCCGCCATCATCGAGGCGTTGTCCGCAGAGGAGAAAAAATTCTCGGGCACTCTTGAGAAGGGGTTAAGGGAATTTACGAAACGATTCGAAAAAGTCGGTAAGGTAAGTGGGGAAGACGCCTTCCTCCTCTATTCCTCGTATGGGTTTCCATTGGAATTGACAGAGGAGCTCGCCCGCGAACACGGGCAATATGTCGACCGAGCAACATTTGAATCCGAATTCAAAAAGCATCAAGATCTCTCTCGTGCAGGAGCTGGGCAAAAATTCTCCGGCGGCCTTGCCGACCACAGCCGCGAGACGGTTCGTCTCCACACCGCAACCCACTTGCTCCACCAGGCACTCCGCACCGTCCTGGGAACACACGTCGCCCAGAAGGGATCGAACATAACCCCTGAACGTTTACGTTTCGATTTTTCCCATCCAGAGAAGATGACGGCGGAACAAATCAAGCAAACGGAAGACATCGTCAACGAACAGATCAAGAAAGACCTCCTGATCCATTTCGAAGTCCTCGACTTAGAGGAAGCGAAGAAGCGAGGCGCCATCGGTCTCTTCGAAGACAAATATGCCTCCCTCGGCAACAAGATCAAAGTCTACTTTGTCGGTGATCGGACGACGGGGAACTACTACAGCTCCGAAGTCTGCGGCGGTCCGCACGTGGAGCATACGGGAGAACTCGGATCGTTCAAGATACAGAAGGAGGAAGCGTCGTCGGCGGGAGTGCGACGGATCAAGGCGGTGGTGGCAGGACCCCAAAAATAAAACACCGCATTCCTCCAAGATGCAGTGCTGCATGTAGTTTCAGATCACAGATCAGATGTCGATGGTCAGTCTGGATCCCCGAAGTCGTCAGGGGATTCGCCCGACTCGCTCGTCACGCTCGCGACCCAATCAGCCGCATGTGTCTCGTCGTCGCGCTTGCGTTGAGCTTCACGGTTCTTCTCGTCTTGCACTCTCGCCCGAGTCCGCTCGAGCATCTCCTGCTCGGTCTCCTCCGGCTCGGACGAAGCCAGGGCATTCCCCGCCTCCTTCGCGTCCTCCCGCGCGGCCCAAGCGGCCATAGTCGGGTTGTAGATGATGCCAGCGGGCCTGCGTATGATTCTCGTCCCATTGTTCTTGCTCCTTCCAGTGCCTTGATCTCATGAACGGCGACTGACCTCCCAAGGCCAGTCCAAAAACCTTCCATGTCCATGACCACTCACATATGACTTGTTTTTTAGCATTTTGTCAATGTTTTCCTTCATCCAATACTGTGGCCAAGGGGCATGCCCCTTGGCCACAGTATTGGAATGGAATTGGATTAGAATCAGATACAGCTTCATCCCCAACCCTCTCCTTGACACTATTACACAAAAAACCTAAAATGCCCGCGCATTGTCACTTTATCTTTTTTGCGGTTCTACGCGTTTTCTGCTAGAATGCCCCCACTTATGAGTGAAGACCGCGGAACCAAGCAGTTCATTGAACTGCGCGGAACGATAGAGGAACTTTTACCGGCGACGACATTTAAAATCACGCTGGAGAACGGCCAGTCCATTATCGGCTACCTGTCGGGAAAAATGCGGAAGCACCGGATCCGCCTTGTCCCAGGAGATCAGGTTAAGGTCGAGATCAGCCCGTACGATGTTACTAAGGGCAGGGTGGTCTACCGGTTCTAGCGACACGGATAACCCAAACATCGAGAGGTTCTCTCGATGCGTTTGATGTAACTATGAAGGTACGCGCTTCCGTCCGACCGATCTGCATTGAGTGCAAAACCATCCGCCGACACGGACGGGTCATGGTTATTTGTAAGAAAAAAGCGAAACATAAGCAACGACAAGGATAACCTATGCTGCGCATTGCTGGCGTTACATTGCCCCCCAACAAACGGATTGTTATTTCTCTCATGTACCTCTACGGCGTGGGAAAACCTTTGGCGGAAAAAACACTGGCCCAAGCGGGCATCAGTGAGGACAAACGAACAAAGGATCTTACCGACGAAGAAGGGAACAAGCTGCGAACCATCCTGGAAAAAACGTACCGAATGGAGGCAGACCTTCGCCGTGAAATCCTGATGAACATCAAGCGCCTCAAGGATATCGGTTCCTACCGGGGCGTCCGTCACCAAAGGCGTTTGCCTGTGCGCGGCCAACGTACAAAAACGAATTCCCGCACGATCCGTGGGAACATCCGAAAGACCATGGGATCCGGCCGCCGTTTGTTGACGAAGACCTAAGCTATGGCACTCACAAATCCACCCGTACCAAAACCGAAAGTGAAGAAGAAAGCCATGCGCCACGTGAGCCAAGGGCTGGTATTCGTTCAGGCCACCTTCAACAACACGATCATCACGGTCACGGATCCGCAGGGGAACACCCTTGTGTGGTCGAGCGCCGGACACTGCGGGTTCAAAGGACCGAAAAAATCTACGCCGTTTGCCGCCGGAGTCATCGTAAAATCCATTACGGAAAAACTGAAGGAAAGCGGCATGAAGGAAGTAAAAGTCTTTGTAAAAGGAGTTGGCTCTGGGCGCGATTCCGCTATTCGTGCCTTAAACGCCAACGGGTTTGCCATCCTCTCGATCAAAGACACGACGCCGCTGCCGCATAATGGTTGCCGTCTGCCAAAGCCGCGCCGTATCTAATCCTATGGGTAAAATATTGTCTCCAATCGGAAAAATGAGCCGCCGCGAAGGCATTGACCTTCGTGGAGGTTCAAAATCTCCGCTCACACGCCGCCCATTCCCGCCAGGCGTTCACGGGCCCAAATACATGAAGCGCAAGCCGCGCTTGTCTGGATTCGGACTCCAGCTGCGCGAAAAACAAAAAGCAAAACGCTTGTACGATGTCCGCGAACGTCAGTTCCGCAATTATTTCGAAAAAGCTGTTAAACGACGCGGAAACACTTCCGATTACCTCATGGAGTTGCTCGAAACGCGCTTCGACAATGTTGTGTACCGACTCGGTTTGGCCAAGACCCGCCGCCAGGCACGCCAAATGGTGAGCCATCGTTTTTTTACGGTAAATGGAACAGTCACGAACATCCCATCCTTCACGGTAAAAATTGGCGATGAGATCGCCATGCGTGAAAACAAACAAAAGAAAAAAGGCGTCGAATTCATGACGACATCGCTCGGAAAGGGAACCCTGCCAAGCTGGCTGTCGGTAGATAAAGGAACACTGACGGGGAAAGTGACTTCGCTTCCAAAACCGGAAGATACGGAAAAATTATTCGACCCCGGGCTCATTGTCGAATTCTACTCTCGATAATTCTTTTGCCACACCGGCCAATTTGTCTTATGGCAATCCTCAACCTGCCCCATTCAATCCGTTTCGAAGATGGCGAGCGCCCCAATGAGGGGAAGCTCGTCATGGAACCGTTCCATCCAGGATATGGAACCACCATCGGGAACGCCCTGCGTCGCGTCCTCCTTTCCTCGCTTGAGGGTGCCGCGGTCGTCGCGGTCAAAATCAAGGGAGTCACGCACGAATTCCAAGCCATGGAGGGCGTAAAGGAGGACGTCCTGGAAATCATTTTGAATATCAAGGGCCTGCGCCTCAAGCTCCACAGCGACCAGCCCGTCACCCTCAAGCTCAACGTCAAAGGAGCGAAGGTGGTGACTGGTGCGGACATAGAAGCGAACGCCGACGTCGACATTACCAACCCAGAGATGAAGGTCTGTACGATCACGGGAGACGACACGGAATTCGATATGGAAATCGTGGTCGCGCGTGGACGCGGATATATCACCACCGAGGAACGCGGACACGAGTCGTACGATTTAGGAACGATCGCCGTAGATGCTTTATTCTCTCCGATACGGAACGTGGGCTACAAGGTAGAAAACACGCGTGTCGGGGATATCACCAACTACGACAAACTCGTCCTCACGATTGAAACGGATGGCACCGTATCGCCAGAAGATGCCGTCCACCAGTCCGCTAAGCTCCTTATTGACCACTTCATGCTCCTTGTGGCACCCTCTTCAGAAATAGCTGGCAGCTAGCAGCACGCAGCGAGCAGCAAATGTTTCCGAGCTGCCTGCTGCCTGCTGCTTGGCCATTCCCCCCTATGCGCCATCGAAACAAGAAACTCATTCTCGACAGGAAAGCAGCTCCGCGGCGCGCGCTTCTTCGGCATCTTATGGAAAGCGTCATCCTGTACGAAAAAATCCAGACGACGGAAGCAAAAGCGCGCGCAGTACGCCCGCTGGTCGAGAAGGCGATCACCATCGGCAAGGAAGCGACGCTCACCTCCCGCCGCCAGCTCAAGAGCAAATTTTTTACCGACCTCCCGGTCAAGAAAATCCTCGAAGTGCTTGGGCCCCGCTATGCCACACGCAAAGGCGGATACACCCGCATGGTCAAAATCGGGCCGCGTCTGAATGACGGGGCGCATATGGTCCAAATCGAGCTTGTCTAAACGGTATGCCATCCATCTCCCGCACAACCCACACGATCAACGCCTCCGGGCAAGCCCCTGGCCGTTTGGCCAGCCGTATTGCTCTGATCCTCATCGGTAAGAATAAGGCGGCATACGCCCCAAATTTAGATATTGGTGATTTCGTGCAAGTAGAGAACGCCAAAGAAATGAGAATTTCCGAAACGAAGGCGGCACAAAAGCACTACTACAGCCACTCCACGTATGCGAAGGGCTTTAAAGCCAAAAGCATGCAAAGCGTGATGAAAACGGACATCACCGAGGTGCTCCGCCGGGCGGTTTCGCGCATGCTTCCTAAGAACTCGCACCGCGTGACGCGGCTTAAGCGTTTGAAGATTTCCATCTAGGTATGAAAGCGACCGCACCACAACCAATCCCCGCACCAGCAGCCGCAGGAAAATACATCTACGCCATCGGCCGCCGCAAACGAGCGATCGCCAGTGTTCGGCTGTTCCCATCTGGGAGCGGACAATTCATTGTCAATAAAATGCCCATGAAGGAATATTTTCCGGCAGAAACCTTGCAGATGGCCGCTAACGCGCCATTGCGACAAGCCGGCATGCAGGAGCAAGTGGACATCCACGCCACCGTCAAAGGCGGGGGAGTGGCTGGGCAAGCTGATGGCGTCAAGCTCGGGATCGCCCGCGCGCTCATCGACTTGAACCCCGCGCTGCGAACAGCACTCAAGAAAGAAGGGTACCTTACCCGAGATTCCCGACGCCGCGAACGCAAAAAATACGGAAAAAAATCCGCGCGCCGCAGCCCACAGTGGAGCAAGCGCTAAAGTCAGCAGAGAACATCCGAGGAGACTCGGGTGTTTTCGTTTCGTGTACAATACGGCGTATGGCTCACTCTCTACTTAGAAATACCGCGTATCTGACTGCTGCCTCTGTTGGCCAGAAGCTTATTTCTTTTGGCTATTTCATTCTGTTTGCCCGAACACTTAATACCGAACAGACTGGCTTATATTTCCTCACTCTCTCCCTCCTGACCATCTTTTCCGTTGGTACCGACCTTGGGCTGACAAGCGTAGTTATTCGCGACACCGCAAAATATCCGGATCGTGCATCGGTGCTCGTCCGCCACGCACTCGCCTTAAAACTTCCCCTTGCTCTCCTATCGGTCGGCGTGTCGTTCCTGACCGCATATTTGATCTACGGAAGTGAAACGCCTGACCTGTGGCAACAACTGATCCCCCTACTGGGAATCGGTTCTTTTATTTTGTTTTTCGATGGAATTTCGCTGCTCTACTACGGCCTGTTGCGGGGAAAACACATCCTTTCCTTTGAGGCAGTTGGCCTCCTTTTGAGTCAGGGGATCTCCGCGATCATAGGATTCTCGTTTCTTCTCTTTGCGCCGGCTGTCCCTTGGATGATTGTGGCTCTCGCGTGCGGGAGCATATTCAATGCATCGTTTGCCGCGATCCAGGCCGCCCGGCAGCTCGACAAAACAATCCTGCTTCCTCTGTGGGATGCCTCTGCGGCTTGGGCGATGCTGCGTGTGGCTCTTCCGTTCGCCCTCGCAGCGATCTTTGTAAAAGTATACTCATACATCGACAGCATTTTTCTCTCGAAGTTCATCGGCACCGAGGCGGTCGCTGTGTACGGGGTCGCCTACAAACTGACGTACGCATTCCAATTTATCCCCCTTGCGTTCGTCGCCGCCCTCTACCCACGCTTGTCTCATCTCATCGCAAATGAGAAAGAACGTGTAAAGGAAGTCATGCAAGGCGCGTTCCGCTACCTGACCCTCCTGGGCGCCCCGATCGTCTTTGGCATCGCGGCCTTGGCTCCCGACATCGTCCGCCTCGCGGGACATGGGTACATGTCGTCCGCTCCAGTTCTCCGCATTCTCGTGTTTGTCCTCCTTCCCATCTTCCTCGATTTTCCGATTGGCTCGCTCTTGAACGCCTCGGATCGCCAAGGGACGAAAACGAGCATCTTTGGGGTCGTTATGGGGATCAACGTGATCTCCAACTTCATCCTGATCCCTTTGTTTGGCGTCACGGGAGCCGCGATGGCCGCCATCTTGAGTTTTTATTCCCTGTTCTTCCTAGGACTCATCTTCTTGCGCAAGCTGCTGCCACAGACAAAACTCCAAGAGCTGCTGGGTCCCTCGCTCCGCATCCTTCTCTCGGGTGCGTTCATGGGGGCAGGCGTCCTCCTCGCGCGGCCGTTCATTGGGTTCTTTGCGAGCGTGCCCCTTGGAGCCGTCTTGTTCCTCGTTGGGTTGTCCCTGACACGGTCGTGGCCGACGGACCTATTCCTTTTGTTGAAGCGAACAAAACGCGTTGTATGAGACTGCTTCTCCCAACCCCCGATTATGCGCCGAACAAAGGTGGAGTGGCGGCATACCTGGGCGCGCTCGCGCAAACGCTTAGCACGTATGTAACCGTCGTCACAACGGGTCTATTTTCTCGCTACTCTTTTCCGAGATGGTTCCCGATCGCGTGGCAGCTCTTCCGGCGTCGGGCGTCCTACGACATGGTCCTGACCAGCCATGTGCTTCCCATTGGAACGGCCGCGATGATCGTTTCGTTCATTTCAAAGAAACCTTACGCCGTCATCGTCCACGGGATGGATGTGGGGATCTTGTCTGGACACAAACGATGGCTCGCTCGTCTCGTTCTGGCGCGTGCCTTGTTTGTCGTCACGAACTCGCAGTCGCTCGCACAGGAAGTGAAACGTGATTGGGGCAGGGGAGACGCGATTGTCTGTTACCCGCCCGTGGACGATGCTATCCTGGCCGCGTCCCAAGAGGCACGCGTGCCATCCGCGACATCTTCACACATCCAACTCCTCACGGTCGCCCGGCTCGTCCCAAGGAAAAACCATCTTGCAGTCTTAAAAACGATCTATCGCCTCCGGAAAGAAGGCATTGATCTTCGATACCGCATTGTCGGCGATGGCTCTTCCAAAGACAGTATTCTGGACATGATCCGCTCTCTTGGGCTCGACCAAGCTATCGAACTGGTCACAGACGCAGACCAGCAAGCCGTGATTGATTCTTACAGGACGGCGGATCTGTTCGTGATGCCCACGACATCGCAGGCAGGCGACAGGGAAGGATTCGGCCTCGTCTACCTCGAGGCGGGAGCGTTTGGCATCCCTAGCATCGGACGGCGGTTCCCGGGAGTGGATGAGGCGATTTTGGATGGAGAAACAGGCATTCTTGTCGACTCGGATGAGGAACTTGATGACGCTGTACGTCGCATGGCCACGAACCGGCTCGTCCGTGAGACACTGGGGAAGGCGGCACAGGAGCGATCGATGGGGTTTACAAGGGAGAGGTGTTTTGAGGAATTATTGAAACGAATTAAGTGATGCGCTCCGAACGCGGACAAAGCCCAACCCCACCCAACCTCCCCTTTGCAGGGGAGGAGCCGGATCCGTACTTCCGTAATTCCGTATGCGTTCGTAGTCCGTAACAACTGGTATGCCAACCATCTCACTCATCATCCCTGCCTACCAGCACGCGCGTACCTTGCCGAGGTGTCTTGAGAACTTGCTGGCGCAGACGCGGAGGCCGGAGGAAATTATTGTCGTGGATGACGGGTCGACCGACGGGACGTCGGAGATTCTGCGTCCGTACGCGGTCAAGGTCAACATCATCCGTCAGGAAAATCGAGGCAGCAACCGAGCGCGGATGAACGGCTTTGCGGCCTCTATGGGCGACCTCATTTGCTTCTGCGACGCTGATGCGTTGTTTGTTCCAGACGCCCTCGAGACGCTTGAGACGGCGCTCCAGGAGCATCCGGAGGCCAGCTACGCTTATAGCGGGTTTCGTTTCGGCTGGAAACGCTTCCCCTCCTATCCATTTGACCCAACCCGACTGCGGGAGATGAATTACGTTCACACCAGCGCGCTCATCCGCCGCGATCACTTTCCCGGATTCGATCCAACCATCCGTCGCCTGCAGGATTGGGACTTATGGCTCACTATGCTTGAGCAGGGACACAGAGGAATATTCGTCCCGCGCGAGCTCTTCAAGATCATCGATGGCCACGGGAGGAAAGGGATTTCCCAGTGGCAGCCGTCGTTCCTCTACAAGATCCCTTGGAGACGGATCGGGTGGATGCCGAGGTCGATAAGGGAGTATGAGGAGGCGAGGGAGGTGGTGCGGAGGAAGCATAAAATTTGAAAACTTTTCCATCTTGTGGCCAAGGGGCATGCCCCCTGGCCACAAGATGGAAATTGCTGCATGTTCTCCATTATCACAGTCAACTTCAAATCTTCCGACCGGCTCTCCATGCTTTTGGAAAGTCTCGTTCGATTTGAACAACAGAATTTGTATGAACTTATCGTTGTGAACAACGATAAGGACGATGATCTGGCCGCACTCAAGGCGCGGTATCCGCACGTTATCTGGGTGGAGCCGTTGTGGAATATCGGATTTGGGAGTGCGTGCAATCTAGGACGGTCGAAAGCGAAAGGGGACACGCTCATCTTTGCCAACCCGGACATCGTCTGGACGGAACCGATCCTCGCCGAGCTCGAACGAACCATCAAGCGCCAGACAGGCATCGGGATCTGGGGGATCAGGCAAACGAATGATGATGGGACGCTCCAACCGTCCATCCGCCATTTCCCAAGGCCAACCGACTTGTTCCTCCTCCTTCTCAAGCTCCCGACGTTTTTTCCTTCTCTCCATCGACGATGGTTATGGGAGAATTTTGACTACCAGAAAGAACAATCCATCGAACAGGTGATGGGGGCGTTCCTCGTCATGCGGACCGTGGCCTTCGATGAAATCGCCGGCTTTGATCCGTGGTTCTTCCTCTGGTACGAGGAAGTTGACCTGTGCAAACGAGCGTCAATCGCGGGGTGGGGGATCCGATATCTTCCTGGGCTATCAGTCCGGCACGGGAAGGGGAAGAGCTTCGCGCGCGTGGGGACATGGCGCAAGCAAGCGTATGTGCGCAAGAGCATCAGACGCTATGCGCGCAAACACTTCCATTGGATGGTCTGGCCATGGTTTTATATAGGGGAGCCGGTGTTTCTCTGTGCCAGTTTGGTTGTGTCGGCTTTAGCAAGGAAAAGAATCTGAATCATGTAATATATTGTGGCCAATGGGTATGCCCCTTGGCCACAATATAAATTCTATGTTCCATCAGTGGTTCGACAAACAGTGGTTCGACAAACCGTTTCGAATGATCCTCGCGTCACATGCCGCTGTTTTTGCGGTGGCCATAGCCGTTTTTCACCAGCAGATTCCATCGCTAATTATCCTGTCGTTGATACTGGCAGGAGTGGCGACGCTGACGGTATATAAACTCGAGTGGGGAATCGCGGCGCTGTTTGCGGAGCTGTTTGCAAACTCGCATGGGCATCTCATTTATGGATTCGTTGGTGGGCAGCAGGTTGGGTTACGGATGGCGGTGTTTGGCGGACTCATGAGCGGGTACCTCCTCTCCCTCATCCTCCGACGGACGAGACTTCCTAAAATAGACCAACGGCTGCTTTCCTTTGTCCCGCTTGGACTCGCCGCCATCTACGGCCTCGCGATCGGCTGGCAGACGCATGGCATGGCCGCCATCGCGGATGGGAACGGGTATTTTTATCTCCTGGCGATCTTCCCGATCACGAGCGTACGCTGGACGAATGAACGGCGCCACATCATCTTACAAACCCTCTCCGCCGGCGCGATCTGGATGGTCATCGTGACCCTGGGACTATTTTTCATCTTTAGCCATGTCCCTTTGTTCAAACTCGGCAGCACATACATGTTCATCCGCGACACGCGCACCGGGGAGCTGACACAACAGGTCGGCAACCTGTTCCGCGTCTTTCTCCCTGGGCAATTCTCCATCGTGGTCTTCCTCCTCATCGTGATCGCGATGATGCCTCTGCGCCTGTGGCGCACGAATCGTTGGCTCGTTCTAGGGACAATAAGCACCCTCACCGCCTCGCTTGCCATCAGTCTCTCCCGAAGTTTCTGGCTCGGCCTCATCGCGGGACTCGGCTCATTGCTCCCGCTGGCCATCATCGTCTTCCGCCCAACCCTCAAGGAGGCCATAAAGTCCGTCCTCACCGCTGGCGTGGGCATGCTCGCCGGATTCATCGTCATCATCCTCCTCGTCCTCGCCCCGTTGCCAGGATCAGGTTCTCGATCTCTCTCTGAACTGACCGGCATCTTCGCGGAACGCTCGACCGGGTTCTCCGGCGCCGCCATCGACAGCCGGTGGAAACTTCTTGATCCGCTCTGGACGCTCATCAAGGAAAAACCGATCACGGGACATGGGTTTGGACAAACCGTCACGTTCGTCACGGATGACCCGCGCATTCGCGCAGAACAGCCAGACGGGCACTACGAGACGTACTCTTTAGAATGGGGGTGGCTCGAGTTGTGGCTCAAAATGGGAATCGTGGCGCCGCTCGCGTTCATCTACCTCATCAGCTATCAGGCGTGGATGCTCTGGAAGCAACGTCAAAATGCTGGTTGGCTCGCGATCGGACTTATCGCTTCATTGGTGTTTCTTGTCGTGACACATATCTTTTCGCCGTACCTGAACCATCCGTTGGGACTAGGATTGTTGTTGTTCGTTGTGGCGTTTTTGAAAGAGGAAAAGGTGGAGATAGACAAATCTTTGGAGGAACAACCTCTTGAAAAGAGGAGGTTCTCTCCTCTTGTCCATGTACCACAACCACTCACGAGCAAGATCAACCACCATTGACTCTTCCCGATTTTTCTGGTTCACTTGAGCCGCCTTCGGGCAGATGGAGGAATACGATGAAATCGAAACGAGATTATCTCGCGGGGCGTCGAGAGCGGCTCCCGCTCTTGCTAGAGCTGTACGGGCTTGGCATCAACCAGGCGTGGTACTGCCGCTATACCGGGCACAACCCGATCACGATCCGAAAAGATCTGGAAAGTGAGGGCATTCGACGAGAGGAGGCCCCCGACAAGGAGGTTATCTTCGGAAATGTCTTGCGACGATATGCCGTGCTCATGGTCGGCGGCGGAGATGCGGACGTCATCAAGGCCCTAGAGGCATGGCTCGATGTTGAAAATATCCATCGCTACCTTGAAGGAATGGAAGCGGCGATGTCGCGGCTGGCGACCATCCCGTATCCCCCGGGGATGGAAGGTGAGGCGCGGCTGCTCGAGGCCGTCTTCGACCCCGAATCTTATATGACGGGACTGGGAAAGGTATCGCTCTTCGAAGATCCCTTTTGGAAGCGATACCTCGCAGGCATTTCGTCCGGACGGATCGCCGTGCCGAGTTCCCGCGAAGCGCTCGATGCCAGCTTGGCCGAAGAGTACTTGGCCAACCGCTGGAAACACATCCGTCCGCGGTGGCCAGGCGATGCGCGCGAACGGATCAATCGCGTGATGGAAACCCTGACCCCGAGGGAACAATACACCCTCAAACACCGATTCGGCCTGGAGGGAAACCAACCGAAAAAATTGGAAGAGGTCGGAGCACTGGAAGGCCTGACCCGAGAACGTGTGAGGCAAATAGAGGCGAAAGCGCTTCGTTTGCTTCGCCACCCCGTCCGGTCGAAAGAGCTGAAGTCGCTCTACTACATTCCTGCACCCGAGGCACCCCCTCCTCTAATTGGATCTGGGAAGGAAAGCAACGGAGAGGGAGAGGTGGCGACTCTGGCGAAGAGCGTCGATGAGCTCGAGCTGTCTGTCCGGTCGGCAAACTCCCTCATAAACGCCAAGGTTGAATATGTGTACGAATTGGTTCAGAAAACTGAAGTTGAGCTTCTGAAAACCAAAAATTTCGGCCGCAAAAGTCTGAAGGAAATCAAGGAAATCCTTGAACAGCTCGGCTTGACCCTGGGGATGAAGCTCGAACCCGAGGTCATCAGCCAAGTCCTCTCCCACATTCAAAACAAGACGCCCGTCTCGTAAAAAATAGCACCCCGTTCGACGACGAACGAGGTGTTTTCTTTTTACTTCAAAACCGACCCTGCAATATCCACATTCCCCTTCAAAAACTCCGCTGCCGGGCACGCCTTCTTTCCCTCCATCTGTACCTCCGTCATCTCAACCGTTCCATCCGCTGCCTCCACAAAGAGACGGTCTCCTTGGACGATGACGGTGCCGCTTGGCTTCTCGTGTTTCAAATCTACGATGTTCATCGCGATCCATTTGATGCGGACGTCTTCTCCTTTGCGTTTCCAAATATTCCATGAGCCAGGAAAACCCTCGTACGCGCGATGTTGTCGCTCGATCCCGATCGCGGAGCGTTCCCAGTCGATGTGGCCGTCTTCACGGTCGAGGAGGCGCGTGAGCGTGGCTTTGGACTCATCCTGGGGCAGGGGAATGATCTCGTCTGCGGCATGACGCTTGAGCGTCTGCACAAGCAACGCGACCCCCTCGCGTTGCACCTTGTCCTGGAGTGTGTGTGACGTTTCATCGTCATCCAGCCCGATCACCTCATAGCTCAAAATCGGCCCCGTATCCATACCCTCATCGAGAAGCATGATCGAGACTCCCGTCTTCACCTCACCTTCCTTGACCGCCCATTGCATGGGCGAAGGACCGCGGAACTTTGGGAGCAGGGAAGGGTGGACGTTGATGCAGCCGAGTTTCGGGATCTCAAGGATGTTTTTCGGTATAAGTTTGCCGTAGGCGACGACGACGAATGCATCAGCGTTATACGATCGCATCTGCGCGGCTGCTTCTTCCGACTTCAATGTCGCCGGCTGGTAGAGTTCGATTTCATGCTTGCGCGCCATCTCCGCGATCGGCGGCATGGTCATGATCTCCCCGCGGCCAGACGGCTTGTTTGGTTGGCAGACGACGGCCGCCACTTCAAAGAAAGGATCGTGGAGGAGGGCGGAGAGGAAGGGGGTGGAGAAGTGGGGGGTGCCCAGGAAGATGAGGCGCATAAGATTCTATAGGCGGGGTCTGGGGACCCCGCCTATATGTTCGGAAAATTTAAAAAAAACTATATCGCCGTCCCGCTCGCCCTCGTCTCTCCCACTACCTTATCAATAAACAACACTCCATCCAAATGGTCGATCTCGTGTTGGAAAATGATGGCGGGGAGACCTTTCAGGGAAAGACGGACGGGGAGGCCGTCAAACATCCCTCCTCGCTTTCCACGAGCGTCTCGGATCGAGAAAAAATCTTCGGGTTGATGTAGGCATCGACGTCGCCATCCACATCCACAATGATCACCCGCTCATTCACGCCAACCTGCGGGGCGGCAATCCCAACGCCCTTTTCCTTCTTCATCGTCTCGACCATATCGTTGATGAGAATCTTCATGCGATCCGTCTTGATAGCAGAAACCGGCACTGGTTTGGAAACCGCGCGCAGGACCGTATCGCCGATTTTGAGGACAGGAAGGCGTGCCATAATTGGGCACAGTACATCAAGAAAAAACGTCGCTGTCAACCGTTAAAGAGTCGGGGAGGGTGGAGGCGAAGGCGAGAAAATGGTCGATGGCGTCGGGAGGGAGGGACACACCTATGGCCGAGGCGGTGACGTCTATATGTGCGCTTGGCACATGGTCACGTATCCCCTCGAGGATCGACGTCGCCTCCTGCGATGAAACCGACGTCCGGGAACGAATCTCCGCGTGGCGCAGGAACGGCGGTTGGTGGAGGAGTTTTCGAGCCCGAAGTTCTTCTGCTATCCAGACATCGGGTTTTTCAAAGAGGCGTCCAAAAATGCCGGGCTGGAACGTCTGGATCATCAATGAGGTATCGGCGGCGACCGCTTGGGCTTGCGAGACCGTTCGCCAGGCTTCAAGCATCGACCCTTCGCGGACGAGGGAGAGGTCGGCACAAAGAAGGGCCACAAGATGAAATGCAGGAGGCAGAAATGGATCCCAGACCGCATCGAGATAATGGCGGGTGGAGATCCAAAGGTCAGCGGAATCATCGATCAGTTTGCCTTTTTCGTAGGAGTGGATGCGTACGTCTGGATACAAGCGGGCGAGCGCCGTCGCGACTGTGGCAATTCCTCGGCCTCGGCCGCGGAGCTTTGGAGATTTGCATTTTGGGCAGGCGTCGGGGATGAGCATGGGCTCCCGAATGACCACCCCAACCCCTCCTTCACGGGAGATATAAGGAGGGGCTTGTGCATGGACAGGACGCGCACATTTCAATGCTCCATCGACTACTTGTAATGGAATCGAGTGCTCGGCGCAGGTCGCTGTCCATCCGCACGCGTCGCATCGGAGGAGCGAGTAGGCGCCTTTTCGATCGAGAATGAGGAGTGCCTTGCGTCCGTTCTCAAACGTCTCGTTCAGCCCCTCCATGAGCTCGGGGGTGATGAAGGGGGAAGGGGAGGCGGTGAAGGATCGGGTGAGAGAGATAATGCGGGGAGGGGGGAGACGGGAGGAGAGGAGAGTGACAGGGGTTGCGGTGGGGACGAGGAAACGATGCGAGGGGATTGTGTCGAGGCGATGAAGGCGGATCGGACGCAAGGAGCGGAACCAGGACGCCACGCGTCGCGCATCGAAACGTGGGTTCTGGTCGGTTTGTTTATGGTCGTGGTTCCCCACATCGACGAGGACGATGTCCGTCACGCGCGAAGGGAGATACGCGCACGCCGTGTGGGTGCCTATCAAGAGACGGCCTTCTTTGCGCCAGCGACTCCAGGCAGAAAAACGGTGTGGCTTCGTCATCGCGCCGCTCACGACAAGAGGATGAAACGCTTTCAATGTTCCTTGTAGCAGGTCGGCCTCTCGAACCGTTGGGACGAGCAAGAGCATGATCGCTTTCCGATCTTTCAAAAGACATGCGGCTACATACTGCGCCTGTGCTTTCATGAGACGCAACTCCTCTGCCTCGGCCGGCCGCATCGTAAGCGGATGTCCTGCGGTCACAACAGCGCGCGACGATTGGCTCCCACGTTTTGGCGTAGAAGGAATGAGCGCATGCAGGACAGAGGCGACCGATTGGACCGTTTCTTTCGCGATCCGTTCCATCAAGGCGATCTCTTCCACAGAGAGGAAAAACGGGTGGACGGCCTCGATGGGACGTATCTTCTCGATGTCGGTTTCCATCACGACTTCTTGGACGAACCCATCACAAAATCCTCCCCTCCAAGGAATGCGTACGGCGGATCCTCGACGGACAACCATGCCGTCGGGAATCGAATAGTCGAAGAAACTAAACCTTCGGGGGAGGCGTTTATGCGGATACACTCTCGCGACCGCCATAGCGGTTAAAACGTAAAGTCAGCGACCAAATACCCCACGCCAAACGGCGCTTCGTAGGAATGGATGGTAGGGCGTAAATTCATCTGTTCGATAACGCCAAAAAGCATCAACAATGGACGATACGCGCATTCATGCGCATTCTCTACAAGGGAGGGATCCATCCCAAGCAGCGTGGAGAGGGACAGGCCGCGGATGGCCTCCTGGACACGTTCATCGAATTCTTTTCCTTCCGGATGAAAGCCCGCCGGCGCGTCGGAACTTAATGCATGGGACAAATCTCCCGTGCCAATGACGGCGACGCGACGGCCCGTTTCCATGCACACTTCTTTGAGGAGACGTCCGAACTCCACATGCTTTTTTGGATCGGAGCCGATGTAAGAAACAGGGACGATGTTGAGCGCCCACGTATCGTCTGTCAGGAGCTGGAGCGGGACCGCGGCGCCATGCGTCAGCCCCGGATGCGAATCGAGCTTGATAGGCAGTTTGCTTTTCCTCGCCTGCCTCTGGAGACGGTCGATGAACAACAGGTCCGGCTTCCAACGGAACGTCTCCGTAAAGTCGCCGTACTCGCGCAGGTCCGCATAGTAGCGGTCGGAAAGGTTGATGGAAAACACGACGTCATTCTGCCCAGGATGGGAAGAAAAAAGAACGATCGTTTCTGGCCGCGTGGCTCGCAGGCCGGCCGAGACTTTCTCAAATGCCGCGAGCGTATCCGCAAGTTTTGTGGTGCCTTCTCTGCCAATATTTGGCAGAAGAAGGGGGGTATGTGGAAGAAAGGCCGCGTAGGTCAACATAGAGTGAGACTATATACCCTTTCGGGGGTCTTCAAGAAGGACGCGCAGCGAGTCACCCAGCGGATAGGCGAGGACCTGTTCGGGCGTGGTCCAGATGATCTGATTCCAATTCCAGCCCATGGAGAGGAATGTCCCTTCGTCTGCGATGTGGCGGCGCGTTTTGTCTGAAATGACGTACACGGCAGGATCGCCCGTGATCCCGATCAGTGTCCCCTCGGAGAAGCCGGTGGGGAACGCTTCGTCTGCCGAAACGGAGGTGCCGCGTCCCAGCGGCGCGATCTCATTAGCTCCTACGTCTGTGACATCGTCATCCTTGAATCCCAGAGACCGAAAAATCTCCAGGGAAGGAATCGGGCGAAGGATGTCGTCGGTGAGCAGATAGATCGCGCCGTCTGGCGTACGCAGCAGGGAAAAATTCGGATACGTGACGTCGACGCCCGTCGGGAAGTCTCGCAACGCGACCAGGGTCGTGCTCAACATGGGCTGCGCGCCGAAGCGTGAATAGAGGACAGTCATACTATTAATGCGTCGCTTCAGGTCGTGATGGATGAGCCAGACAGATCCATCATCCAGCGCCTGGAGCAGTGTCCCGTCTGGGTAATCGGGATGGAACCACCGCCCGTAGATGCGGACGAAATTCTCGTTGCCATGCAGATGCGGAGTGTAGGTATACAGCACGGCCGTCGCCTGGTTCCCTGGGATGATCGGCGTCCCATCGATGGTCGCCAGCCGCCCTGGGGCGAGGCCAGACCTCGTGGCGCCGTTTAGGGCAAGCTCGGTGAGATACCCTTTGCGAATCGTGACCGCCGCCCCTTCTATTTGCGCCGCAAAGCCCTTATACGGGCTAACGCGCGTGTCTGACGCAGAACACGAATCGCACATCGCAAACCCCAAGGCCCAGTCGTATTGCCTTTGGGAAGGGGAGGGATCTTCCACAAGACTCTGCTCGCGTTGGAGGAGGGCGAGGAGAAATTGAGGGTTCAGTTGGTTCTCTTGCGCATGGCGGTAAATGATTTCTGCCGCCGACCGAACTACACCGTCCGTGTCCGTCGTTCTATACGATCCCAATGTGCCACGCCACCGCAAGAACGATTCGATATCCGACAATGTCATGGCTGATGAATTGGTCATGTCCTCGTCGGAGATGAGAACGCGCAGTGGGGGCGGATCCATTTGTGCAAATACCAACAACGGATACAAGAATACCCCCAAAATCATTGCCGCCAGGGCTCGTCGATTCATAGACACATATTATACCGCATGAAAATGAAAAACCGGCCATGCAGATAACATGTAAAAATCAAAAACCGCCGCCATCCCGTAGTGGATGGCGGCGGCCCCGAGCTAGCGCTCGGCGTATCGGCGATCGCGTTTCGCCTTTATCGCTGGTTTCCCCCGATTGGATTTCTCACGCTGCTGAAACTTCAGATTCTTTCCGCAGCCGGAACGACTCCACTGCTCCTTGGTTCCGCGCTGGTCAATCCATGCGCACCAACGCGTCGGCTCGCGTGGGAACACCTGGAAGAAGAGACCGATCGACTGGATCGGATCCCATGGATTGTCTCCCCCCATCTCGCAGATGGTGGTGAAGTTCCACTGGGCGACCCCGGTCGCCGTGCAGTTCTCCTCTCCTGGATGTTTGAGATAGCAGTCTCGGTTGGTGAGACACACGTCCGTGAGCGGACTCTCTCCTATGATCGTCCACCACGACTCGGTGAGGTTGACGCCGTAGTGGGCAGAACCGACTTGCACAAGCCGCGCGATCTCGGCTGGCTGCCAGTTCTGGGCAAGGCAACCTGCCCGACCGGTCGCGTCGATGAGACGTTGGGTGAGCATGGCCACGCACGCGTTGATATCCGCGCGGTTCTTCCGCTTCTGGTAGATCGGGACATTGACGAACGGGTCGCCGACATTACGCAGTTGCGTCGTGTCGACGAATTGTCCGTGTGCCGCGATCCGAGCCTTTTGCTCGATCGC
>JACPHX010000002.1 GCA_016188425.1 Candidatus Uhrbacteria bacterium | reverse complement strand
TATTCGCATCATTGCAACAAAAAGCGGGGTCAAGGGACCCCGCCTATGTCGAGCAATCGTTACGCCGCTGCTTTCACCTTCGCGTCTTCCATGCGTTTGGCGTGGCGTTTGGTGATGTTGGTGACCGCTTTCTTTTTCCCTTCGATGATCTTTTCATCGACGAGGAGGTTCCAGACGGTTTCGGTTGGCTGGGCGCCCTTTGAAAGCCAGTATTTGACGCGTTCTGCATCGAGGACCAGCTCGCGGGGGTTCTTGCGCGGGTTGAAGTGGCCGAGGATTTCGGTCACGACGGCCTTAGGGTCGCGGTGCTTGGGCATGACCACCACCCGGTAAACAGGTTGGTTCTTGTGGCCCATGCGGGAGAGACGGATGGAAAGCATAAGAGGGACAGAGGGGGAGGTTTTTGTGGTTGTTGAAGGTTGTTGAAGGTTTTTAACGAACAAAGACTTTGTCCTTGTTTTCTAAAAACCTTCAAAAACCTTAAAAACCTTCAACGACCTCGCCTATTACTTGATTGATAGACAAGCGTGTAATGACGTGACGCAAGTGTAGAAAAAACCAGCGGTTTCGTCAACGGCGGGCGTTGCCGATCCCTTCCATATCGGAAAGTTGGACAGAAAGCAGGGAACTGACACCATCTTCGCCCATGGTGACCCCGTAGAGGGTGTCGGCGATTTCCATGGTCGCGCGGTTGTGGGTAATAAGGATAAATTGGGTCTTTTCTGAGAGACGGGAGAGGATATTGGCAAAACGGACGGTATTTGATTCATCGAGGGCAGCGTCAACTTCATCTAAAAGGACGAAGGGGGCTGGGTTTACGGCCATGATGGCGCACAGGAGGGCGATGGCGGTCAGGGCGCGTTCGCCGCCCGAGAGGAGGTTGAGGGATTTAAGACGTTTTCCTGGCGGCGTAGCTTGGATATCCACACCTATAAACCGCTCCTCACGTCGTTTGAGACGGGCTTTGACGCGATCTGCTTCTGTATCTTCCTCGTGCTCCTGTCTCTCTGAAGCCGCTGTTTCCTCGCTTGCACGGTCGAGCGTCACTTCGGATGATGGCTCAAGCGTATCGTCTTTCGTCATCCGGACGAGTTTGCAGCTTCCGCCTCCAAAAAGGAGCTTGAAATAGACCTCGAATTCTTTGTCGATTTTTTGGAATGCTTCCTCCGACTGTTTCGCAATGTCCTCATCGAGCGCATCGATGAGCGTCTCGGTAGAGGCGATCGCCTTCTCGAGGTCGTTTGTCTGCGTCGACAGGAATTCAAACCGCGCATTCGATTCCTCGAATTCCTTGAGCACTTCCGGCTCGATGCCGCCGATGAGTTCGAGTTTGTAGCGCAGTTTGCGAATCTCGGGTTCGATCGTCTCTGGCATAACCATCTCCGTTGGTCGCGTTTTCATAACCTCGTCTCGTCCTGCCGGCATCCTCTCTTCCATCTCCTTTGTGAGATGCGACCGTCGCTCCTCTAATCGAATACGAGCGATATCTTGCTCGTGCGCGTTCTTTTCAAAGGCATGAATCTCTTTCTGGAGACCTGTCAGCTGTTGTTGGAGATCAAGGAGATCGTGACGCACGCGCTTCTCTTGCGTCGCATACCCACTGATCTTTTCCTGGATGGCCGCAAGCGCGACTCGTGTCGTCTCTTGTGCCTTCTTCGATGCCTCGATCTGTGCCAGAGCCGCCGGATCTGGTGCGACTTGTTCTGGCGCTGGGCGTTGGAGACGTTTGAGGAGGGCGCCGCTTTGGCCGAAGAGACGTTCGATTCTTGGAAGAAGCGACTGGATCGTCTCGGTCGTGGTCGCCGCTTTTAATTCAATGAGAAGCGCCGTCTGTTCCGTCGTAATCGATCCCAACTCTCGCGTGATCGAATCAAGCGGAAGGGGAGACCAACTTGATTGCGATTGGATTTTCTTGATCTCGAGGGTTTTCTCCGCCTGGAATTGTTCCTCCCTCAATCGCGAGATTTCTTTTTGCAATCTCGTCTGTTCCGACTGGAGCGCGGCGAGTCCTTGGTCGGCTGTCGTGTCTTGAGACGGACCATCAGACGCGAGTGCTGCGAACTTTTCTTCCAGTGCCTTCCGTTTTACCTTCTTTTCTTCCAAAGCCGTCTTAATCGGTGCTTCTTTTCCTTGAAGCTCCTTGAGATCGTCTTGAATGCTCCACCACTGGGAGCCATAAAAACGACCTTCGAGAGCCAGGAGCTGGCGTTCTACAGCTTCGCGTTCCTCCAGCCGTGCGACCTGGCGCTTGAGCGAGCGGACGCGCGGTTCGATTTCTTGGAGGATACGTTGGATTTCCGAGAGATGCTCGCAGCTGCGGATGAGCTTGAGCATTGCTTCGTGACGTTTCAGCTGGAGAGGGCGGACACCGGTGGCGTCATCAAAAAACGTCTTCCGCTCTTCTGGGGAAGCGATGAGGACGTGGTCGATCATCCCTTGGCCGATGACGGAGTACGATTTTTGGCCGACATTGGCCTGGGCGAGCCATTGGAGGAGGTCCAGAAGGCGGGCGGGTTGTTGGTTCACGAGGTACTCGCCTTCACCGCTTCGATAGAGACGGCGGGTGATGGTGATTTCGGCGGCATCGAGGTCGATCGCGCGGTCCGCGTTATCAAGCGTCAAAGAAACCTCTGCAAAGCCGCTCTTTCCACGGCCTTCAGAGCCAGAGAAGATGACATCTTCTGATTTTTTGCCACGCAACAGCTTTAAACTTTGCTCTCCTAACACCCACCGAATCGCGTCGGCAACGTTTGATTTCCCAGACCCGTTTGGTCCAACGACGCCTGTGACCGGGATATGCCCGATTTTCGGCGGAGAAAAAGGAAGGGTTGTTTTCTTGGCAAACGTCTTAAACCCTTGGATGGTGAGGCCCGATAGGTGCATACGTTGGGTAGTATAGCAGGGTTGACCGCCTCCCCAATATCCCGTAGCATCCTCCCCTTATGGAACTTTTGTTCACAGAAGCATGGGGGAAGATCATGGCGGCGAGCCGGATTCTTATTGTTCCTGATAAACGGGTGGATGGGGATAGTTTGGGGTCATCCTTGGCTTTGGCGGATATCCTGATCCAGGAGGGGAAACAGGTGGTCGTCCTTGTCTCTGAACTTGTCCCTCCACTCTACCAATTCCTGCCCCATCTCTCCCTCTGCACACAAGATGTATCCAAGGCAAAAGCATTGAACCCAGACCTCATCATTTCCTTTGATTGCTCCGACGCGCCATATATCGAGTCCCTGCGCCCCAGTTTTCCTCCAGGAGTCCTTCTCATCAACGTCGACCACCATGCGACGAACTCCCGCTATGGCGATCTGAACCTTGTTGATGAAAAGGCACCTGCCACGGCAGAGTTGCTGTACCGGCTTTTGAATTATGTTCGACAGAAGATTTCGCCACCCGCTGCCCTCTGCCTTCTTGCAGGGATTGGTTTCGATACGAGTTTGCTTCGCAATAGCAATACAAACGAAGCATCATTCCGTATGATCGCGGATTTGGTTCGTTTGGGCGGGCGTCTCCCCGTAATCCAACAGGCGCTGACGAAAAGCCACAGCGTTGCCTCGCTTCGATTGTGGGGATTGGCGTTTGACCGGCTTCATGAGCACAAACCGTTCGGGTTCATCTCCACGTTCATTACGCGAGCCGACCTGGCTCTGGCGGACGTGGACGAGGAAGAAGTCGGAGGCCTTTCCAATTTCTTGAAATTCGTCTTGAACATTGATACGCTGCTCGTGTTACGGGAGAACCAAGCGGGCGGGGTTTCGTGCAGCATGCGCAGCTCTCATCGGGACGTGTCCCTGATTGCCCGCGCCTTTGGCGGGGGAGGGCATACGCGCGCCGCCGGGTTTACCGTAGAAAAGGCTAAAATTCATCAGCTCCCCGATGGTTCGCATCGCATTGAACGTTTTTGAACACCTCTATGTCTCATGAACAGATTTCTAACCAGATCCTCGTCCCGACCGTCATCGAAAAGACCCACATGGGCGAGCGCGCCTACGATATCTATTCCCGTCTCCTTAAGGATCGTATCATCTTTCTGGGAACCGAAATCAACGACACGGTCGCGAATCTCGTGATCGCGCAGATGCTTTTTTTGGAAACGCAGGATAAAACCAAGGACATCAAGCTCTACATCAACTCCCCGGGCGGATCCGTCACCGCCGGCCTCGCTATCTATGACGCGATGCAATACGTGAAACCGGATGTTTCCACGACTTGTGTCGGTTTGGCTGCGTCCATGGGCGCCGTCCTCTTGGCCGCAGGAGCCGCAGGGAAGCGTTTTGCCCTCCCGAACGCAGAAATCATGATTCATCAGGTATTGGGCGGCGTGCAAGGCCAAGCAACGGACATCAAGATCCATGCGGAGCGCATCCTCAAGATCAAAGACAAGCTGAATTTAATCCTCTCTTCGCATACGGGGCAGAAGAAGGCGAAGGTGGAACAAGATACGGAACGCGACAATTTTATGGATCCGGAAGACGCGAAAGCGTACGGGCTCATCGATGCGGTGATTAAAAAAGAGGCGTAACGCCTCTTTTTTCTTTGATATTTTTGCGGAATTTTCGCCGTAATTGATTGAAAAGCTTTTTGTGTTCGTCCGCTTGACAAAAAATAACCCACCTGGTATCATTGGTTGTCTGAAGGTAGATAGAAGCCTGCAGACACGACAAGCATGGGATTTTGCTCTCGCGGAAGCTCGGGGTTCGCCTCGACCTTTCCACGGACAAAATTTCTTGTCTGCAGGCTTCTGTCCATCTAGAGGTGAGAAGAAAAGTTTCTTCTCTGACAGGGCGCTCCGTCATTCTGGCGGAGCGTTTTGTTTTTTGCGCTCGTGAAAAGATGGTACGCCCATCCTTTTTTTCTGGGAAGAGATTTTTGTGGATAACATTAGCCGTCGGTGAGAGGCGTTTCGCCGGCGGGGGTTTGGAGAGGATCAGCGGGAGGCAGATTCGGATCCGAAGGGGCGGGTTCGGTTGCGCCCACAAGACAGATTTTTGGAAGCGGGCGGTAGTGAGAGGTGAAGAGTTCGTCTGTGGTTGAACCGTCTGGATTCGTGATCGTGTAGGTGAAGGAAGCGTCGGCTCCGACATGCGCTTCCTGGCATTTTTGCTCTCCCGGCTTGAGGTCGGTCGTTTCGGTGTTTACCGGTTCGCCGACGGGAATCCATCGGTGCACCACGGGCGGTGAATAGCTGCCGATTCGGCCGTCTGCGGTGCCCCAAAAGCTGAACCGCAATTGTCGGACGTCTTCGAGTACTTCCGCCTGGAAGAGGACGTGATAGCCGGTATTGTTTTCAAATTTGAAATCCGGGGCGGGTTCGTAAATGGTGGCATCGGTGCCCGGATTCCCGTTTTGCGGGTCGTTGTAATAGGAAACCACCAGCGAATGGTTGCGCCGTTCTTTGACGGGAAGCCCGCTCATCATGGTGGCACGAAAGGTGGTGGTGCCGATTTGGCATAACCCCCCCCCGAGTTCCGGCTCGATTTTGTCTCCTTTGATGACGAGCTCTGGGTAATAGCCATTTTCAAGCGTGAACGGCTTGAGGGCGCTTATCAGGGAGAATGTTTCTCCCGGAGCGATGAGAAGGCCATTTAAGAGGCGTACTCCGTTTTTGATGTTCCGTATGCGGTTGGTGGGACTGTTGCGATAGCTGGAGGTACCTACCCCCAAGAGTTCACGGATACCGAGGTCATTCAGTTCTCCGACGGTGACATCTGGTTCCGCTTTTATGAGAGGAATGTCTATGGACTTCTCACTTCCGGAAAGGGCATCTTGGAGTAAGTTGGAGAGCGTCTGCCAATCGATCACCACCCCCTCCTTGCTGGGAGAAAACGTGGTGACCCGGCCTTCCTCCAAATGAAGGCTGGCATTTACCGCTGGGTTTTCAAGTGAATCTCGCAGCGGGGAGAGTGTGCGCGTAAGGACATCTTGATCGATGGCAATTGGTTTTCCTGGGATGGCACCTGGGGTAAGCAGTAGGGCTATTTTTTGGTCATCAAGGATGAAGTCTGTTCCGGGGTGGTCCGCGGGAATGGTGAGGGTGATGGGGGCGCGGGAGAGATAGGAAAGAGCTGTTGGTACAGCGGTACGAGCTTCGCTTTCGTTTATGGTCGGGGGAGTCTGACGGAAGACGAGGGTGATCGGGCGCTGGCGGAGGTTTGTGAGGGAGCGGGTCAGATCGGTAAAGGCACTTTGAAGATCGATTTGCGTCCCGACGGAGGCGGGGGTAATTTCTCCCACCCAATTACCATCTTGTTTTGTAAACAGGAATCCTGCGTCTGTGACGGGTGTTTCTTTCTCCGCGAATAGGCGCGCGATGTTTGCGGAGATGGCATCTTCGTGGAGCGTTATCTCAACGGGGATATATGCATTTCCTCCAAAAAAATTCGCTTGTGCCAAAAGGAGAGCCCGCACGAGCGGGCTTTTGTGGTTGGCTCTTGCTTGGGCTTTATCCAAAGCAGAGCGGACGTTGATTTCCACATCTTCGACCAAGTCGGATCCGACCAAGGTCGAAAGAGGCAAGGTGGCGGTTTGGCCCAGTCCCTCCAGGATCATTCCTTCTGTCAAAATACGGTCTGCTTGTTTTTCGACCTGTTCTTGCGCTTGCTGTGGAGTCAGTCCTCCTACGGAGACATCACCGATCCACGTGCCGGGAGCTATACGGCCTTCTTGGGGTTTTGCCCAGAAGACAAGGGCGAGTCCCGCGGCCGTGCAGACGAAAACAAAAAAAACTGTCCCCAATAATGTAAAGTAGGCGACTTGTTTTGCCGTGCGCTTCACGGTGGTCATAGGTCGCCCACGTCCTCCACGCTGATATCGGCTCCTTCCGATTGTTTTTGCAACCGGACCGTCAGGATGCCGTTTTGGAGCTCTGCGTCTGTACGGGTTGGGTCAACGGGGGAGGGGAGAGAAATGGTGCGGGAAAAGGCCCCCCAAAAACACTCTTCTACATGGGAAACCGTTCCTTCCTCTTGCGAACACTCCTCCCGACGTCCGCGGATCGTGAGTTTTTCTGGCTCAACGTGGATATCCAAATCGTCTGCCTCTACTCCCGCCACCGCGGAACGGACGATGACGGCGTCCGTTGTTTCCATGACATCTACCGCCAATTGACCCTCGGAAGAGGATGAAGAAGGGGAGAGGGAGGAGAAAAAATCTTGCTCAAGGTCTTGCATACCGCGTGCGTAAAATAAGGCGTTCGTGACGGATATATTCGTAGAGGGGACCCACGGCAAAGCCGACGACGGCGGCCCAGACGAGTTCCTCAATCGGAATGCCTCCAAGGATAATGCCCGTGCGGCCTGCCAGAGCCGTGGCGGGAAGGAGAATCGCTCCCAGCCATTGTTCCACACCAAAGACGAGTGTGGCAATAAGCAATCCGGACGTGAGGGAGTTCCACAGGAGGTCTTTGCGGTCGGCGATGATGTAGGTGCCGACAAGGACTCCGCCCAAAGCCATGGCTTGGATGGGGGGCTCGCGAAGAATAAGGTACCCAAAGATGCCGATGAGTATCCAGACAGAGAGGATGATGAGGAGGTGTCCGAGCCAGTGCCCGAGCGACAGCGGTTTGCGGGCTTTGGATGGTTTTTTTTCCGTCAGATATGGAGAGAGCGTGGCCTGGTAGCCGACCGCGGCAATGCCAAAGAGGCAAATAGCGAAAAGGAACGGTTCTACGGTCGCGGAAAGTTCAATGGAAGCATTGCCATTTGTATTGGAGAGAATGAGCACGAAAGCCCCTGGCGTCAGAATGAGTCCAACAATGCTCATGATGATTTGTTCTCGTCTGGTTTGTGAGGAGAACACGTACAAGCCGATCCAGATGAGCAGGAGAAACGTGCTGGCAAAGGTGAGCATAGGGTGGTGAAAATGGTCTAGGACGGTTTGTTCAGTAGGCCGTGTTTGTAGAGCTCCAAGACAATCATGATAGCGGCGAGCACCGTCGGCCCCATGATGATTCCGATGGAACCGAAGAGCTGGATGCCTCCCAAGATAGAGAGCAAGATAAGCAAGCTGTGCATGTTCGCGTTCGTGCGGTTTTTCATGATGATCGGCCCCAGAATATTGTCCGCGAGCCCCACGATAACCGTCGACCAGGCAAGCAACCCGAAGGCGGCGGCGGATTCCCCGCTGGCAAAAAGGAAAAGGGTCGCTGGGACCAAGACGACCCCCACCCCCACGATCGGCACTTGGGCGGCGACGACGGTTATGGCGCCCCAGATGATGGCTCCCGGGACGCCGAAGATCGTCATGCCGATCGCGGCCAGGACGCCGCGGATGATGGAGATGATAAGAGCCCCGAACACCACTGCGCGAATCGTGGTGGAAATTCGATCTATGATCGCCTTGTCCAGGGAATCTTTGAGAGGAGAAAGGTCGAGCATTTCTTGCTTGATCCGTTTGCGGGCAGACAGGAAGTAATAGACGCTAAGGAAATAGATGAACGTATTCAAGATGAGCTGCGCGGTGCTTGAAAACAGTTCCCCTATGTTGGCGAACGCGTATTGGGCGATTTTTTCTGTCACCATTTTAAACTGGAATGTGGAGAGGAGATCCAAGAGCCACGGAGCCACCAGGGAGCCGAACGGTAGTTTTTCCGGTCGGATGAGGGAGCCGAGGTCTGCGCCTTGCAAGAGGGTGAGGACGTCTCTCGCTTGGAAAATGATGAGCACGGCCGTAAGGAATAGTGGCAGGACCAGCACAAGAAATACCAGACAGGAGAGCAGGAACGCGCGGATTTTGTCGTGATGGAAGTAATGGGAGAGATGGTCGTCCAACGGGGACACGACGATGGCCGTAATCCCGGCCGTGATCAGGACGAACGCAAAGGGTTCCAGCATTTTCCAGAACAGAAAAAGCAATCCCGTACTGACGAGTAAAAAGAACCAGCGCACAACATGGTTTTTGTTTGTGGGGGCGAGAATTCCTCCTGGCATATCGAGTACAGTGTAGCAAAAAAAAGAGAGGGTGTCTGGGAGGGGGTAGGGGTGTTAAGGGGGTCGTGGGGGTGGGTACGGATCTGGACGCGGGGAGGATTGTTTATGTTATGCTCCCGACATCCCAAAAGGAGGACACAATGGAGACATCCTTGGAGAAACAGTTTTCGTGGGTTGAGAAGATGGTTCCGTACCTGCGCGAGGAGAGCCCGTGCACGGTGGTGAACTTGGAGGTGCTGCAGGAGAACCTGGGCATCCTGGAAAAGGTCCAGGCGCAGGCGGGCTGCAAGGTGCTGGTGGCGCTCAAGGCCTTTGCCATGTGGGACACGTTTCCGCTCATGGCCCAATACCTGTCGGGGGCGGCCGTGAGTTCCCCGGACGAGGCACGGCTTGCCTACGAGATGATGGGGAAGGAGGTGCATGCTTATGCCCCCGCCTACTCCCAAAAGGACATGCGGGAGATGGTGGAAATGTGCGACCATATTACGTTCAATTCGTTCTCGCAGTGGCGGGAGTTTCGGACGATGATGACAGCATCTCAAAAACGGATCGGTATCCGGATCAATCCCGAGCATTCGGAAGCGGAGGTGGATTTGTACAATCCCTGCGCCCGCGGTTCGAGATTGGGGGTGACGCTCGCCCAGTTCAAAGAGGAGGAGCTTGGGGAGGTCAGCGGGCTGCATTTCCATACTTTGTGCGAGCAGGGGGCCGAGCCGCTCGTGCGCACGCTCGCGGCGGTAGAGGAGAAGTTCGGCCGTTGGTTCCCGCGCCTCATTTGGATCAATATGGGCGGCGGGCACCATATCACCAAGCCGGGGTACAACCGCAGGCTTCTCGTGCAGACGATCCTGGATTTCAAGAAGCGGACGGGGCTCGAGGTTATCTTGGAGCCAGGAGAAGCGGTTGCCATCGGCACAGGCGTTCTCGTCTCCACGGTGCTGGACATCGTGGAGAACGACGGCCTCATCGCGATGCTGGACACGTCCGCGACCGCGCATATGCCCGATACGCTGGAGATGCCCTATCGGCCGGAAGTGTACGGGGCGCGCAAACCGGGTGAGTTGCCGTTTTCGTATCGTTTAGGCGGTCTCACTTGCTTGGCGGGGGACATGATCGGCGCCCGGGGTGACCGAGGGTATTCGTTTAACAAACCGTTGAACGTCGGCGACAAGATTGTCTTTCTGGACATGTCCCATTACACGACGGTCAAGACGACGACTTTCAACGGCGTCCGTCTGCCTTCGTTGGCGACCTGGTGGCCGGATCCGGCAGAGTTCCGCCTCGTACGCCGGTTTGGGTACGCGGATTTCAAAGGGCGATTGTCGTAAAGGAAAGGGTTTTGGTGGGAGGCAAACGTGACTCGTTGCGAGAGCAGCGGGTTTTTTTTGATGTATAACACCACCTCTCATTGGTGGTGTTATTGACCTACGTCAGCGGTAATCCTTTTTTGGGACACGCTCGATTGAAGGTGATTTTTGCGGGGAACCGATTGTCACTTTTTATACACCTCATGATCCCCGATCGCGAGAAGTACCGCTTCCTTTGGTTTTGTCTTCATATACCAAAAAACGATTCGTATCTCATAATTCACATTTAAACCATACTGTTCCTTCAAGCTGCCCTTTAATTTATGAACTCTTAACGCCTGATGATTTCGAATATCGGCAAATAAGCTCACTTTTTCTTTCACTTCTTGTTTAAGCAAAGCTGGAAGATTTTTATACTGCCGGATGAAGGATGGGGCGTAAGAAACCTCCATATCCCCTAGGAGATGTTCTTTGCTAATTCGTCCAAATTTCCTCGAAGAATTTTTCCTGCCTTTACTTCGCGCATGGACCGCATGACAGCTTCGACGGCCTCATCTTCTGCCATCTTCACAAGCGCGCGACGAACAACCTCGGCCTTATTTGAAGCACGCCCCGTTTTAATCATGGAGTTAATGAACTGTTCGAGCGGAGGGGTGAGGGGCACGGAAATGGTAGACATATGAAATTTTAGTATGAAATTATCATATAATTACTTTGCTTCTTCGTCAAACAGTGAGACCGAAAATTCGAATCGCGCAACAATCGCGCAAACATTGCGCACAGATTGGAACCGCAAGGATGTTGATATTTCTTGAAACAAAAACCGCTCTCTTTCAAGAGTGGTTTTTGTTGGTGCTTGCAAACGGATTTAGTCCGTCTGGCTGGCGTGACCCTACGGGGAGTCGAACCCCGATTTCCTCCGTGAAAGGGAGGCGTCCTAACCATTAGACGATGGGGCCGTGGGGGAGGGCCGGGAGGGCAAGAAGGGCTGGGAGGGCTGGAAAGGCGGGAAGGGTGGGGCATTCGGAACCTTTTGGTGCGGGTATGATAGGAAACGTGAAGGGGCGTGTCAATGGAAAAAAGAAAAGGACGTCAGCGATGTGCTGAAGTCCCTAGGAGACGAGGGTCGGGCTTGCGACGGTCATGCCCGCATGTTGATCTTTGATTCGCAGGGCGAACCCTTTGAACAGAGACCCGATGGCAAGGGACAGGTCGATGTCGGCAAGCGACGCGTGGGGGATGCTGTTCCAGCCGTCTTGCAGGAACTTGCCGTTTCGTGTGGGCGGCTCGCGTTCTTCTTGATCGAAGGCGTGGATATCCGCCTCGATGCCGCTGTAGGTGATGCCGATCGCCTTCAGGGCGAGGAGGAAGCCGAACGGATCCAGTCGGGCCATGAGCAGCGTGTTGCCGTCCTTGTACGCGCCACAGGCGACGGAGGTTTCGTGCTGGTGCGACTCCACGTCGATTTTCCTGTTTTGCAGGCGCCGGATGAAGCTGATGACGGGCCCGTCGCTCAAGCGTCCCAGGATCCCCACTTTGGGATAAGACTGGTCCGCGACGGTTTCCGCGAGCAGGTCTATATCCGTGTGGCGATCGAAGGCAACCAGGAGGACGAGGGTATCCTCGATGCGCAGCTGCACCGGTTCTATTTTTTTGTGCATGGTACGAGCGCGATCATACGGGGCGTCGCGGGGCGTGTCAATGGGAACGAAAAAGAGGCCGCATGGCCTCTTATCCGATGTTGGACGGATCCACCTCGTAGAGCACGGGGCAATTGTTCTTGTAGAGCAGGTCGTCGGAAACAGTGTTGCCGGTCGTCCGGTCGATCGTCTGGCGATGGATCTCGTTGTGGCGGAATACGGCGCCGTTTTCGTCCTTGGAAAAACGATGGGCGCGCTCGAGAAGGCGGTAAGAGACCGGCCATTCTTTTTCCGATCGGATTTCTCCTTTGAGATGTTCGTCGGTGAGCGACACCATCACTTGGAATGTCTGGTCGGTTTCATTTTTGATCGAAAGGTCCATGTAGTTGTAAAACAAAGTCGCGCCGGTTCCAAACGGAACCGTTCGTCCTGAATCGGGAAAGATGTCATAGCTGTGGCGGTGGCGTTCCGTGACGGTCAGTGGGGAATGGAGGGCCATCCAATAGACGAGATTGGCCATCTGGCAAAGTCCGCCTCCAACGCCTTCAAGGATTTTCCCGTTTGAGAGAAGTATCCCAGGAAGGAATCCGCGCTTGGCGGTGGAATTCCCGATGAGTTTCCAAAGGGAGAGCGTCTCGCCGGTGCGGATGAGGACGCCATTGATGCCGTCGGCCGCCAAGCGAAGGTTGGTCACCTTGTTGCGTTGGAGGCGCATGTCGACATCGCCGAGTTTGCGCATGAGTGTGCTCTGATGAGAGGTGATGCGTATCGCCAGAGGGTCTGCCTGCCGATGCGTCGCGAGGCGTGTTCGTGCCCAGCGGGCATGGCGAAGCAGACGTCCTTTTGCGACGGCGGCTTTATAGAGGAGAGGGTGTTTGGTGGAGAGGGCGGGCATAGGACAACGTTACGAAACTATGAAAAAGGACAGTTTATGAGAAGCGGCGAGGATAGCGGGAATCTTTGGGTTGGTCAATATTAAAAAACCAAAATCCCCGTTTCCGGGGATTGGTATTTCGATCGAGTACTCTATCCAGGATTGTCATCCGAATAAATAGTATCAGTAAAAATAGAAATAGTCAATGACTTTTATGCCGTGGAGGTGCGGGGATTTGCACCCCGGAAACCATGGATGACAATCCTGGTTTCGTACTCGACCACCCCCACGGCCTTCTTATTGTAACAAACGTTCACAAAGAGGAGACATCGAATGTAGAATACATTCATCTATGACTGATCCTCTATTGTTTATCCCCGAATCTGAACTTGTCTTTGAATTCTCGCGATCTTCCGGCGCCGGCGGGCAAAACGTGAACCGGCGGGAGACGAAGGTGCAGGTGCGGTGGAACGTCGATCGGTCGGCGGCGGTTTCTGATGCGCAGAAGCAGAGGATCAAGGAACAGTTGGCGACACGGATGACAACCGAAGGGGATCTCCTCGTTGTTTGTGAAGAAGAACGGTCGCAAGTCCAGAATCGGGAACGGGCCGTCGCGCTGTTGCGACAGATGGTTGAGGAAGCGTTGGTACCAGAGAAAGAGAGGATTCCGACGCGGCCGTCGCGCGCTTCCAAAGAAAGACGGCTGCGGGAGAAGGAGGGGATGAAAAAGAAAAAAGCCGCGCGTACCGTTGATTGGAGTGCGCAGGAATAATGGCAAGATTTCTTAGCAAAATGGCAAGAACCGTCAATTCACGACCTGACCCCCTTTCCCTCTTCCCTCATCGTGGTGTTCTGATGAGATGCTTGCGGATGGGGAACAGCGCACATGCTCCAAACAGGCTGATGGCAACCATAGTGAAGATGACGGCGTGATAGCCTAGTGTTGCGGCCATGACGCCGCCAATAGCCGCGGTCGCTGCCGAGCTCAAATCGGTCAGGGTGAAATAGATACCCCAATCTGTTCCCTCTCGTTTTTTATCGATATGGCGAGTAAAGATAGCCATGTAGGAGGGGAAGGTGAAGGCGATGACCACACCAAGAACGAATTGGGTAATATACAGTTGAATTGGTGTGTGGATGAAAAGATAAGAGAGGGGAATGGAGGCGCCCATCAAGGAACCGATGAACATAATCCAGAAATCATCTTTTTCTCCTCGGATACGATCGATAATCGCGGCGGCGGGGATCTGCATCAGGCTTTTCGTGACGAGATAGATCGACGCCGCCACACCGACGACCGCCTCGTTCCCCCCCTTGATGTTGTCGAGGATGAATATGGCGAAGATGGGGCTGAGAAATCCCAAGGCACCCATCCACACAACATCGGAGAGAATGAGTAGGCGGACGACAATGTTTAAATGGAGAAGAAAGTATTCGTGCAGCGGATTGAGTCGTTTCAGCATATATTTATTCCATAGAGAGTTAACTTTTATCAAGAGTACCACCTCTTCTGCAATTTCCACCACTATAACAATAGAAATCCCAAATCCTTGTTTTTCTCAAGGATTCAATGGTAATCTTTTGCCCTTATGCGCATCCTGGCGATCGAAACAAGTTGTGACGAAACGGCCCTTGCGATCATCTCCGATGCGACGGGGTCGGTTGGCATTGAGCGGCATTTGGTTTCTTCCCAAGTGGACATCCATGCCAAGTACGGAGGAGTCGTGCCGGAGGTGGCCGCGCGTGCCCACATTGAACGTCTGTTCCCGATGCTGGATCTGTTAGAGATTCCTCGAGATGGAAACGAGATCGATGCCGTGGCCGTCACGGCGGGGCCCGGGTTGTTGCCCGCGTTACGCATCGGTGTTGAAACCGCCAAAGCATTATCCTGGAGTTGGCAAAAACCATTGGTTCCCGTGAATCATTTGGAAGGGCACATCTACTCCGTCTGGAGGAACCAGACGGAGAAATTCGAAATTCGAAATCCGAAATCCGAAACAAATTCGAAAATCGAAAATCGGAAAGGGAAAAGGGGAATTCCGGAATTTCCGGCGGTGGCGCTGATCGTCTCGGGCGGTCACACGGAATTGATCCTTATGCGGGGACATGGCTTGTATGAACGCCTCGGGGAGACGAGGGATGATGCGGCGGGGGAGGCGTTTGATAAGACGGCGAAGCTACTGGGGCTGGGGTATCCGGGGGGGGCGATGATGGGGAAGCTTGCAGCAGGCAGCTTGCAGCAGGCAGCTGGAAAAATAGATGCGGTCGCGTTTCCGCGGCCGATGATGGATTCGGGGGATTTGGATTTTAGTTTCTCGGGGCTCAAGACGGCGGTCCTGCATTATGTGAAAGGCACGGCAGCGCCGGCGGCGTTGTCGGATGTGTGTGCGTCGATTCAGGAAGCGATTGTGGATTGTCTCGTCCTCAAAACGCAAAAAGCCATCGAGAAGGTGCGGCCGAAATCGTTGTGCGTGGTCGGCGGCGTGTCGGCGAACCGACGGCTGCGGGAGCGTATGCAAGAGATGGCGGACAAGGAGGGTGTCACGCTGTTCGTTCCAGACCTGTCTCTCACAGGAGACAACGCGGCCATGATCGGCATCGCGGGATATTTCAATGCGAAGGCGGGGAAATTCGTGGATCCGCTGACACTCGCGGCGGATCCGGGATTGCGGTTGGGGGAATCATCTTCATAAAATAGGCGGGATCCCCAGACCCCGCCTATAGAATTGAATTGTTGAATTGATATGAAATACGAAACCAATTCCCCACAACAAACCGCCGACATAGCCGCTCGATTTGCTTCCACCCTCCATGGCGGGGAGGTTGTGTATCTTGAGGGCGACCTCGGGGCAGGAAAGACAACCTTCGTGCGCGCGGTCGCGGCGGCGCTCGGAGCCACCGATGCCGTGCGCAGTCCGACGTTTACGCTGGTGCAGATATATAAAACAACCCATCCCGTCATCAAACAGATCATCCACGCCGACCTGTACCGCATCGACAAACCGGTGGATGCGCGGGAGCTGGGGCTCCAGGAATACGCCGGGAGGACGGACACGATCCTCCTCATCGAATGGCCGAAGAATATTCTGCCGATCGCGCACCAGGAGATCCGGTTTGAACACACAGGAGAACAGACACGAACCATTACGATCCCTTCCTAAATTAAAAATCTATCGTCTTTGGACGCGATGGATTTTTCTTTCTAAGAGTGTCGTTGTTATTTCTCCTGCGCTGTCACGCGCATCACTTCTTCAATCGTCGTGATCCCATCGAGCACTTTCAGCATTCCATCCTGCCGCAGGGTGACCATTCCCTGTGCGGCGGCCAATTCTTTCATTTTTACTTCCGAGAGATTGTCGTTCATGGCCTGTTCGATTTGTTTGTCCATGAGGAGCACCTCAAACAAACCGACGCGGCCTTTGTAGCCGGTGTTGTGGCAGGCCTCGCATCCTTTGGGGGCGACGACTTTCCACTGCGCCTCTGGTGGGACAGTCTCTCCTGAATTGGTCGGGAGAGACGCAAGCGCATCACGGATAGCCGCCGTTGTCTCGGGAGTCGGTGTGGCAGGAACTCCGCACTTTGTACAGACGCGTCGCAACAAACGTTGCCCCATGATCGCGTTTAGAGCCGGGGCGAGCAGGAACGGCTTCACGCCCATGGAGAGCAATCGCGGCAGAGCGCCGGCGGCGTCGTTGGTGTGGAGGGTGGAGAGGAGGAGGTGGCCGGTGAGGGAGGCATTGATGGCGACCTCGGCGGTTTCCAGGTCGCGGATTTCTCCCACCATCAGCACGTCTGGATCCTGGCGAAGGATGGCGCGCAAGCCGGTCACGAAGGTGTATTCTTTCGTGCGGTCGATCTGTGATTGGTTGATTCCTTCCAGTTTGTACTCGATCGGATCTTCCAGGGTGATGACTTTTATATCCGGCTGCGCTTTGAGCCGCAGGATGGTGTAGAGCGTGGTCGTTTTTCCCGAACCGGTCGGCCCGGTCGAAAGGATCATGCCGAAGGGCTTGTTGATTTCCCCGCGCAATCTTTTTTCGGCGGGTGGCCGGAATCCGAGTTCGTTGAATTCAACTTGGATGGCGGACGCCTTGAGGACGCGCATGACGACGGATTCTCCCCAAGTGGTGGGGATGCAAGAGACGCGGACGTCGGTATCGCCACTTTGGAGGAAAATGGTGAAGCGGCCGTCTTGGGGGGTGTCGGTAATATTGATTTTGAGCCCGCTGAACAGCTTGATGCGCGAGACAATCTTTTTCCATTGTTCCAGCGGGAGGGTTGCGATTTCCTGCAAGATGCCGTCGATGCGCAACCGGACGACAATGCCGCTTTGTTCCGCTTCTACGTGGATATCGCTCGAGTTGAGTTCGAGGGCGGCTGCAATCAGAATCGTCACGATGTCAGTTACGTTCGCTTTTTCAAGCGACTCGCGTATCTGCTCCGGCGTTTTGCTCGAGACGGAAAATTTGTTCAATTCGTCGGAGGTGATCTTCACGCCCTTAATGATCTGCCGAATTTTCGGCAGCCGATCATAAAACGCGATCGCTTCTTTGAGACTCGCTTCTGAAATGAGATACAGCCCCCCCTTTGCTTCCAGACGTTCCTGTATTTGGAAGAGGAGTTCCTTTGCTTGCGGATTGGACGCGTTCGTTGTTCCAAGGCGTACATCGCTTCCGGTATTCAGAAAACAGACGATGTTCAGCTCCATCGCTTGTGCTTTCGGAATTTGCGTGATGGCATCGGGGCTTATGGGGAATCCTTTGAGGTTCACATACGGAAGGCCGGCCGCCGCCGCGGCCTTTGCCGTTTCCTCTTCTTTTTCTTTGAGATGGATGGTTCCCATCTTTTCCTTCAGTTTGCTGACGGCAACCTGTTGCGTGCTTCCCGAAGGGCCCGCGCCTTTGGATGTCAACAAATCATCAATGGAGGGGATGTCCGATGCCATAGAGAAGAGGTTTCACCCGTCGATGATACCACAACGGGCGGCGGACTTCAGAAGAGCCGACGCAGTTTGGCGATGATGGGAAAACGGACGGTGAGCGGGGCGGCATGTTCATAAAAACGCTGCCAAGCCGCGTAAGAAAAAACCGTCATGATGCCGCCCACGATAGTTGGGAAGCCGATGCTCACAAACAGGATGAAGAGGTCGTCCATCGATTGGAGGGGAGGAGGGAGGGAGGAGGAGAGGAGCAGCAAGAATGAACGCAACGGGATAAGCACCAATATGAGAACGGTAGCGCTCACGAGGAGAATACCAGCGGTCATAAGGAGAACCAGGACGGCAAATTCGACCGTGGCGAGCGGGTGCCTTCGGAAGATAACCCACGCATCATGGGTGCTGTGGATGATGGATCGGTCGGCTCGAACCACCCCTACAAGCGTAAGGGTGCTCAAGAGTTGCCACAAAAGGGCGGCGGGAATAACAAGAAGCAGAGACAGGAAGGCGAACCATGCTCGGCCGGGCGTCTGATGGGTAGACAGGAGCAACAGCGGACAAGAACCGATGAACAGCAACAATGTCAGTACTGCTTTATACGCCAGATCCACCCCAATCACTCGGAGAAAAAATGGGCGGGCGAGGCGCAGCACATCGGAGGGGCGCTGGGGATCGGCTTCGCGCAGGCCGGCAAGAATACCGGCTTGGCATATAGATACTGTTACAAGCAGCATGGCGCAAAAAAGAACCAGAAGAGCGATATACCAAAATATTTCTTGGGGCGTATGGCGCATGAAGAACCGAACAACCTCGGCAAAGGCGTCGAAGGTTTGTCCCGGCTCTAGGAATGATCGGATAAACGTACGGACGGCTTGCGGGCTGGAAGGAACCAACAGGGGAAGATGGGAGAACCCGCCCAGAGACGCAAAACCTGCAAACACGCCGCATAACCAAAGATGCGGATGTTTGCAGGTTTGTTGCCAGGCCTCCAATAAGAGGTGGCGGTAGGGTTTGAACGAGAGTTTCACATCCTCCTTCCGGGTCTATCAAGCGAGTAAGGCCTCGAATGCTTCTTTTTCAATCGTTTCTTTTTCGAGGAGAGCGTTCGCTATTTTATCAAGCGACGCACGCTCCTTTCGAATTATAGCACGAGCGCTTTCCAATGCGCTAAAGACGAATTTTTTTACCTCCTCGTCGATGCGCTGTGCGGTGTGCTCCGAGTAGTTGCGCGCGTCGTGCAGGTCCCGGCCCAGGAAGATCATGTCTTGGCCTTCGCCAAAGACGAGTGGCCCGAGCTCTTCGCTCATGCCGTAGCGGGTCACGAGCTCGCGGGCGAGCTGGGAGCATTTGCGCAAATCATCGGACGCCCCCGTCGACAGGTCGCCGAAGACCTCTTGCTCTACGACGTAGCCGCCCAGCATCATAGCCATCGTGTCGACGAATTGGGCTTTCTTGTGGAAGCGGCGGTCTTCGGAAGGAAGGTGCATTGTGTAGCCGCCCGCATTCCCACGGGAGATGATCGATACCTTGTGGATCGGGTCGGTGTTGGGAAGTAAGTGCCCGACAAGCGCATGGCCGGCTTCGTGGTAGGCGGTCATTTTTTTCTCTTCTTCGGAAACGACAGAGCTGCGGCGTTCAGGGCCAAGCAATACTTTCTCGATGGACAGGAGGATGTCTTCTTGCGTGACCAACTTGTCGTTGCGGCGCGCGGCGCGGATCGCGGCCTCATTGAGGAGGTTCATGAGATCGGCGCCGGCAAAACCGACGGTGCGTTCTGCGACACGGCGCAGGTTGGCATCGGGAGCCATAGGTTTGTCTTTGGCATGCACGGCAAGGATGGCCTCTCGTTCGCTGATGTCGGGGAGGTTCATCGTGACGCGCCGGTCAAAGCGGCCGGGGCGCAATAAGGCAGGATCCAGCACGTCGGGGCGGTTGGTGGCCGCGATCACGATGACGCCCAGGTGCGGATCGAAGCCGTCCATCTCCACGAGGATCTGGTTCAAGGTTTGTTCGCGTTCGTCGTGTCCGCCTCCCAAGCCGGCGCCGCGCTGGCGTCCGACCGCGTCTATCTCATCGATGAAAATAATGCAGGGCGCCGCCTTTTTTGCTTTCGCAAAGAGGTCGCGCACGCGCGAGGCGCCAACGCCGACGAACATTTCGACAAATTCAGAGCCGCTCAAGTGGAAGAACGGAACGTTCGCCTCACCAGCGACCGCTCGCGCCATGAGTGTTTTTCCTGTTCCAGGACGTCCCATCAAAAGGACACCCTTGGGGAGCTTCGCGCCCAGGTCGGCAAATTTTTTCGGGTTCTTGAGGAAGTCTACAACCTCTTCCAGCTCTTCCTTGGGTTCTTTCGCACCTGCGACGTCTGCAAACGTCACCTTTTTCCCAGACTCCGGCGTGTTTTCCCGCGCATTACTTTGGCCGAAGCTCATGGCGCGGTTATTTGCCCCTTGCATGGAACGGAGCATGAAATAGAACACGCCCACCAGGAGGATGATCGGAAGAAGCGAAGGGAGGAGTACGCCAAGAATATAGTCGCGCGCCCCTTTTTCAACGACCTTGATGTCGACGTTTTTGAGGTTCTCTGCCGTGACGCCGTATTGGGCAAGCTGCTCGGAGAGCGGAGCATCCGGTTCCTTCTTTGAGGTGTAGATGACATCGTCTTTCCCCGTGATCTTGAGGTTGCTCCCCTCGATTTCGATGGATTTGAGATCCGCGGCTTGCACGTGAGCGGCGATGTCTTTCATTGATAAGACCGCAGGCTTCGCGCCGGAGAGCCGCATATTCGCAAAGACGGCGGAGATGAGCAGGAGACCAACGAGGACGGCGATGAGTTGTTTGGAAAGTGGTTTCATAGTGGGTGGAGAACCAAGATGGGAAGACTTTCGTCTTCCCATCCGGTTCCTCCAAATTACTATTCTTTCTTGGCTTCCTTTTCTTTGGTCTCTTCCTTGGCTTTGATAGCTTTGATCGAGAGGCCCAGGCGATGTTCCTGTGGTTCAATCGAGACGATCTTGAAGGGGAGCGTTTCGCCGATTTTGCCGATCTCGTCGATATTCTTGATAGGCGCGTCGGAGAGTTCGCTTACATGGGCGAGGCCATGGATTTCCGGATCGAGCTCCACGAAGAAGCCGAACGGGTTCACTTTCAGTACCTTGCCCTGCACCACGTCGCCAACCTTGTAGCGTTCGCTGATTGTCTGCCATGGGTCGGAGACGAGCTTCTTCATCGAGAGGAAGATCTTGCTTCCTTCCAAGCCGATGATTTCCGCTTTCACGTGCTGGCCCAGGTGCAGCAAGTCGCGTGGGTGGTCTATACGCTGCCAGGCGATTTCGCTGATGTGTACGAGCCCTTCCAGGCCGTCGAATTTTACGAAGGCGCCGAAGTCCGCGATGGCGGTGACATCTCCCTCTACGAGACTTCCGACTTTGTATTTGGAGATGATGTTCTTTTGCGATTCTTCCCAGACGGCTTTTTCAGACACGATAAGCTTTTCATCTTCTTCGTTCATGTCCAGGATGCGGGCTTTAAAGGTGTCGCCGACATAGCTCTTCAAACGCTCCAGGATTTTCTGCTTGTCGCCACCAGTGACGCGCGGGTAGTGGTCTGGAGCGAGCTGGGAGACAGGGAGGAAACCGTTGATGTGCTCCACGCGTACCAACAGACCGCCTTTGTTTGCTTCGAGGATTTTGACCTCGACCGGTTCATTGGATGTGAAGAGGCGGCGCAATTCTTCCCACGCTTTCTTTTGACCCGCAAAACGGAAAGAAAGTTCGACTTCGCCGTTTTCGTTTTCGATGTCGATCACGGTCGCTTCTACCTCGTGGCCAATATCCAAATGTTTGAACTCAAGCGATTCGGCAAAAAGTTCGCGGCCGCGGACGACACCCGTCTGCATGCCAGCCAAATCGAGGCGCACCTCGCGGCGGTTCACCGAGAGGATTTTTCCTTTCACAACATCCCCTGTTTTTGGGATTTGGAGATAGGAAGGGTTTTCAAGGAGTTTTCCAAGAGGGGACAGGTCAACGGTTTGTTCGACCGGGGTGGCATTGGTCTTGGGCATAGAGGGCCGGCAGGAGGGTGACCGGCCCCTGTCTCCAGGCAGCTGGAGGAGGTCGTCACGTCCCAACGGAATCAATAATTAAGAAGTAGGGAGAGTGTAGGGGAAGGTTGATAGGAAGTCAATTTTGTGCCAGATTGCGGGGGCTGCGAAAGAAAAACGGCGGGTTTGCTTTTGGCAATCAGGCCAAAAAGCGGGCTTGGGTGCAGGCCATGAACGGAGACGATGTCCCGTTCGTCTCGGCCGCCGGGTACAAGGTGAATGTCCCAGGCGACGGCCTTTGGTTGGACGCGGTCGGCGTGCACTTCGACCGCGGCGTTCGCAAGGTGCACTGCTACGTGCGCGACGTCCGCCTTGCCCTTCCGTACTGGGGTGTGCCTGCCCCTCGGGAGTTGCGCTAGTCGCTTGGAGATCGGAACTTGGAGAGCTTGGTCTTTGGACCTTGGCTTTCCGGTTTCCGGTCTCCTCTTATTTTTTCGCTGCTAACGCTCGGCGTTAGCAGTTTTCCCTTCTGCCAACCCCGAGCGTTAGCAGCGGTGCGTTCCCTTGACGGAGGGAAATGGTTTTGGTTTGGGCGTGTTAGAATTTTGATGGAATGTAGCCGCTACGTTCCTGATTTCCTTTTTTTCCGACCTCTGTTCGCCTCTGTCATCCTCTGTAACCTCTGTTATCCTTCCCCCCTATGCCCCACCACTTCAAAGCCATGCTCGACGAGTATAAGTTCGCCATCGATCATCTTGTGCCGACGGTTCCAGCCGAAGTCGCGGAGGAGGCGAAGCGGATGTATAAGGAATTGCTTGCAAACCAGGATGCGACGGAAGAACAGATCCGGGCGGCGCTTGTGCAGACAGGACGCGGGGAGTTTGCGGCGCGAAGGGCGTACCATGCGCTTATGGACGCGACGGTGGAGGAGAAGACAAAACTGTTCGTCTTGGAACATCTCGACCCCGCGGTGCGCGGGAAGGTGGAGAAAATAGTCGCCTCTGGCGTGTCGCTCGCAAGCATCATGCAGAGCGACCTGTTTGAAAAAGAATTCACTCCCGAGGAGCGCTACCAATTCGAGCACGGTTTCCTGGACGCGCAGACGCATGTAAAGGAGGAAATGGATCCGGTGGCACTCGCGGAAGATCCTGCGTATAAGAAAAAACTCGCGGAGGAAGAGCAGAACCTCGCGGCTATCGAAGAGGCCATCAACGCGTTGGAAGCCCTCGCGACCCAGGAGCCCACGATTCGCACCGAAGCCCTGGAGCGCGTCAAAACCTTTCGCGAAGGCCTCTCCGTCACCGAGCGAGACCCGGAGCTCGCGGACGTGAAGAATGAGGTGGAGTATTGGAAGGGGGTGTTGGCGGAGGGGAAGGATGCATAAGATGCAGGGCGCAAGGGGCGCAGGGGGTCCAAGGGGCGCAGAGAACATGGGCGCGCAAGCGCGCGGTTCGCTTTTGACCTCGTGTTTTCTTGCCCTTCCTCTTGCGCCCCTGGACCCCCTGCGCCCCTTGCGCCTGTCCTTGTCCCCGCTCCTTCCCCATGATACGATCCCCACGATTCAGCACGCAATTATGCATATCATTTGGCACGGACTTTCTTGTTTTGAAGTGGTCGCGAAAACCCCGGCGGGGGAGATGACGCTTGTGGTTGATCCGTACGACAATACGACTGGGTTGCGGTTTCCACGGACCATCGAAGCGCAAGTCGTTGCCACAAGCCACGACGCGGAGGATGCCAACGCGATCGGTGCGTTGTTGGGCAGCCCCTTCATCGTGGACATGCCTGGGGAATTTGAAACCAAAGGACTGTTCGTCTATTCCATGTCTGCTCCTATAAAGAGTGGCGCGCATCGCCTCTTCCGTTTTGAAGCCGAGGACATGTCCATCGCGCATCTAGGGACTCTCGATCGCGAACTGACGGAAGAAGAGCTCAAATTCGTTCAAGGAGCGAATATTTTGATGGTTCCATGTGGTGGTGGCCGAGTCCTCGATGGGAAGCAGGCGGCGGCGGTGGTGTCGCATGTGGAACCAGGGGTCGTGATTCCCATGACTTTCGGTGTTCCTAATCTCAAAGAAACATTGGCGTCGGTGGATGATTTTTATAAAGCCGTCGGTACCTGCCAGAAGGAAGAGACAGGGAAGTTGAAACTTCAAAAGAGAGACCTCCCCGAGGAAGGCCTTAAATGTGTCACCATGACTCGCTAATCCTATGCATGTACGTTTTGTCCGTCAGCCGACCAAGTTTCAGCGGTGGTCTCTTTATGGAGGGAGCGCGTTTTTGTCCGTAGGGATCGTCGTTGCTTGGGCTGCGTTCATGCAAGGGGCGTTTGCGGGGGTGACGGATGTGTTCAAGGCGGGATATGGGGATGTGAGTCTGCAGGCGCAGGATACATTGGAGGCGCTAAAACCAGCGGCGACCCCACCCGCCCTCCCCTTGGCAGGGGAGGAGTCCGAACTTCGGCCCTCTGCCACCGGTGACACCGAGATTCGTTCTGCCCTTACCGAACTTTTGAAGAAACAAAATTGATATGGCACGCGCTTCCAAGCACGATGGTGAACCATCGGATGAGATTAAGATCGGGACGATTTCGCCACAGAATATCGTGGAGGAAATGGAACGGTCGTATTTGGATTATGCGATGTCGGTCATCGTCGGGCGTGCGCTTCCGGACGTGCGTGACGGGTTGAAACCGGTGCATCGTCGCGTCTTGTATGCGATGTGGAACATCGGGTTGCGCTCCACGGCGAAGTTCAAGAAGTCGGCGTTCGTGGTTGGTGAAGTGATGGCGAAATACCACCCCCACGGCGACAGCGCGATTTACGACACGCTCGTGCGCATGGCGCAAGATTTTTCCATGCGCGCGCCGCTCGTGCGCGGACAAGGGAACTTCGGCTCCATGGACGGCGACGCGGCCGCGGCCATGCGTTATACCGAAGCGAAACTCGCCGGTATCGCGGAGGAGCTTCTTGTCGACCTTGAAAAGAATACGGTCGATTTCGTTCCCAACTACGATGGTTCCCAGAAGGAGCCGCAGGTGCTTCCTGGGAAGCTCCCGAACCTTTTGATCAACGGCACGGTCGGCATCGCTGTTGGTATGGCCTCCAACATCCCACCGCATAACCTGCGCGAGGTGTGCGACGCGGTCCTTCATCTCATCGAGAAACCGGAAGCGACGGTTGATGACCTTTCTGAATTCGTGAAAGGGCCGGATTTTCCAACGGGCGCCATCGTCTACAACGCCAAAGATTTGAAACAAGCATATGCGACCGGCAAAGGTGGCATTGTCGTACGTGCGAAGACCGAGATCGCGGAGGATAAAAAGGGGAATGCGATCATTCTCGTTCACGAGATTCCCTACCAGGTGAACAAAGCGACGCTCCTTGAACGCATCGCACAAAATGTCCGTGACAAGAAAGTGGAAGGTATTCGTGATTTGCGTGACGAATCCACCCAGGAAGGTGTCCGCATCGTCATTGAGCTCAAGAAAGACGCCTACCCAATGAAAGTGCTGAACCGTCTCTACCAGACGACCCAGCTCCAGGAGAGCTTCCACTACAATATGCTGGCTCTTGTGGACGGCATCCAGCCGCGCGTCTTGAACTTGAAGACCATCCTGGAGGAATATCTGAAGCACCGCAAAGTCGTCGTGCGCCGGCGTACCCAGTTCGAGCTTACGCGTGCCATGGATCGCGCCCATATCCTCGAGGGCTACCGTATCGCGATGCTCCACATCGACAAGATCATCGAGACGATCAAGAAATCGAAGGATAAGGACGAGGCGAAGATCAATTTGATCGCGAAGTTCAAACTCTCGGATCCGCAAACGGTCGCGATCTTGGAAATGCGCCTCCAACAGCTGGCCAACCTGGAACGTCTCAAAGTCGAGCAGGAATACGAGGAGAAGATGAAACTCATCAAAGAATTGGAAGCGATTTTGAAATCGGAAAAGCGCATGCTTTCCGTCATTGCTGCGGAAGTCAAAGAGATTCGCGACAAATACGGCGAAGACCGACGCACACAAATAATCAAATCCGGATTGAAAGAATTTTCGGTCGAAGATGTGATTCCCGACGCGGCGACGATGATCCTGATTACCCGCGCGGGCTACATCAAGCGCCTGCCGCCCGACACGTTCAAACAGCAAGGGCGCGGAGGGAAGGGGGTCATCGGGCTGGAGACCAAAGAGGACGACCAGGTTGAGACGATTTTTTCGACGACGACCCACAAGGATTTGATGTTCTTCACGAGCCGCGGGCGCGTCTTCAAGCTCAAGGCGTACGAAGTGCCAGAAGCGTCGCGTACCTCCAAAGGACAAGCGCTCGTGAATTTTCTCGAGCTTGCTCCAGGTGAGACCGTGACCGCATCGCTGTCCATGTCGGAAATGGATGCGTTCAAGTACCTCGTCATGGTCACCAACAAAGGGACGATCAAGAAAACATCTTTGGACGATTTCGAGAACGTGCGTCGCAGCGGCCTCATCGCGATCAAGCTGAATGATGGGGACAACCTGGAGTGGGTGAAGCCATCCACAGGGAAAGACGATATCATGCTCGTCTCGGCCGAAGCGCAATCTATCCGTTTTACCGAAGGCGATGTGCGCCCCATGGGGCGCGTGGCGGCGGGCGTGCGCGGCATCAAGCTCAAAGGGACGGATCTGGTGGTTGGTATGGAAGTCATCGAGCAGGGGACGGCGATAAAGAAAAACCAACTCCATCTCCTCGTCGTCATGAAAAACGGCTACGGGAAACGGACGGATGTTACGGAATACAAGCTGCAAGGACGTGGCGGATCCGGCGTGCTGACAGCCCATGTCACGAGCAAGACCGGGAAGATCATCGAAGCCATGATCGTGAACGGCAAAGACGACCGGGACATGCTTATTGTCTCGGGGGCAGGGCAGGTGATCCGTTCCGCCGTTTCGTCGGTCCCGGTCCTTGGGCGCGCGACACAGGGGGTGCGTATCATGCGCTTTAAGACGGCGGCCGATACGGTGGCGAGCTCAACCATTATTTAGTCTTGACAAAGAGCGGGGTTCCCCGTTACTCTCCCTGCAACTTAAACCTACATCCCCCTCCTATGGGTCTCCCCGGTCATCGAAGAACAAGTTCACACAAACGGCGCCGTGCGTCGCATTTCGCTCTCTCGCCAGCGGCATTCACCGCCTGTCCTTCTTGCAAAACCCCCATCCGTCCTCACCACGCCTGCACCTCTTGCGGCCGCTACGACGGGAAGATGATCCTTTCTATGGATCGCAAGAATCGCCGGGCCGCCAAGGCCGCGGAGATCAAAGGCAAGCCGGTTGCCGCCGATGCCCATGCCGGTCACGACCATTCCGACGGGCATACGCACGAAGAGGAAGCGCTCGCAGAGAAGCCGAAGAAGGCAGCCAAGAATGCTGCCGCAAAGAAAGCGACCAAAACCAAAGAGTAAACCCCTGCAGCCGCCGCCTAGCCAACAGGCGGCGTTTTGCTACAATAAGGAAGCCTTGTATGTCCAACCGTCATCTCGCCAGGACGATCGCGTTGCAAACCCTCTATCAATGGGATTTCCTTGGGTTTCCGGAAGGCAACATCGACGACATCATCGAGTACGATCGCCAAGAATTCGCCCCGAACTTCAATGACGCCGGTTTCATCGTCGAATTGGTTCACGGGGTGCACGACCATCTCGCCGACGTCGATGCCGTCATCGTCCAATTCGCCCCAGAATGGCCGATCGCCAACATGACGCTCATCGACCGGAATATCCTGCGCATCGGCGCCTACGAGCTTAAGTATTCCCAAGCCGTCCCCTCCAAAGTCGCCATTAACGAGTCTATCGAGCTGGCCAAAGGATTCGGCGGCGATGCATCAGGAAGGTTCGTGAACGGGGTGTTGGGGGCTATCTACAAGGACATGGTGGAGAAGGGAGAGCTCAAGGAGGTGGATAAAGAGGAAAAGAAAGAGGCGCAAGGGGCGCAGGAGGCACAGAGGGCGCAAGGGGAGGAAAAACAGGATGTGTTATCCGTACTTCCGTAATTCCGTATACTTCCGTAATCCGTAACGATGTCTTATGAGCGATCTCTCCCACATCGAACAAGTTCTCGGCGTGACGTTTCAGAATAAAGATACCTTACGCCAAGCCCTTGTTCACCGATCGTATTTGAACGAACACCCGTCTTTTGAGCTTGGCCACAACGAGCGTTTAGAATTTTTGGGCGATGCCGTTCTTGAACTCGTCGTGACAGAATACCTGTATCAGAACTACGAGAACCCGGAAGGGGAACTCACCAATTGGCGCGCGTCGCTGGTAAACGCCGACATGCTCGCCGAAATTTGCCACAGTCTCGATATCGAGGGGGATCTGCTCCTTTCCCGGGGAGAGTCCCGCGACAAGGACACGAAGGCGCGCCGCTACATCCTCGCCAACGCCTTCGAGGCGCTTATCGGCGCCATTTATCTCGACCAAGGATGGGAACCGTCCAAGCAATTCATCCTTCGCACCGTCATGGTGCATCTTCCACGCATCCTCGAACACCGCCTCTACATCGATCCCAAAAGCCGCTTCCAAGAAGCCGCCCAGGAGCATGTGGGTATCACGCCCTCGTACAAAGTCCTCTCGGAGGAAGGCCCGGACCACTCCAAGACCTTCATCGTCGGAGTCTATTTGGAGAAAGAGCAGGTCGCCAAAGGAACGGGACTGTCCAAGCATGAAGCGCAGGTGGATGCGGCCGCGAAGGCGTTGGCGGAGAAAGGGTGGTAGGTTGTGGCAGCAGAGGTCGCAGACGCCCCAGAGGCGACAGAGGCGTTTGAAGGCATGTGCCTCTGAAACGTCTGAAACCTCTGCGACGTCTGAAACCTCACCTATGAAAAACATGACCCTGCTTTCTTGGAACGTGAACGGCGTCCGCGCCGCCGTGAAAAAAGGTTTCCTCCCCTGGCTTCAAGAAGCGAGCCCCGACATCCTGTGCCTTCAAGAAACGAAAGCCCATGTCGAGCAACTCTCCCACGACATCATCCATCCCGACGGCTACATGGGGATTTGGAATTCGGCGTTGAAGAAGGGGTACAGTGGAACCGCGACCTTCTCGAAAGAGAAGCCGCTCATGGAGATGTCGAACTTCGGCGACCTGACGCTCGATGGGGAGGGGCGCATCATTCTGACAGAGCACAAGGATTTTTATCTTTTCAATGTGTATTTCCCAAACGGCGCGCGCAATCGCGAGCGGTTGGATTTTAAGATGCATTTTTACGATCGGTTCCTCGGCTTCATCGAGGGGTATCGCAAACACAAACCCGTCATCATCTGCGGGGATGTAAACACCGCGCATCGTCCTGTCGATTTGTCGCATCCGAAAGAGAACGAGAAGACATCCGGGTTTCTTCCCATGGAACGCAAGTGGTTGGATAAGCTTGAGAAACACGGGTATGTCGACACCTTCCGTTCGCTGCACCCAAAGACGATCGAGGCCTATTCCTGGTGGGATATGAAGACGTACGCTCGGACGAGGAATATTGGGTGGAGAATCGATTATTTTTGGGCGGATAAGGCGATCATGAAACGGATCAAGAAGGCGTTTATTCTCAATGACGTGATGGGGTCGGACCATTGTCCGGTGGGGATTGAGATAGCAGGAACATAGAAAAGACACTCCAAAAATAGAGTGTCTTTTCTGGTGCACTAACGTGGATGAAGTCGAAACACTGGTTGCGAATTTTCTTCTATAATATCTTCTTATTCTGGTCACCTTTACACACAAGTCCTTGAATATCCCACCAAAGATACCGTGCGATCGCCTGCTTGTCAGGATCGGAATCGCTGGTGAGAAGCGCGTTGATCTTCGCCTTACCCGTCTCCTTCGCACGACTCACACACTCCGCTGTTTTGTGTCCTTTAAGAAGACCCGTCACCACCTGATTCGAAAATTCCATGAAGGGCTTCGCGAACGGATCATCCAGGGGACGGCTCGCATGGTCCTGCGATTGGATTATCGCGAATTCATTCTCAAAACCTATATACGCCGTGTCAGAGTAGGTGCCGACTTCCTCTCCCAAAACAGCGGCGGAATTGCAGGAGACCGCGTACGTCACCTTTCCTTTGAGGAGCACGGCGTTGTCCTTGGCCTTCACGAGAACCTCCGCATCTTGTCCAGCAATACATTCGTCGCTCCCATGCCCGTTCAAGACGAGTAAATCAGGCTTTAATTTGTTGATCCGACCCACAAGGTCGGCCTTTCTTGCTTTCTCGCCCGGAAGATCAATGACTCGTAATTTTCGACGCTCTGCCTCCTCCATCAAGATGGAAGACCATGCGGAAAGATACCGTGTCGCCGGATCGTAGTCTGGCCGCGTCACAAGCATCATACGTGTGCCTTATCTTTCCACGAGCGCAACCACTCGAGTTCGATCTCTTCGATCTTCCGTCCAAGATCATCGTTTGCGTTCACGTGCCCAATGAGCTCGTCACGCGTAAAGGTACCAGAGGAGCCAATCGAAATCTGCATATCTGAAGAAAGCACGGAGAGTCGCGCCACGACCAACTTACGGATTTCTTCATCCGAGTACCGTGTATCGATTTTTTGATTGTCGGTCATATGATTTGAAGCTCGTGAAGCTTCGTTAGAATCACTTCGGAAACAGCGGTACGGTTTTCAACTTCGAGGTATGCCGCCTCCCAACTGACCGGTCCCACCGGCGCATCTAAAACAATCACGATCTCTTTACGTATGCCTAAAGGAAGCGTTGAATACACCTTCAAAAACTGTTGTTTGAGATCCATAAGTCTTTTTTCCAGCGTACGATAAATTGCAACATCAATCAACACGAAAGGAGTGGCATTGAAACATGTATCTTATCATTGGAGGCAAGTCGTGAGTAACGGAACCAACGCTTCATCTTGTGCCTTTTGTCGAGCCTGCACATCAGCAATATAACCACCTTGATCAACCTGGGACACGGCTTGGAGCAGAGAAAACTTATAACAATCCGAGTTCTCCTTACCTTTTAGAGAACCGCCAATGATTATTCCCACAACGAATCCGACCGCCACCAACATACTGAGCAAAATTTTCATACTACTATTTTTCCACAGAAAACTTAGTTCCAAGAGTATATCCAATAATGCCACCAATAATAGTACCAGCTAACTCGCCCGAGAGTATGCCCAGAATACTCAGGGCAGTTGTAGTTAGTAAGACAAATATAACAACCATGCCTTTAACCAGATTTTCCGCGGAAAGAAATAGTCTCAATTCACCAGTAGTCCTACGCATCGTAAAAAGTAAAACGCACCAACAGAATGCAATCAAACAAGCAGGTATTCCTAACGAAATAAGTAGAATAACATGATCTACATTCATAGAATGGGGAGTCATTGTTTCATAAATATACAACATCCATCGCTCTCAAAATCTCCACCGCATACACCTCCAGTTCCGTATCGGTAAGATCGAGCAGCTGGCCAGATTCCTTCTCAATGGCTGCGCGGATGCGTTTGATATGGCTCGATTTAAGGCTTGTGATTGAAACGCGTGAATTCGGTTTAGGTTCGAGTGGCATACACAATGACAGTTTGAGGCAATGAGGATTCGAACCGTCCCATCCTCCCTCTTTTTATAGAGAGAAAGCAAGTAACCCATCAAATCTGCAAACAAAAAGCCACCAACTAGATTATCCACAGGGGCCGGCAGACCTCTGCCGATTCTGCAGCTACTCAAGTTGATGGCTTTATGCTGGTGCACCGGGCGGGATTCGAACCCGCGACCAACGGATTAAGAGTCCGCTGCTCTACCAGCTGAGCTACCAGTGCCTAGGTGCGAAAAGAATGCCAATATTCTTGCGCATCGTCAAGAAAGTTGCTAAAGTTCGGCCACAAACAAAAGGCCGGGATGCCTAGAATCATTGAAATGTCGGCGCAAGCCACAGATCGCGATTCTAGGCGCTCCGGCCGTTATGGATCTAGGCCATTATTCACACGAACACATCGGGCTGGAGGCTCTAGAATCGATGAGATGCTGGCGCACGGCGAGCACCAGGCCGAGGCGTACCTCAATGGTACGTTGAGGCCTGGCGCGGAGACGTAAGCCAGCAGATCGCGATTCTAGGGCCTCCAGCCATAGGCGGGCATAGCTCAACTGGATAGAGCATCAGCCTTCGAAGCTGAGGGTTGGGGGTTCGACTCCCTCTGCCCGCACCATGAAAAATCGATCTTGTGATCGATTTTTCATTTTGTGGGAGAGAAAAAAATTGTGTGATATACTTTCTCTGTAACGGAAGCAGACGCTTGTTCTGCCGTGTTCCATTTTGTGGAGGCACTCATGCACCGAAGACAAAAGGGAATTTTTAAAATCACTACCACGGCCTTGCTTGTCGTGTTTTTGTCGTATTTCATTCCAGCATTCGCTGCGCGCGCGGCGGTTGGCGTTCCGGAAGAAGTAACCTATCAAGGAAGACTATTGGATGGTTCTGGGAATTTATTGGGTGGCTCCAGCGGAACGGATTACTGTTTCAAATTTTCGTTTTTTGATGATGAAACGGTCGGAGGGGGGGATGCGCAGCTGTGGCCGGCTGGCGCGCCCTCGACCATGACCATCGAAGTGACAGAGGGCGTCTTTACCGCGGGTATCGGCGATGTGGGCGCAGGCGGGGATCTTCTGGATTTCAATTTCCAATCCACTGACGAGGCCTATCTCAACGTGGAGGTCGGGGATCAGGTAGCGGGTTCCTGTGCCTTGGCTGTGTTTGAAAACCTCTCTCCACGCCAGAGGATCCGTTCGTCTGGCTACGCGATAAACGCCGGGACCCTGGAAGGGATGGGAGCGGCGGATTTCCTTGCCAGTGCGGGCGATACCGCCACGGGGGATTTTGATTTTTCCGGCGCGTCTTTGCAGACCGGGTCGCCGCTCGTCTTTGAGGGTGCGACGGCAGATGCGTTCGAGACGACGTTCGCCATGACGGATCCGACCGCGGATCGGACGATCACCTTTCAGGATGCGAGCGGAACCGTCGCCTTCCTTTCCGATATTGCTGGTTCGCAGAATCTTTTTGAGACGATCGCGACCACGTCTGGAACGGCCCCAGTCGCTGATTCGGCGACGGACACGCTTTCCCTCTCTGCTGGATCAGCAAACATCACTGTTACAGGGGACAGCATTACCGATACGGTCACGCTTGATATCGCCGACAGTTATCTTTTCAACACAGGCGATGTCGCGACGGGGAACTATGATTTTTCCGGCGCTGTTTTTTTCGGCGCAGCTCCTTGGGTTTTGGAAGGCGCCACGGCGGATACGTTTGAGTTGACTCTGGCTCTCGTGGATCCTACTGCGGATCAGACGATTACCTTCCCAGACGTCACCGGCACCGTCGTGACCACAGGTGACACGGGTTCCGTCACAGGGGCGATGATCGCCAACGGGTCGGTGGATATCTCGAATGACACGAATCTTTCCAACGGGACGAATACCACCGTCAACGGGGATTCGATTGATGTGAACGACGTGTTCTTGATGAACACAGGTGATACGGGAACGGGGGATTATGACTTCACGGGAGCGGTGCTGCAAGGCGCGTCCCCGCTCGTCTTTGAAGGAGGAACCGTTGACGCTTTCGAATCGACGTTCGCGTTCGCGGATCCGACTTCCGACATCGGAACGAATCTTTGGGAAGATGGCGCGATGGGCGTCTTTGAAGATGACAAGGCGGTGATCGTCGGCACCGATGTTGCGTTCAGCTTCGCCTCCGGTGGCATTGGTGATTTACGCGTGGCAGATGAGATCGAGGTCATTGGCAATGCGTACATCGGATCCGATGCGGCGGATACCGTCACATTGAATGCAACCATCCTGGGCGGCTCCCCGTTTGTCTTTGAAGGAGCCACGGCGAATGCGTTCGAGACAACACTCGCCATCACCGATCCGACGGCAGATCGCGTCATTACAGTCCCGGACGTCACCGGCACGGTTGTGACGACAGGAGATGCCGGTTCCGTGACCGGAACGATGATTGCGAATGGATCGGTGGATATATCGGATGACACTAATCTTTCCAACGGAACGAATACCACGGTCAGCGGGGACTCGGTCAACGTCAACGATGTGTTCCTCTTTAACACGGGAGACACGGGAACTGGGAACTACGACTTCACCGGAGCGGTCTATTTAGGTGCATCCCCACTTGTCTTTGAAGGGGGAACGGTTGATGCCTTTGAATCGACGTTCGCCTTTGCGGATTTCCGACATCGGAACGAATCTTTGGGAAGATGGCGCGATGGGCGTCTTTGAAGATGACAAGGCGGTGATCGTCGGCACCGATGTTGCGTTCAGCTTCGCCTCCGGTGGCATTGGTGATTTACGCGTGGCAGATGAGATCGAAGTTATTGGAAATGCCTACATCGGTTCCGATGCAGCAGATACCGTCACGTTCAATGCGACCGTGCTTGGCGGCTCACCGCTTGTCTTTGAGGGGGCGACGGTAGATGCGTTTGAAACCACGTTTGCGGTCGCGGATCCCACGGCCGATCGAACCATCACGTTCCCCAATGCCTCTGGTACCGTGGCGGTGTCCGCAACGTCCCCGGTTACTTTAAGCGCGGCAGGCGACATCGGCTGCGCCACCTGTCTCACCTCCGGAGGCGTCGCATTCACCATCACCGATGGCACGACTCCGCAGACCATCAGCAATGGCGACACGATGACATTCGTCGATGGAACGGATATCAACGTCGTGACCTCCGCGACAGACACCGTCACGGTGAACAATACATCCACGCTCGCCTCCGTGACCGGGCGCGGAGCGACTACCGCCGCGCTTGTAAACTTGGATGGCGGCATGGCGGTCGATACGTCCAACTTTACCGTCTCCGGAACAACGGGCGATGTCCTCACGGCAGGCGATCTTACGGTGAACGGAAATACCGCGATCGGGAATGCCGCGTCCGATATTTTTACGATTACGGCCACGATCGGCGGCGGTACGACGCCGCTTACGTTTGAAGGCGCCGTCGCAGACGCCAACGAGACGACGTTCGCGTTCATCGAGCCGACGGCGGACCGCACGATTACGTTCAAGGATGGGTCCGGAACGGTCGCCTTTACAAGCGATATCACGGGTTCAGCCTGGTCCGTGGGCGCCAACGGACTGTTCTACAACACGGCTGCTGTGATTGTCGGATCCGATTCCGCGTTCAGCTATGCGTCCGGTGGGGCAGGCGACCTGCGCGTGGCGGATGAACTGGAAGTGATCGGCCAGGCGCAGTTCGGCGACGGTATTCGTTTCCGCAGCTCGACGCCCACCTGGCAATTCGTCGATGCCGGGCTGCTTGCTTGGAGCGATGGCACGAATAACCTGCTGCAGGCGCGGGATATCAACACGAATTTCGGGTTGGCCATGAACGCCGGCGCATTTATCGATCGGAACTCCAAAATCGAGGAGGAATTTTCAAAAAAGCGCACAACGATCACGGTAGATACGACCGGCGCTTCCGGAACAGGTCTCGGGGACGGCGGCGGATGGGGGGCGTACGAGAATGCCAACTGCACCTTTACTTCAACCAATGATGCGATCAACGGGATTGTGAACATAGCAAACACGGGTTCAGGCAACGGATGTCTGTTGATGATGGACGATGCGCTCAACAACGCGCGTTCCGTTTTGGACGCAGACAACCTGCCCGTCATGCTCATGAAGCTTCGTCCGAACAATACGGGGGCGAATTTCTATGCCTATGCCGGCATGGCGGATTCGACGGACGGATTAACGGCGGCTCCGACGAACTTCATCGGCTTTTCTACGGAAGGGTCGACGACATGGGCCGGCGTGACCATTTCCGGCGGGACGCAGACGACGGTCGCGTGCGCGGGACAAACCGTTTCCACTTCCCAGTACGCATTGATGATGGTTGAAGTCCGCTCCACCTCCGATGTCCATTTCTTTATCGATCCGGATGTGAGCGACGGGGTGGCTTTCACCGAGTGCGACGGTGGCAGCTCGACGAATATCCCGACCATAAGCTTGGCGCCGATGTTCCACTGGCAGTCTCGCTCGGGCGGCGCGAGCGGCTCCATGGACGTCGATTTTTTCCGCGCGTGGCAGGATGACAATGAACAGACCCCCGAGGCGGCCGTTGCCGATGCCGCGACGCCAGAGGGGGCTCCCGCCGATGCGGAAGACCTGACCCCCGCCCAGACGGATTTGGGCATCGACGGCATGAAAGAATCTTGGGAACTCAAGAAAGTGACGGCGGATTTTTCCACCGGGAGCGCCATGACACAGATGTTCCCGTCGGATAACACCGAAATCCCCGAGGGAACGATCGTCTCTTTGACGGGAGAAGGCCCCAAAGTCGAGCCTTCAAAACTCGCCGCCGATGACCTCATGGTGGGCGTCGTTACAAAAACGTCCGGCGTGGAGGTTAGTAACGGTACATTTGACGGAGTTCGCGTCGCGATCACGGGGCGCGTGTCCGTCCGCGCTTCTGCCGCGAACGGCATCATCCATGTAGGAGATTATCTGACCTCCTCTGGGAAGAACGGCGTCGCGGTGAAGGCGGGAGTAGGATCCCCGATTATCGGCCGCGCGATGAGTGAATATGACGGGGAAGGAGAAGGAAACGTGGTGTTGTTCCTCTCGGCGAGCGCGCCATGGGGTGGAACATCAGCATTGGTTTCGTCCGCGACAGAAGCGGAAGGATCGCTCGTCGTCTCCGGTTCCTTGCTCTTAGGCGGCGGGCTTGAGCTCGATCAGGTCGGTTCTGCCACAAGCCCCGAAACGATTGTGTATGGCGATTTGTTGTTCGGTAAAGCCGCCGCCAATATAGACACGGCAGGGTTCGCGGCGGTCGCGCAAGGCCAGCGTTCGGTGCGTGTAGATTTTGCCGAGCCCTATCTCCACGATCCTTCGGTGAACATCACCCTCTCGCTTGAATCCGGCGACATGGGCATGGATAGTATCTTTGGCTCCGGTCTGCGCTATATCGTCACGAACAAATCCAAGCTTGGGTTCAATATCAGCATCGACGTCGATGCTCCGCAGGAATTGAATTTCAGCTGGATCGCCCTTGCAGTGAAGGATGGAAACATCAGCCGCAACAACGGGATCACCAACGGAAGGGCGCCTTCGGCGGAAGCTGACCCTGTCCACAGGACGGAGCCGGAGGCAGAATCGGTTCCTGCAGAGGCGGAAACATCTGGATTTGAAGAACCTTTGTCTTCAGAAGATGAGGCAGAGGTCCCCCCTTCGGAAGAGCCGGGGAGTAGCAGCGCGGAGCAGGATCCTGCCCAAGAAGAACCGACCCCAATTGAACCCGCTCCAGATGCAGCCACGACAGACGATGCCGCCGAGGTGGTACCTGTCGTCGAGGACGTGCCTGTTGCGGTTCCCGTGATTGAGGCGCCGCCTACCCCAGCCCCTGAAGCGCCGGCGCCGGAAGAAGCTCCGGCAGAGCTCGTGGCGCCGTAACCTGTTTGTATGCCCACTCCGATCCAACGGTATCCTCCTTCTGGCCTGCCTCCGCCAGAACTAACCGCGGCACAACATCACCCGGTTCTGTTCGTGTTGGGGCCTCTGCTTATGTTCGCCTTGATCGGTGGCGGATGGTTTGTTGCCTACAAGCTTAGTCTTACAAAGGCCTCCAGCAACCAGGCGGAAGCACGGCGCGATTCGTATATAGAAAAACAGGAATCGATCCGGCGGCTGTTAGAGACCGTGGGAAATCAGACGGCGTTACCAGACGATGAGGAGCCGACCGTTGCCACCATCCGCGACCTGGCTCCCCTTGATGGCAAGCCGTTTTTTGTGGGAGCTAAGGAGGGGGATCGCGTTATTATTTATCCCAAGGCGAACAAGGCCATACTTTACAGCACGACTACGGCGCTCGTGATCCGTGAAGCGGAGGTAGATGTGACCTACTGACATGCGCCAGACATCCTTTCATCGGTGGATCCTTCGAACATCGGCGTTCGTGTTTCTCGCCGGTCTGTTTGCGATGCGTCCTGCGTCTGCCTCGTCCATCTACACCTCTCCCTCTTTTGAATTGAAAAAGCCAGCGGTGACGGAGGCGGGTGGCACCTCTTCGTCCGCTTCGTTCCAGATGTTGGGAGCCATGGGGGAGGCGGCTCCTGGAGCGAGCGATTCTGCTTCTTTTGGGTTGAAATCCGGGTATGAGTATTTCCCGTTTGCGACGGAGTCTGTGGTGACCGCGACTCCCGGGGATGCACAAGTGGATCTGCTGTGGACTGCGAGCGCGGGGACGCATGGAACTGTCGAATCGTACCGTGTCGGCCGCTCGCTGGTTTCCGGAGGACCCTACACGTTTACCAATGTCGGCAATGTACTTCTGTACTCAAGCGCGGGTCTCGTAAATGGAACGACGTATTATTTTGTCGTTGAGTCTGTGGTCGGTGGGGAGATCCTTTCGCGGTCGGGAGAGGTATTTGCGGTACCCGTAGGCGCAGGAGGAGGTGGCGGGGGTGGAGGTGGGGGCGGCGGGGGAGGGGGCGGAGCGGATGGGAGTACGACGTCCAAGACGTCTATCAAGTTTGAGGGAGTCGCGTATCCAAGCGTCGATGTGTTTTTGTTGAAAGACACGTTGCCGCTCTCGGTTGCCAAAGCGGATGCGTCCGGACGTTTTTCTGTGGAGGCATTGGGGTTTGTGGGAGGGTGGTATGATTTTGCCCTCTACGCCATCGATCCTCTGACGCATCGTTCTGCTTTATATACACGATCAAAATTGGTCACAGCGAATTCCAGCACGACCGTGTCTGGCATCATCCTTCCCCCGACGCTGGTGAGCAATTACCTGACCCAGCTCTCTTTCGGGAGCATTATCTTAAGCGGCTTCGCGGCTCCGAGCGCTGATGTTGATATCGTGATCGATTCCATTGCAGAGCAACAGGTTTCGACGCACTCGGATGCAAACGGGGCGTTCGCGTATACCCTTGCGTTGGCAGGGTTCGATGCTGGAGCGCATGTGGCGCGCGCGCAGGTGCATGTGGATGGGCAGGTAAGCCAGCTTGGGATCGCGGCTTCGTTTGAGGTCGGTGAGACATCCGTGCAGCCGCCGCATCGGGTTTGTCCAAGGCGGGGGGATCTGAATGGAGATTGTCTGGTGAACTTGCAAGATTTCTCCATCGCCGCTTATTGGTACAAAAAACCGCTTTCCGAGTTTGCGCGGGTGTTTGAAGGGAATGCGTTGAGCAATGACGGCGTCATCGATCTCATTGATTTCAGTATCATGGCCGCCAACTGGACAGAATGAATATGACAAACATTTTACAAACAGAAGAGGGGAACTCTCTGAAAAAAAATGGCGTCTGCCGTCGGCCATGGGCTATTGCGTATGTGGTTCTGTTGTTTTTGTGCATCCTCCCGCGCTCCGTCGCTGCCGGGATGGTGACCCTTCATCCCACTGCAGGCATCGGGGCGACGACCACTGTTGACGTCGTCATTGATACGCATGGGGAGTCGGTGAATGCCATCGAGGGAGAGCTTTCCTATCCTGTCTTGCAGCTGCTTCCTGGAGTGGTGCAAACAGGTTCCTCGCTAAACGCGCTTTGGATAGAACGTCCCAGCGCAGAGGACGGGCGGATCCCTTTTGCGGCGATGATCCCGGGAGGGTTCACGGGAGTCGGGACGCTCTTTTCTATCTCTTTCGACACCCTGCAGAGCGGAGACGTGTCATTGACGCTCGGAAGCGTACGCATGCTGGGGAGCGATGGGGGGGCCACACCCGTGACTCGCGACGCCTCCATGGAGGTGGCGGTGACATCAAAGCAAGGTTTACCTGCTCCAGTTGCGGATCATCAGCTGCCCACGATTGAAACTATTCAACAGATTCCTGGCACCCAAGCGACCGAGGGCCACCCGTTGGTCTCTGTACGCGCGTTTGACGCGCAGACGGGGATCGCCTCGATTGAATACCAAGAAACGGACGGCGAGCCTCCGTCCGATACGTCCTGGGTGAAAGGAGGGGACGTGTACCAACCATCGCGGGCAGGGAAGACCGTGTACATTCGTGTCACGGATGCGGCAGGGAATGTGAAAATGTCATCGGTAGAAATTCCGCTCCTGTTCTGGGATCGGATGGACGTTCGGCTTATCGCTGGGACGCTGCTCCTGATTCTTGGTATGATATCTGCAATCGTATGGAGGAAAAAACGTTCAAAGGAATAGCAAGGCCATTGACTTCGCTGTTTTTTGCGTTGCTGCTTGCTGCCAGCTGCCTGCTGCCCGCTTTTTCCGTCTCCGCCGCAACCGCTTCGATAGAACTCGCTCCGGCCTCGGGAGCGTTCATGGTTGGTCAAACCTTCACCGTGCATGTGTTTGTGCAAACAGATACTCCCGTGAATGCCGTTGAGGGTGCCATCGTGTTTCCGTCTGAACTGGTCGAGGCGACAGGGATTACGACAGAGGGGACTATCATCAGCCACTGGTTCCGGGAACCGTTTATCGATCGCGGGCAAGGGACGATACAGTTCACGGGAGTCGATTTGACGCCTGGTGGATTCGTCGGATCCGACGGGTTGGTCTTCACGGCAGAGTTTAAGACGCTCAAGGAAGGTCGGGCAGATATTCGGTTCCAAAACGCCTCCGTGCTTTCTGGCGACGGGGAAGGAACAAATATCGTCCGCCAAGTTCGCAACGCAACGTTCACGATTGCCGCCCCCCCTCCAACCTCCCCCCCGTCATTCTCTCCGGCGGAGCCGGATCCGGCTCCGCCGGACACTCCCCCCCCTCCAACCTCCCCCCTCCTTCCTCCCCCCATCCTAGCTCCAAGCTGCCTCCCGCTTGTTCCGACCGCGACGCTGCCTCTGCCACAGTGCCCGTCGGTGACGGTTTTGCATCCTCGTCCAAAGTCGGTTTGGCTTTTCAATTGGCTGTTTCTTCTGTTGGCTGCTCTGTTCTTTTTCTTCTGGCGGCGGGCGGCGTACCGGCTTTATAAGAGCGAGCGGGCGTGTAGCTGCCCGCAAGGGAAAAAGATTCAGTATCCAGAATTAAAATCATCACGACGGTCGAGGCGCCCACCCGCTCCTTGACGCTTCGCACTATTCGCGCTAGGGTTCCGTGTCTCATAGATGAGACGGAGGTTACATAATGAATGCTCGTTTCCTGAAATTGTACCCCTTGTTGAAGACGTTCAAGCGATTTGCTCCTCCGCCCCCAGATCGCGTCGCGATCATCGAGGGCGAGTATCTGTCGCAGAGCAGGGAAGTGAAAAATCTTCGCGTGATGGAGAAGCGGCGATCTGTCTCCCTGCCGCCAGGTGTCGGCCTGCAGGTTTCTCGCCTGGCGGCTGATATCCTGTCTCAAAAGGATCTCGTCGTCCTGTTCGTTCGTTTGACGGACGGATACCCCAATAAAGAGGCAGACGAAGCCCTGTTTAAGAGGGCGTCGTTACACACAACGATCGACCTATTGGGCCACATCCCGGTTCGTATCCAGGTACTCTTCGCAGAGATCAACTTGGAGATCTTGTGCCAGGACGTAGGCGGCACTCTCTATTCCATCCTGCCCGATCACGGTGAACAGTTCCGTGGGGCTCTTCGTAAGGTACTCAATGCACCTACGCTTCGTGAGGCGTTCGTAAACTAAGGGCAACGCAAGCCCTTTTTGTTTTTGCTCGGTGACTATTGACAAAACCTATATTTTCTTGTATATTTGCAAGTTAATTTGTTCAAATAGATACGCACAAAGGCCGTTATTTGGCGCCATTTACGCGTTGAATAAGGGCTTTGGTGCTTGAATGCGCCAATTGTTCGGCCGTCCCGGGCCACGGAGGATCTTCATGATCTTCAATCAGACTGGATTCAGGCGTCAGGGAACCCGCATGGTTCCCGTTTCTCATCACAATTCAAACCAGACCTCGGCTGTTTCCGAGGAGCGTCGCAAGGGTCGATTGACCTCGGAGGAGCGCGAGCTCGTCGAGTCGATCAAGTTCGACGTCAAGCCGGAGCGCTCGCGCTTCGGTCTTCGCCGTGAAGTCGACGTCCAAGCGACCAAGCCGGCCCCGAAGGTCGTCGACGTTCCCGTTCAGAAGACGGCGCCCGCGATCGTCGTGGCCAAGCCCGAGCGCAAGCTCACGGCCGTCGAGCGTCAGGTGCTCGTCGAGCGGCTTCACCGCGCCGTTTCCGAGACGCGGATGATCTCCAATGCCGGACGCACGTCCGGCATGCACCAGCCGCGCCGCAAGCGCCGTTAGGTGCCCAAGTCCCCCCCTCACGTCCCACGTCTCAAGCCCCGGAATCCGCACGTTCTACGCGGATCTCCGGGGCTTTTGAGTTTTTGAGAACTAGCGGCATCCCTTTACCGTGCCATCCGATTCACCGGATGGCGGGCTAAAGCCGCGCCGCTACGTTCGGAACGCAGCACGAGCTCGATCTCCCCTGCCAAGGGGAGATTAAGAGGGGTTGCCCGGACACGGGTGTTTTGCATCTCCGCCTATATTTGCTACGCTTTATTCGAACAGGGCCGTCTTGTTTTTCTAAATCCTTTCCGCACTTTCAACCCTTTCCGCCCTTCCCCTATGCGCTCTTCCCACCTCTTTACCAAAACGGAACGCCAAGCCCCCCACGATGCCGATACTGCTAATGCCCGCCTCCTCATCCAAGGAGGGTTCGTTGATCCGCTCATGGCGGGCGTGTATTCTTATCTCCCATTGGGATTGCGCGTACTGCGCCGCATCGAGGCGATCGTCCGTGAAGAGATGAACAAACTTGGCGGGCAGGAAGTGCTCATGCCGACGCTCCATCCTAAAGATCCTTGGGTGAAGACAGGCGGCTGGGACAGTATCGACGTCCTCTTCAAGATCAAGAGCCGTACCGGCAACGAGTATGCGCTGGGGCAGAGCGAAGAGGAGATCGTGACGCCGCTCGTATTGTCGCGGGCAAAGAGCTACAAGCAATTTCCCTTGGCTGTCTACCAGATCCATTGGAAGTACCGCGACGAGTTGCGCGCCAAGAGCGGCATCATGCGCGGGCGCGAGTTTTTCATGAAGGACATGTACAGTTTCCACACTTCCCAGGAAGATTTCGACCGGTTCTACCAACAGGCGAAGGAAGTCTACCTCCGCCTGTTCTCGCGGTTTGGACTCACGGCGAAAGTGACGGAAGCGTCCGGCGGCGCGTTTTCCAAAAAGGTGTCCTACGAGTTCATGGTACTGACGGATGCGGGTGAGGATGACATCCTCTACTGCGAGCGGTGCGACTTCTGCGTGAACAAAGAAATCGCCACCGTAAAGGAAGGGGACGCGTGTCCTCGCAAACAGGATGGCGCCTTGAAGTCGGCGCGCGCGTCGGAGGTCGGGAACGTATTCGACCTTGGGACGAAGTATGGCCAGGACTTCGATTTGCCATTCATTGATGCGGATGGCAATAAGCAATTTCCCATCATGGGCTGTTACGGGATCGGGATCTCGCGTGTTATGGGAGTGATCGTGGAAAAGTTCAATGACGAGAAGGGGATCATCTGGCCCAAGTCCGTCTCGCCGTTTGCGGTCACGCTCGTCTCGCTTTCTAATAAAGATCCGGAAGTGCAGCGGCAGGTCAGCGAACGGGCGGCGGAGCTGTATGAGGAATGGACCAAGCAGGGGATCGAGGTGTTCTGGGACGATCGGGATGCGTCGCCTGGGGAGAAGTTCTCCTCGGCGGATCTTCTGGGCTTCCCCTTGCGTCTTGTCCTCTCGGGGCGGACGATGGCCGACGGGATGATTGAATGGAAGGGCCGCACAGAAGCGGAAAGCCGCCTGGTGCCACTGGCCGACATCACGGAGAAATTGATGATGTTCGTAAACGAATAATATGCGAAAACTATTTGCGGTTGCCGGACTGATGCTCCTCCTGGGAGCAGGATGTACGTGGGGGAAACAGGAGGAAGTGAAGCCAGTGGCCTCACCCGAATTCAAGGAAAAATACGAGGATGCCGATTACGGGTTCTCGTTCCGTTTCCCCGGGTACATGGAAACCCATCTGCGAGACAAGGACACACGCGCGTACAAATACCTTGGCCTGGATGTCGATTTCTTCCTCTCGCTGCGCGATACAGTGCGCGAGGACAAGCCTATCAGTCTCGCGTACTTTTACGCGGCGAAGGGCCTTACGACGGACGGTTTTGTCGAGGCGATCAAGAACAATAAGGACGAAGTGAAATCCATAGAGGATGTCGAGCTCGGGGGCGTCGCAGCCAAGAGGATTGTCAGCACCACCCAGACGGCGGGGCTTGAGAAGACCCATTATGTTTTTGAACGAAACGAATCCTTGATTATCGTGAGTGTTTTCTTGGAGGAAGAGAAAGCGGTGGAACTGGTGTTGGGGACGATGTCAGCCAACTGATGGTACGTTAAAAAGAACCTCGGCAATGCCGAGGTTCTTTTGTTGTTACGATGGAGTGGATATGGTCTGGGGTGGTGTGCTGGCCGCCGTCCTCTCCCCCTGTTTCAGAATCTTCTTAAGCGCGCTCCCTGCCTTGAACTTCGCGACCGTGACCGGGTTGATCGTGATGGGCTTGGACGGGTCGCGGGGGTTGACACCGATGCGGCCGGCGCGTTTGCGGGCCGAGAAGGTGCCGAAGCCGGCGATGGTGACTTCGCCGCCGCCCACAAGGGTTTTGGTGACGATGTCTTCGAACGCGTCAACGAAATCGTCGCCGAGTTTTTTAGAGACGCCCAGGCGATCCGCCAGGCGTGAGGCAAGTTCTGCTTTGTTCATATCGATAGTAGTGTAGAGCAAATTGAGAAGGTTTGCCAAGGTTGCTAGCGGGCGTATTCACACACGCGCGTTTCGCGGATGACCGTCACTTTCACTTCTCCAGGGTAGGTCAGCTCCGCTTCGATCTTTTGGGCGACGTCCTGGGCCAGCTTGTAGGCGGTGAGGTCATCGATTTCCTCGGGCTTTACAAAGACGCGCACTTCGCGGCCGGCTTGGATGGCGTAGGCCTTTTCCACCCCCGTGAAGCCCATGGCGGTTTTCTCCAGCTGCTCCATGCGCTGGATGAACTGTTCCACCGATTGCCGGCGGGCGCCCGGGCGTGAGCCGCTGATGGCATCTGCCGCTTTGACGATAGCCCCTTCGATAGTCCTCGGCTTGTCCTCGTGATGGGCGATGGACTGGTAGGCGATTTCCTCGGGGAAGCCGAACTTCCGCATGATATTGTACCCGATTTCCGGATGCGCGCCTTGCATGTCATGGTCCACGGCCTTGCCAATGTCGTGGAAGAGGCCTCCCTTTTTACAGATGAACACATCGGCTCCCAGCTCCTCGGCGATCATGCCAGAGAGGGTTGAGACTTCGATGGAGTGCATGAGCGCGTTCTGGCCATAGCTCGTGCGGAAGCGCATGCGGCCGAGGATGGAGGTCAGTTTCGGATCCACGGAGGAAACGGGGATGCCGCATTGGTAGAGGGCCTCTTCGCCTGCTTTGCGGACTTCTTTGGCGAGGTTCAGCTTGGCCTCATTTACCGCCTCTTCGATGCGGGCGGGTTGGATGCGGCCGTCCTTGATGAGATCTTCCAGCGCGCGTTTGGCCACCTGGCGGCGGATGGGGGAGAACCCGCTGATCGTGATCGCCGACGGTGTCTCGTCCACGATGATTTCGGTGCCAGTCAGATGCTCGATGGCTTTGATGTTGCGCCCCTCTTTCCCGATGATGCGCCCTTTCATCTCGTCGTTTGGGAGCTCAACGACCGAGGTCGTGTGCTCGGCGCAGACCGAGGAGGCGAAGCGGGTGATGGCCATGGAAAGGACGCGGCGCGACTGTTTCTCGATCTCTTCCTCCTCCGTCTGTTCAAGCTTGCGGATGCGGGAGAGGAGGGATTCGGTGTGTCGTCCTTCTACGTGGGAGTGGAGCTGCGCCAGGGCATCCTCCTGCGAGAGATGGGCGACGGCCTCAAGTCGTTCTACATGCTCGTCCTTTGCGCGGGCGAGCTCGGTTTTCGTCTGCTCGACGAACTGGAGCTTATCCTCCAGTTGTTGTTTTTTCTGCTCAAGATCGAGGATTTTTTGGTCGAATGTCTCCTCGCGCTTTTCCATGCGCTTTTGTGCATCCTGGATTTCACGCCTAAGCGTGGCTTCCTCGCGTTTTACTTCTTCCAGCTGGCTGAAGGCGCGTTCTTTTGCCTTGATGAGAATTTCACTGGCTTCCTGTTGGGCGTTCATGCTTGTGGCATGGGCTTTCTGCTTGGCTTCCTCGATGAGCCGCTCGGCCGTGGCCGCGGCATCGGTGGCATGGCGCAGAGCTATCTGTTTACGAAGGGCATACCCCGCGCCTGTACCGGCAGCGAGGGTGAGAAGGGGGACGACAATGGTGGTGAGGTTCATACGGCCTTGCCGCTGAACCGACGGATGGACGGCCTTCAACTATAAGAACAACCGGAAATAGCGGATCGGTGAGAAAGGGGAAAGTTGGAGAAAGGCGGATCGCATACCAAGTCGGAAGCAGCCGGCATTCGTTACGATTTACCGGCATACTTTAGCAGGGGGGAGGGAGGAGGGCAAGAAGGCCTGGGACGGGGAGCAGGGGGAGGGCTGGAATGGCTGGAAGGGCAGGATCAGACATGTGGCCAAGGGGCATGCCCCTTGGCTGGGTATGGGATATTCCAGCTGGTAATGGAATTGCTTCTTGGGCTGAAAAGGGTCCTATAGATGTCCGTCGCAACGTTTTTACATACCCCCCACCTCCCAGAATTCTCCCCAGGTCTCTCGCCAGAGAACGGATGTACGTCCCCGACGAGCAATCGATGCTCACGTCGATCTCAAACGTCCCGTCCGCTTGTGGACGGATCGATCCGATTCTTTTGAAAGTAGAAACTGTCACCTGCCGTGGCTTTATCACCACCTCTATCCCTTTGCGCGCCTGGGCGTAGGCAGGTTTGCCTTTGATTTTGACCGCGGAGAATTGGGGAGGGGTTTGGGTGATTTCGCCTGTGAGTTGGAGGAGACCTTGGTCGACGATTTCCTCCGTGAGAGACGGGACTGGGTCGCTTATTTTTTCTCCCTCGGCATCGTCTGTCGTTGAACGTGCGCCGAGAATGAAGGTGGAGAGGTAGGTTTTGGGCAAGCCAACCAACCGGGGAAATTCTCGGGTCGCTTCGCGCCCGACGCCTACGATGAGGAGGCCGGTTGCAAGCGGGTCGAGCGTGCCTGCGTGGCCGACCCGTTGCACGCCCGTGAGCCGGCGGACGCGCGCGACCACGTCGTTGGATGTGAGACCGAGGGGTTTGTCGATGAGGAGGAATCCAATCATAGAAGGCGGTGATTTTCTCGTGGTATTATAGCGTCACACGCCGTATGGAAAAGCACAAGAACGACAAATTGGTTCTTTTGGTCGAAGACGATCCCTACATCGCCGACACGCTCGCCCGCCGCCTCAAGCGCGAGGGGGTCGACACGCGCATCACGACGGACGGATTGCAGGTGCTCAAAGAGATCCACCGCTGGCGTCCCCAGCTTGTGGTCGCCGACCTCATCCTTCCTCATCTGACTGGTTTTGACATCCTTTCCATGGTGCAGAAAGACGATGACGTGCGCGATACTCCCGTCCTTCTGGTCTCGACCCTCGAGCAGCCGGGGGATCGGGAGAAGGCAAAATCTCTCGGCGCGGTTGGGTATGTGGTCAAATCCGACCATCCGCTTTCAGAGTTGGTGCGGGATATCATGAGGTTCGTGCCTATATCATAACGAAGCTCCATTGACTCCCTTGCCTGCGCTTGGTAAGGTTGTGTCAATCTTTTTTGTAATTTCCCATGAATCTTACCGAATTGGCCCGTAGGCTCCACAGTTCTGCCGAAGAGCTTCGCACCGTGCTGCCCACGCTTGGGTTTAATATCGGTGCGCGGGCGCTCAAAGTGGACGACCGGATGATCCCGAAAATCGAACGTGCGTTCGGCGAATACCGCCGCAAGCACTACTTGGCCGAGAAGATAGAACTCCAGAAAGGGATGACCGGCCGGCCGGTGGGCGACGCAGCCCCGGTCCTCATCAAAGATATTACCTTGCCCGCGGTCATGACGGTGCGCGAGTTGGCGTCTCGGTTGGACGTTCCCGTCCCTCGGCTCATGCAGGAGCTCATGCGCAACGGCATTCTGGCTTCCATCAATGACCGCATCGACATCGACACGGCGAGCATCATCGGCGAGGATCTTGGATACAAAGTCCATGCAGAGGTCAACGAAGGGTTGGCGGTCGATGTGAAGGAAGATGAGAGCATGCGCCTGAAGACCATCCTCGATTCCCAAGAAAAGGAACGTGTCCTTCCGCGTCCGCCGATCGTCGTTGTGATGGGGCACGTCGACCACGGGAAGACGAAACTACTCGATGCCATCCGTGCGACGCATGTCATGGAAACGGAGGCCGGTGGCATCACCCAGCATATTGGTGCGTATCAGGTCGTGCGCAACAACCAGCTTTTGACGTTCATAGACACGCCTGGCCACGAAGCATTTACGGTGATGCGTTCGCGTGGAGCCAAGGTGGCCGACCTCGCGATTTTGGTCGTCGCGGCCGACGACGGGGTGCGGCCGCAGACCAAGGAAGTTATCAACATCATCAAATCCGCCAAGCTTCCGTTCGTGGCGGCCATCAACAAGATCGATGCGCCAGGGGCAGACATTGAAAAGGTAAAGCGCGAACTTTCCGACGCCGGTTTCATTCCAGAGGAGTGGGGCGGGCAGACGATCGCGGTCCCGATTTCAGCCAAGCAGGGGACGAACATCGACAAGCTGCTGGATGCGCTGTTGCTCGTGGCCGAGGTGGAGAAAGAAAAGATCATCGCCGATCCTACGCGTTTGGCGATCGGGACCGTTATCGAATCGCATGTGGATAAAAATGCGGGTCCGGTGGCGACGGTTCTTGTCCAAAGCGGCACGCTGCGTTTGGGGGATGCGCTGGCGGCGCGCGGGCAATGGTTCGGGCGCGTGCGCGCGATGAAGAATTGGAGCGGGGAGGATGTCAAGGAAGCCCCTCCTTCGTTCCCGGTAAAGATCCTCGGATGGAAAGCGGCGCCGGCCGTCGGCGACATCATGGAAGTGCCGCAGGATGTGAAGTCGCTTGAGCGCGTGAAGACGACCGAGCAGTCTCGCGTGGGAACGGAGAACGTCGCGTCGATCAAGGCCGTGGCGGCCGATGGAGCAGAGGCGAAACAGTTTGTAAACGTCATCATTCGTGCCGACGTGCTCGGATCCCTCGAGGCGATTCTGGGCATGCTTGATACCGTGAAACACCAGGAGGTCGGCATCAAAGTCGTTGGAAAAGGATTGGGAAACGTCAACGACACGGATATCGCAAACGCGGAGGCAACGCATGCGGTCGTCCTTGGCTTCGGCGTGTCCGCGACGGAAACGGCAAAGACGCTCGCTCGGGACAAGCACGTGGAGATTCGTCCGTATACGGTCATTTATCGACTCTTCGAAGACCTCATTACCGACCTGGAGAAACTCCTTCCGAGCGAGACGGTCATCGAGGAAGTCGGCCGCTTCGAAGTCCTGATGAACTTCAAGCGTACTGATAACGGCTGGGTCATCGGCGGCAAGGTCACGCAAGGCAAGCTCGTGGCCGGCCTCAAGCTGCGCCTCTCCCACCTGGGCGAGTACGTCGGCGAAGGCACTATCGAAGAGCTGCGCCTGGGCCGCTCGGAGATCAAGACCGGCCAGACCGGCCAAGAGATCGGGATGCAGTATGTCGGCAAGGTAAAGCCTGAAGTCGGGGATCTTATCGAGGCGTACAAGGAAGAACGACGGGTGCGCGCGCTGGTGATCCAGGGGATTTCGAAGCGGTAAGGCCCCAAGGGTTTCAAGGGCGGCAAGGGTCGCAAGGGCATGCGCTTTCGGGCCGTGCCTTTTTTGTTTGCGCTTGATGCTCTTGAAATCCTTGCGACCCTTGAAACCTTCCCACGTTTTTTCCCCACCCCACCTCCCTCTCCTCCCAGCCCTATGATAGAGTGAAACCCTGGTTGTTGTTCTTTTTCGTATTTCCGTAATTCCGTACACTTCCGTAATCCGTAACGATTATCCCTATGTCTCTCGAACTCACCGCCGCCAACTTCGACAGCACCGTCCTCTCCTCCGAGACCCCCGTCATTGTGGATTTTTGGGCCCCTTGGTGCGGCCCATGCAAGGTTATGTCTCCGCTTGTGGATGAACTCGCGAAAGAAATGGGGGATAAATTGACGGTCGCTAAAGTAAACGTAGATGACCAAGGGGCCTTGGCACAGAAGTACAACATTCTCTCGATTCCCACTTTTATCATTTTCAAGAGGGGCCAGGTCGTAGAACAATTTTCGGGGTCGATGTCCAAGGAGTCTTTGAAAGGGAAGATCGAAAAGCATTTGTAACTATGGATGTGCACCAGCTCATCATCATCGGATCCGGCCCTGCCGGCTACACCGCCGCAATTTATGCGGCAAGGGCGCATTTGGCGCCGGTGTTGTTTGAGGGGGTGGAGCCGGGCGGGCAGCTCATGACGACGACGGAGGTGGAGAATTTCCCCGGGTTTCCAAAAGGGATACAAGGGCCTGAATTGATGCGGCTTTTCAAAGATCAGGCCGTCCGTTTTGGAACCGACGTGAAGGCGGAGGAGGTGCTGGGCGTTGATGTTTCTAGACGTCCGTTTGTTGTCCGTACCGAGAAAGGGGAATACCAGGCCAAGGCCGTCGTCATCGCCTCGGGGGCATCGGCGAACTATCTGGGTCTCCCCAGTGAAGAGAAATACAAAGGCCGCGGCGTATCCGCCTGCGCTACTTGCGACGGGTTTTTCTTTCGAGGGAAAAAAGTGGCGGTCGTGGGCGGAGGGGATTCCGCGATGGAAGAGGCGACGTTCCTGACCCGCTTCGCGACATCGGTGACGGTACTGGTTCGGTCTGACAAGTTGCGTGCGTCCCCGATCATGGAAGACCGGGCGAAGACCAACCCGAAGATCAATTTTTTGTTTAACACGGGAGTGAAGGAAGTGATGGGGAATGAAAAACAGGTGACGGGGTTGCGTCTCATCAGCACGAAGACCAACGAAGAGTCCGATCTGGCGGTCGACGGCATGTTTCTCGCGATCGGCCACTCGCCCAATACGAAAATTTTTGAAGGAAAATTGGAAATGGAAAAAGGGTATCTCACGGTAAAACCAGGATCGACGTGGACCAATGTCGAAGGCGTTTTCGCCGCCGGCGACGTCGCCGACTGGAAATACCGCCAGGCCGTCACGGCCGCGGGGACAGGATGCGCGGCCGCGTTGGACGCGCAGCGGTGGTTGGAGGCGATGGAACACAAGAAATAGGCGCTATAGTGATCACTATAGTCCTTGGACACTTGGATCCTTGGCTCTTGGTATGGCGCTTGGTTCCTTGTTCCCTTGGCGTTCGGCTCCGGCGTTTTTCTCATGGGAACGCCGGAGCTTTTTGTTTTGACCCGCGTTCCCTCGGATGCTACTCTACATACAAATCTATACACTATGCCTACCCCTCCCCCCTCCCCGTTTTTCTCTAAAGAACGAACCGCTTCCATCCGCGATATCCAACGAAGCCCCTCGCGGGCGCTTCGCGGGTTTACGCGCGTTACCCGTGGGGCGAAAACCCTCGGATTCTTTTTTTCAAATGAAGATTTTGCCGAGGTAATGGAGGATCTCGAGATGTATTCTTCGGAATCATTGGCGAAAGACGCCGCGCTTGCTCGGCGGTCCATGAAAACAGGAAAAGGTCTGGTGTCTTTTGACGTATTGAAGAAACGGTATGGCCTACACATTGTTTCTTCTGCGCAAGGCAGAAAAACAGCTGTTGTCTCTGGATCCAACCATGCAAAAGCGAATCGCAGAAAAGCTCGCGTGGCTGGGTTCGCTGGAAGATCCAAGCAACGTACTTAAATTCTTGAACAATAAACGGTTAGGAGACGCCCGCCTGCGCGTCGGGGAATTTCGTCTGGTTCTCGTTCTTGATGGCACATCGAAAAAAATAACCGTCATCCGTATCGGCCACCGCAGCGATGTTTATAAATTCTGATATCATTTTCGTGTCGGTGGGCGGGTTGGAGACCCGCCCCTACACCTGTCTTTGTCGCGACTTCTGTTATCCTCTGTTCACCTCTAAAATATCTGCCTGCCCGCCATAGCCCAGTGCAATTTGGGCGACGGCGGGTCATCCTTCCCTCCTATGTCTGCTTTCGACAATGCCCTCCGCCAACTTTCCCGCGCCCAGGCCGTTTTTCCTTTTGAGGAATCCTTCATCGAGAAACTCAAGACCCCCAACCACATCCACGAGAAAAACGTGATGATCGATCGCGATGATGGGTCCAAGATGGATATCGAGGTCTATCGCGTGCAGCACAACAATGCGCGTGGGCCGTACAAGGGCGGCATCCGTTTTCATCAACAGACAGATCTCCAGGAGGTAAAGGCACTCGCACTGTGGATGGCAATCAAGACCGCGGTCGTCAACATCCCGATGGGTGGCGGGAAGGGTGGGGCAACAGTCGATCCAAAGACCTTGTCGAAGACCGAACTGGAACGTCTCTCTCGCGCTTGGGTGCGCGCATTCGTCGACGAGATTGGCCCGCAGAAAGATGTGCCGGCGCCGGATGTGAATACCACGCCGCAGATCATGGATTGGATGACGGATGAGTATCAGAAACTCACAGGCGACAAGACGGGAGCGACGTTTACGGGCAAGTCGGTCGCCCACGGCGGATCACTCGGGCGTGATCGCGCGACGGCGCTTGGCGGTTGGTTTGTGTTTGAAACATTGGCGCAACGACTCGGTCTCTTGGGATCGATTAAGGTTGTCATCCAAGGATTTGGAAATGCCGGTGCGACCGCAGCGAAGATTTGGTCGGAGCACGGCCACAAAATTATCGCTGTCTCGGATTCAAGAGGGGGTATTGTGAACGAAGGCGGACTTGACATTAAGGCAGTCGAAGCATGGAAAGAAAAGACGGGAAAGGCGGAAGGGTTTCCTGGAAGCCGTGCGGTTTCCAATGAAGCATTATTAGAACTTCCATGTGACCTTTTGATTCCCGCCGCGCTTGAGAATCAAATTTTAGAACACAATGCGCTTCAGATTGGCGCGAAGGTAATTTTGGAACTTGCCAACGGCCCGACGTCACCGGAGGCCGATGACATTCTTTTTGATCGAGGGATCGCTGTGATTCCAGACATCCTCGCGAATGCGGGTGGGGTGACGGTGTCGACGTTTGAATGGGAACAGAATCTCAAAGGAGAGAAATGGAGCGTGGAGGATGTGGAGAGCCGTCTCAAAAAAATAATGACCGAGCAGGCGGAGGATGTGTATCGATTGAGCCAAGAGTTTGGGACGGATTTGCGTCGCGCGGCGTTCGTGTTGGCGCTTAGGAGGATCAACGAGGCGATAAAATAATAAACAAAAAAACAGGGCTGCAATCCCTGTTTTTTTGTAAGCGTTTTACGGGAGGATATCAACCAATTGCTTTTCGATGGCATCTCGAAAATCCTGTTCGATACCTGACTCCTCGACGATATCGACGAAGAACGGCAAGTTCGATTCGGAAAATGCCATCTTGAGGTTAGTGGTTGTCTCTGTGTCAAGAGGATCAGTGCCGTACACAAACAAGTCCAAATCAGAGCTCGGGCGGGCCGTGCCGGTTGCTCGTGACCCGAACACGGCCACTCGATGACGCGGAATGATTTGACGGAGGATTTTTTTCACCCCGTCGAGGTGTTCAGGATGTATGTGAAGGGGCATAGGTCTCCTCGAGTTTCGTAAGGAGGGCGCGGGCGTCTATGGCAAAATGAATGGCTTTTGCATGCACGGCCTCTGCTTTTTTCTTGTCGTAGGCATGGGAGGTTTGGTTGCGCGCCAAAAGATAGGCGAACCAGGCACCAGGATCTTTGATGAGCGCGGCCTCGTGGGCGCGACGGAAAAGGTCTTTTTTTGAAAATAGATCATCTGTTTCCTCGCGTCCGCCGATCTGCTCTATTGTTCGTTTCATCATTTTCCAACACAATTCGAATGTGCATTCAAACCGTTGAATGATGGCATCGCGCCGCATGTTCTCTTGCAGGGGCGACAGTCCGGTTTCCGGCGTTTCGATCGCCGCCTCCAGCGAAGCAACGGCCACCTGCAAAGGAGTCAGGATGAGTTGGTGCGTCATAGTCGATGGTATGGTGACAAAAAAAGGGAGGTTGTACAGGATACTTGACCTTTTCCCTCCCCATGTTACGGTCTTTGAAAATTCTCTATGTCGCAATCCATACTGTTCACGAAAAAGACCAAAGCGGAGCTCCTGGAAGAGTATGAGAAACTACAGAAACAAGTCGAAGAGCTTAAAGCGAATGCCCACGCGGTGCACGATCCCTCCGCAGTCGATTTTGTCCGATCGGTAAAAGATCGTTCTGTTTCCTCTATGCGGCCGACCATGGAATCCGCAAAGCGGGAGACACTGACAGCCATCGAGACTCTTTCCCAGAGCATTGAGCAGACGTTCCGCGAAGTGACGGGAAAAGTCGAAGCGCAGCAACAGACGTTTTTGGATTTGCAGAAGGCCATTGATTTGTCGCGGCAGACGCTCGAGCATGAGTATCATTTGACAGTGGCCGCGCAGGCGCTTGAGCAATTGCTCGCGGACTACGAAGAGAAAAAAGTGGCGATGGAGGCCGAGTATTCTACGCTTGATCAGGAGCTCGCTGCACAGATGGAACAGAAGCGGAAGCAGTGGAATAGGGAGAAGGAAGAATACGAATACGCGACCAAGCTGGAGCGGGCTCGCGATGAGGCGCAGTTTGAATCTGTCCGTGAGGAAAAGGAACAAAACATGGCAACGCGTGAGGGGGAAATAAAAGCGAAGGAAGTTGAGTTTGCGGATTTCAAACGCCAGGTAGAAACATTCCCCGCACGTTTGCAGAAAGACATCTCGGAAGCGGAGACACGGGTCTTGGAACGGATGAACCGCGAATGGGAGACGAAGATGGAATTTGCACGCAAAGAATCGGAATCCCAGCGTCAGCTCATGCAGGCGGAGATCATTCATTTTCAAGAAAAACTGACCCGTCAGACGGAAGATAATCAGCTCCTCCGCCGTGAAGTCGAGGAGGCGAATAAGAAGTCGCAAGAATTGGCCGTGAAAGTCATCGAGAATTCGCGTCCCCTTCCGCCGGTGGAAAAGCAGGAGCCGCGCAAGGAGTGGCATCAGGGGAACCAGCGGCCGTAGTTCGATAAAAGTCCCTATGCACGACGTTCCCCCAGGAACGTCGTTTTTTTATCCAAAACTGTTGACAATTCGTCTTATTTTTGACCCTTCCCTCCATTTTTGTCACACTCGTACCATTATCCAGTCGTTGGATGGGTTGTAGACCCACCCCTACCACCCTTATCACCCTCACGATCCGCCTTATGCCCTTCAACCACCAATCCATCGAAAAAAAATGGCAGCAGCGTTGGGAACAGAATTTCGCGTTTTTCCCCACGGAAGATCCATCGAAGGCACAGGATTCCCTCTATCACCTGGTGATGTTCCCGTATCCTTCCGCGACCGGCCTCCACGTTGGTCATGTGGAATCCTACTCGGCGGTCGATATCGTGACGCGCTGGCGGCGCATGCAGGGAAAGAACGTTTTGTTCCCGATCGGGTACGACGCGTTCGGTTTGCCGGCGGAGAATTTTGCGATCAAGACGGGTGTCCACCCCGAGCAGACGACGAATGATGCGATGGCCAACTATACACGGCAGATGAAGTCCCTTGGGCTTTCTTTTGACTGGTCGCGCGTCATCTCTACAGCGGATCCTTCTTATTACAAATGGACGCAATGGTTGTTCCTCCTTTTTTATAAACACGACCTGATATATCGTGCCTCGGCTCCTGTGAACTGGTGCGATAGTTGCCAGACCGTGCTCGCGAACGAACAGGTCATTGATGGAAAATGCGATCGGTGCAAGAACGTTGTGCGCCAAAAGGATCTGGAACAGTGGTTCTTCCGCATTACAAAATATGCGGATCGTTTGCTTGCTGGTTTGGAGAAGATCGACTGGCCGGAATCGATTAAGGCGATGCAGCAGAATTGGATCGGGAAATCTGAAGGAACAGAAATTGACTTTGATATTGTGAATGTGGCCAAGGGGCGTGCCCCTTGGCCACCACAGAGTAGAGAAACAATCATATCTGTCTTTACCACAAGGCCAGATACTCTTTTTGGGGTCAGTTATGTTGTTTTGGCTCCCGAGCATCCGCTCGTCGACGTCCTCGTCGATCCTGCGTATGCAAAAGCCGTCATGGACTATCGTGCGGCCACGGCGCGAAAATCTGAACTCGATCGCTCCGAGCAAAAAGAAAAGACTGGTCAATTCATCGGCGCCTACGCCAAGCATCCGCTCACGGGCAAAGATGTGCCGATTTGGATCGCCGACTACGCCCTCATGACCTACGGCACTGGCGCCGTCATGGGCGTCCCCGCCCACGACGAACGCGATTACGCGTTTGCACAGAAATATAACCTGCCTATCACCCAGGTCGTCGCACCCCCCGCAGGGACGGCATTCATGCCGTCCGATGGGGCATATACGGATCCAGGAATTATGGTTCAATCCGGCATCTTTGACGGCCTCACCAACGAGAATGCCAAACAACAAATCACCGACGCCCTTGAAGCAAAAAACAAAGGCCGTCGCGTCACGAACTATCGCATCCGCGACTGGCTCCTTTCGCGCCAGCGATACTGGGGCGCGCCGATTCCGATTATCTGGTGCGAGGACTGCGGCCCGGTTGCCGTTCCCGCTTCCGATCTCCCCGTGCGACTTCCGACGGATGTCGATTTCAAGCCCACAGGCGAATCACCTCTCGCGCGCAGTGAGTCGTTTCATGACGTGAAGTGTCCGACGTGCCACAAACCCGCGCGCCGCGAGAGCGATACGATGGACACGTTTGTCGACTCCTCTTGGTACTTCCTCCGCTTCTGCGATCCAAAGAACGAGGAGGTGATGGCGGATCAGGAGAAGATTCGTTACTGGATGCCTGTCGATTTATACGTTGGGGGCGCTGAGCACGCGGTGATGCATCTTTTATACTCACGATTCTTTTGCTACGCGCTCAAGGATTTGGGGCATATCGATTTCGAGGAACCATTTACGAAGTTGCGCAATCAAGGAACGATCATGGGGCCGGATGGCGTGCGCATGAGTAAGTCGCGAGGGAACGTCGTGAACCCCGACGAGGTCGTCGAGCAGTACGGCGCCGACACGTTGCGCATGTACGAGATGTTCATGGGGCCGTTGGAAGATCAGAAACCTTGGGATACCAACGGAGCGGTCGGCGTACGCCGCTTCTTGGAGAAGCTCTGGAAGCTGCGCGAGTCTGTCGCGGACGCAACGAATCCATCGATCGAGAAGGCAACGCATAAGGCGATCCATTCGATCACGAACGATCTGGAGGCGATGAAGTTCAATACCGCGATCTCGGCGTCGATGATCCTTGTAAACGCAATGAGTTCGGCGGAGGTGCTGCCGCGATCTTCCTACGAAATGCTCGTGCGTGCCCTTGCTCCGTTCGCCCCTCACCTTTGTGAAGAGATTTGGGAGACGCTTGGCTACAAGACATCCGTCTTTGAAAGCGGATGGCCTTCCTTTGAGGAGAAGATGCTTGTGGATGATTTGGTGACAGTCGCAGTGCAGATCAACGGGAAAGTACGCGGGACGATCGAGATCTCACCCACATTGTCCGATGTAGATGCGCGCGATCGCGCGCAGGCTCAACAAAACGTCGAGAAATTTTTGGAAGGGAAGGAGATCATCAAAGTTATTTACATCCCCGGCCGCCTCATCAGCTTCGTGATTCGCTAACGATATCGCCCGGTCACTCATCGACAAAACGTTGCGTTCTCCCTCTGGGACTTTCGTCACCGCCTGTTTGGCGGTGATGTTTGGTATTTTGGTTGCTTTGCTCATCCCGATCCCCGGGGAATGGGTCTGGTATGCGCTGTCTGTTCCGTTGTTATTGTTGGTTTTTTCATCTGGTCTGCTTCGTCGAGTTGGCTTAATTGCGTTGTGTTTGTTTTTGGGAATTTTGCGCGTCATTCTGGCTCCGGGGACGCCCACTTGGGTCGATACGCTTCCAGAGCATGCAGTGGAAATCCACGGACGCGTCGCGGATGTGGATACGCGGATGTCTGGCGTACGAGCGACGGTGAAGGATTTGACGATTGGTGGGGAGGAGGCAAGAGGGGGAGTGCTCGTCTTTCTCCCGATGGGGGAGGAGGTGTTCATAGATGACCAGTTGACGGCCACGTGCAAACTCAAACGGCCAGAACCCTTCAACGGTTTTCCTTACGACCAGTTTCTCGCGACCAAGGGGGTCTACGCGCTGTGCACCTTCCCGTCGTCGGTCGCGGCCGAGGCGGGGCTGTGGACCTGGCGAGGAGGGCTGTATCGAGCAAGGATTCTGCTGATGGATCGATTCAACCGACTGCTTCCAGAACCGCACTCGTCGTTTGTGACTGGTTTGATTCTCGGCGGTTCATCCGGGTTGTCCGATGATCTGCAGGATACGTTCTCGCGGACGGGAACGTCGCACATCCTTGCTGCGAGCGGATTCAATGTGTCGCTGTTCACGTTTTTCTTTTTTGCGTTTGCGATTGAACGATTCGGTCGGCGGAGGGGGATTTTCATGACCGGAGTGTTGGTCGTTGTGTATGTGTTCCTGGCAGGGGCGACCGCGGCGGTCATCCGCGCGGGGATCATGGCGGGGATTGTGCTTCTGGCGGAGTGGGTTCGTCGACCGCGGAGCCCGATGCGCCTCCTCGCGTTTGCGCTTCCGATCATGCTGCTTCTGAATCCGTTCGTCCTCCTCGTTGATCCAGGGTTTCAACTTTCCTTTGTGGCGACGGCGGCTGTTTTGTTCATTCCAGATCACCTCGAGGGATATTTTTCGTGGATGCCAGAGGTGTTTGGTCTGCGCGAGGCGCTCGTGGGGAGCTTGGTGGCTTCGCTTGTGACCGCGCCGATTATGTTTTGGCATTTCGGTTCGATCTCCTTGATCGCGCCAGTCGTCAATGTATTCGTTTTGCCCTTGGTTCCTTTGCTGATGGCTGTTGGCCTTATTTTGTTGCCGATGGCTTTTCTCCTGCCTGCCTCGATCCTCGCGTATCTGTCGGTTCCAGCGGTGCTTCTCTCTTCGATGATATTATGGGTTATACGGCAAGGTGCCTCTGTCCCTCATGCGGTTTATGAATCGGTGGATCCTCATACGGCCGCGATCGTGAGTGCCTTTTGTCTTATCCTGATATTTCTATGGCTCTTCAAACCTCGCGTGGACGCCCTCAAGGACGCAGCAAACTCTGGTTCGTAGTTTTTCTGCTCGTCGTCTGGATGAGCGTGGGTATTTTTTTGTTGATCCGCTCCTCCGCCACCTCTGGGGCCTCTGCGGCGTCTGGTTCTCTGGGAGAGATGCGATTGTGGATGTTCGATATCGGGCAAGGAGACGCGCTTTTTCTTGAGGCACCCGATGGCACGCAGCTGCTCATGGACGGAGGGCGCGATTCCAAAGTGCTTGCCAAGCTCGGCGCGGTGATGAAGCCGTGGGATAGGACGATCGATTATGTGGTATCCAGCCACTTGGATGCTGATCATATCGGCGGCTTGCCCTCCGTACTCGAGCGATACGAGGTGAAAGATATTTGGGGGAACGGTGAAACACAGAGGGATACTAAGATCGCGAAGCGATTCAATTTAGCTGTGGGGGAAGAAGGAGCCGTCGTCCGATCGGTACGAGCGGGGGAGAAGTATGATGTCGGCGGCGTGACGGTTGATGTGCTGTCGCCGGATGCAATGCCGGATACGCCCGATGACACATCGGCAAACAACCACTCAGTGGTTTTAAAGTTGACGTATGGCGACACGACGATTCTTTTGACCGGAGACATCGAGAAAGAGGTGGAAGAAGCGATTGCGCCTTCGATGGGAGACATTGATATCCTCAAAGCAGGGCATCATGGCAGTTCCAGTTCCAATAGCCAGTATTTTTTGGATACGATAACCCCGGAAATTGCGCTGATTTCGGCAGGGGCGGATAATTCTTACGGTCATCCGCACGTCGTGGTGCTGCATCGGTTCGCCGATCGAAACATAGAGGTGTTCCGGACGGATCAGCAAGGAGATATTCTTGTGAAAAGCACGGGCGGGGAGCCAACTGTTTCCGCCGAGCGCTTGCCATATTAGCGGAGTCTTGGTAGTTTTCAGGAAAACATATGGCGAATATCGAACGCACGCTCGTCCTCATTAAGCCCGATGCTCTGCAGCGCGATCTCTTGGGTGAAGTTCTTGGTCGGTTTGAACGCAAGGGTCTCAAGATTTCTGCCCTCAAGTTTGTCCGTCTCACCGACGCACTTCTTGATGAGCACTACATTCACCTGAAAGAGAAAGTGTTCTTCAAGAGCATTAAGCAGTTCATGATGCAGACGCCGGTCGTGGCTCTTGTCCTGGAAGGTATCGACGCGATCGAGAGCGTGCGCAAACTTGTCGGGGCGACGAATCCTCGTGCGGCAGACGCAGGAACGATACGCGCGGACTTGTCGATGAACGTTCCGTCCAATCTCGTACACGCATCAGATTCTGTCGATGCGGCCGCCGGGGAAATCAAGCGGTTCTTCAAAGAGGATGAACTGTTCGCTTATGAGAAGATAACAGACAGGTATGTTTTTGGAGAAGGAATTTAATTACAGCATATAAAATGTGGCCAAGGGGCATGCCCCTTGGCCACATTTTATATGCCAGTCCAGCAGGAATCAGGTTTGGTATGCTGTGGATAACTTTATTTCTTTTGCTTTCGATCTGGTATCCTAGAAAAGGACTATGAAATTGCATTCCTACATTTGCCGCATGGATCTCATCCTTACCTGCAAGGATGTCTTTTCCTGTGCGGCGGTGTCTGTGGAGTGAAGTAGTCTGCAACCTACTCAACCCATCCGCCACCGCAGCTTACCTGCGGTGGTTTCTGTTCAGAGAGGAGCATGGTTCTTTGCACAGCATGAAGCAGCTGTTGGATTGGATTCCGGATTGGTACGAACCGTCTGAATCCGCCGTCACTCATCGGCAACTTCTCTTGGAGGGGTTGTCCGATCACGATCGAGAGCGGGGGAATACCGCTATCCACGAATCACGGCTCGCGCGTGATCACATCATCGGCCGTTTCGCGTCACCCTACGAATCCATCTTCGACCTGGAGATGTCGGTGAGTCTTGCGATGACATTGGAGCGGCTCCTGAATCGAGCAAAGGTGTATGTCGCCAATGGGTCGCGCACCAAACGTCTCATCTGGTCGCAGGCGATCAGTTTGTTCGACCTCGCGGTCGGGCAGATGTTTCTGGATCGCATGGAAAGTTTGCAAAGTGCCTCCAGCGACTTGGAGGGGCTGCTCGCGATCCTCGAGGATGGACTTTTCGATGGGTCGTTCCACGATGCCACCGTGCGTGGCTGGTACGACCCGGTGGATTCTTATCGGGCACGAGAAGCGATGATCGAAGACGGGCCGATCCCTCGAGGATCCTTCGTTATGCAAGAGCACTCGTTTCTCTTTCGCCGTTTGACCACGGGTGAGCCGGTGCACTTGAGCCATCGAGTGAAGCTGCCGTTCATGACGCTTCTCAAGATCATGCGACAGCTTCGGCGCAAGAAAGATGACGCCTATACGGTGCGTGATCGCCGGGCGGTTCGTCTGGTGGTGGCGGATGAGACGGTGGCGCGCCAGGTCGCCTCCCGCGTGCAGGATTTGATCCATCGGGCAGGAGGAACCTGCGTTCTTGAAGGGGAGAATCTTGTCGGCGGCGTGTCGGTCGATCAGGAGAACGCCAATTCTCACGAACGGTTCCGCGCCATCAAGATGCTGTTGCATCTGCACCAGAAGCCCTTCGAGCTCCAGGTACTCCCCATGCGGGATCATCTCAACTGCACCTACGGAGGAGGGGATGAGAATCACCGCCTCTATCGGCTGCGGCAGATGTTGCGGGAGTACTTTCCTCGTTTGCTCCCTTGGCGCTTTTATCGTGTGCCCTGGCGACTGCCCCACGTTGAATCCCGTTGCCGCGCGTCTCTCTTGAGCCAACTCGGCTGGTTTTATCGCTGACCCGCTTTTTCTCTCTGAAAAAAGCGGGTTTTATGTATGTTTTTGGCTGGGGATAACTCAAAAAAATTCATTGCATCATCATCATCCTGGTGGTACGTTGTAATTGCCTCGTGTCGTCGGTTCGGGCGATGGGATAGGTTACCGTAGCCGGAACATGGGAACTTACAGGGAAGCCGTGGTGGTCTCGACAAGCAATCATCACGACCCACTCCCGTTCCATTGGGGCATCGTCCGTAATCGCTTCGGCGAGGCGCCAAAAAACCACCCCTAAAGGGCGGTTTTTTGATTCCGATTCTTATTCGATCAAAAATCCACCGACGTTCATCGGTGGATTTTTGCGGTTGCTCGGACGGCTTTAGGCCGTCCATTTGCCTCGGGCTAGCGGGATTTGAACCCACGACCTCTTGCACCCCATGCAAGCGCGCTACCAACTGCGCCATAGCCCGTCACCCTTCATTCTCCCTCCTCCATTCTTCGAAGGTGTGCCCATTGTGAACAAAACCTTGAGGAAAAACAAGTGGTTGACGATGATCGTGTTGCGTGTGATCGTATGAATGCTTCTTTAGAGGAGAGTATCAAATGAAAATGAACCACGGAACCCACGAAGAACTGTTCCATTTGAAGCTCGTCGATGGCGAGCGCGCCCATGCCCAATCGAAGGCGGATGCCTTCGCGCGGGAGGGGCAGCGGCGCTTCCTCGAGATCCGCGCGCGCGTCCAAAACGGGATGTCCACGGGGAAACCTGAAGTGGACGTTCTGATCAAGGAGGGGAGTCTCGCCCAGGTTCTTGATCTGTTGGCCTATCGAAATCGATGAGCCGCTTCGTTTGACGACGCGCTCTGCGGAAGACCCTCGGGAGCCCCGTCGACGATCGACGCCTTCCTCCCTGGGTCTTTTTTGTTTACACTGCCCTCGTATGACATTAGACGAATATCAACAACAGTCCAGAAAGACTGCCCTGTATCCACAAGTTGGGTCAAACGTAACGTATCCAACGCTCGGACTAGCGGGGGAGACAGGAGAGGTCGCGGAACAGATTAAAAAAATGTTGCGTGATGATGGGGGAGTGATGACGCCCCAAAGACGGGAAGCCGTGAAGAAAGAATTGGGGGATGTGATGTGGTATATCGCCCAGATTTCCTCCGAGCTTGGTTTTTCTTTGGAAGACGTCGCCTGGACCAACTTGCAAAAATTATTCTCCCGCCTGGAGCGCGGCGTCTTGGGCGGCTCCGGGAATGACCGTTAGTCTTTTCCTTTTATTTGTCCTATGCCTTCTTATCGCATCACCGGAGGAAAGCCCCTCACAGGAGAAGTCCAAATTGCCGGCGCAAAAAACAGCGCCTCAAAATTATTGTTTGCCTCGTTGTTGACCGACGAACCCGTGACGTTGAAAAATGTTCCCAAGAATGAAGAGACATCCATTGCGATCGAACTGGTGAAAGCGGTCGGGAACGTCGTCGACTGGACGGGGGATCACGAGATAACGGCACAGACCAAGGAGATAAAGACCGGGGATTTTCTCCCGATGGGAAGCAAGAATCGTTTGGGGATTTTGCTCGCCGCTCCTTTGTTGCATCGCCACGGCTCTGCCACGGTTCCTCGACCATCTGGAGACAAAATCGGGCCTCGCCCGGTGAATTTTCATATTGATACCTTGGTGGCCATGGGGGCGGCAATTGCCGAGGTGCCCGGCGGATTGTCAGCGACGGTGGAAGGACGATTGTCGGGGACAGTGATCGATTTGCCCTATCCGTCCGTCGGCGCAACCGAGACAGGTTTGTATGCCGGTGTTCTTGCGGCCGGACGAACGGTCATCAACAACGCCGCCATCGAGCCGGAGATTATGGAACTTATTATGCTCCTGCAGAACATGGGAGCGATCATCCAGACGAATGCGAACCGGACCATTGAGATGATCGGCGTTGAGACGTTGCATGGCGCGACCCAGACCGTTATCCCAGACCGCATGGAGGCGGCATCATTCGCCTGTATGGCGCTTGGAACGCGCGGGGACATCACGGTCCGTGGCGCGCGTCAGCAAGATATGGTGTCGTTTTTGAACGCCGTGCGAAAGATCGGTGGGGAATATCAGGTAAAAAAAGATGGCATTCGTTTTTTTGCTGAAGGAGCTTTGCGAAGCATTGAACTGGAAACGGACACGTTTCCAGGGTTTTCCACCGACTGGCAGCAGCCGTTTGTTGCTGTACTGACGCAGGCAAAGGGGACCTCCGTTGTGCATGAAACGGTCTACGAAGAACGTTTCGGATACACGAAGGCCCTCGTGGAAATGGGCGCCGATATTGCTTTGTCGACTAAATGTCTTGGGGAAATTCCGTGTCGGTATCGTGGAATGAATTATAAACACTCCGCCGTTATCACTGGCCCCAGGAAACTCCACCCCGCCACCGTCACTGTCCCCGACATCCGCGCCGGCCTCGCTTATGTCATTGCCGCATTGATGGCGGATGGGGAATCGACACTCAACGGCATCGAGCATCTCGACCGCGGCTACGAGGCCTTGGATGAGAAATTGAAGGCCTTGGGCGCCATCGTTACCCGCACCCCGTAACGTACGGACAGATCATTGATCTGTCCTTGCGTATGCATCCATACCCTCTATGATTTTCTCCCTCTTCCGCGCCGACCCCCTTCTCGCTCTTGCCTGGCTGATCGCCCTCTTTTTCTCGTTGACCTTCCATGAATTCTCCCATGCCTTCATCGCCAAGCTGCGCGGTGATCGCACCGCGGAATTCATGGGGCGATTGACCCTGAATCCGTTTGCTCACATTGATCCTCTGGGCTTGATGTTTCTCCTCTTCGTCGGCTTCGGCTGGGCCAAGCCCGTTCCCTACAATCCCCGCAGCCTGCGCGATCCCCGCTGGGACAGCGCTCGCATCGCCCTGGCCGGCCCCGCTTCAAATTTTTTGCTCGCGATGATTTCTGCCCTGATTCTTCGCGGGCTGCTCGCGTCCGGCGCGTTGGCATCCGACAGCCTGCTCTTGGCTTTTTTGTTTCTCGTGATCATCTTGAATCTGTCCCTGATGTTTTTTAATTTGATCCCCATCCCGCCGCTTGATGGCTCCAAATTCCTCTTCGCATTCCTTGATGGGCCGGAGCATGTCCAAACGCGCTTTTTTCTTGAACGATACGGCTCGCTGTTCCTGCTGGGTTTTGCCGTCATTCTTCCCCAAGCAACAGGGATCGATATTTTTGGTTTTATTTCCTCTGCCTCGTCGAGTACCTGTTCTTGGTTGCTGGGAGTTTCGTGTGGGTTTTGATGCTTTCTCCATTGCATTTTTTTCTATGCCAAAGACATCTCGATCACCAGAGCGACGCCCTACAGAGGAAATCCCAGAAATAAAAAAAGGGGGGCAACAAGTCGTTTTCTCTACCACACAGGAGGCGCAGGCGTATAAAGCATGGAAACAGAGCGTTCCCAAGGAAGCGCGCGTACTGGTGGAATCGACCATGCTTGAGCAAGAGGTATCTGTGAAGGAAACCGGTTTGCCCAGAGTTGATGCGTTTTTTTCGTCGCTCGCGCATCAGCTCAAAACCATTCAAGAAGAGGCAGTGCCGCCTGCGGATACGCCGTTCGCTGATTTTTTTACCAGGCTGCGCTCTGTCACCACCAACGAAGGGCCGGCCGATGCCCTCCAACTGTTGCGCGCACAAAACGTTCCGTTCACCACAAAACTGGCTATTTGGCAACGCCACATCGCCCCCATGTTGGAATACCTGCGCGAGCAGGATTTGTCCCCCCCGGCACCAGACGAAACGCCATCACCCCCGCCATCCGTAGAGACGGGCTACAGCCCGTCTCCTCATGCAGATCACGAATCAGCCGCTCCGACCGACGATCTGCCCCCGCCGGAATCGGAGGAGATGGCTCCTTCCATGGATGAAATGGCGGAACAAAAAGAACAAGGGGAATCCAGAGCCCAATTCACTGTTCATCCATATTTCGGCGGTTATTACCGTCAGAATTTGATGGGGGAGTGGGCTGAAGAAAAACTCGTCTGGCGTCCTGTCGCTCATGAAGAGTCTCCGCTTGCGGTCTCGATGATTGATCCGCTCGCCTCCCGCCTTCTTTCCGGCCGTGTCCGTGGAAAACAAACCATCTCGATTCCTCTTCCATACGGGTGGGCTCTCGATCGCGATTCGTTCGAAACGTCCGTGCCACCTCAAGCTGTTTCGTTGGCGGAGGATCAGTTTGGAAATGTTCGACTCACCATCGAAAGCGACGGCGTTTATTCGTACTCCCTGAAGATAGGAAAAAAGGTGAACGGCATTTCGGTTTCTTCTCAACCTACAAACCACGAGTCAGCCACGACCTCACGTCTGCCTGCAGAGATGGTGCAGAAGGTACAGGAATTACAAACGACAAAATTATCCACAAGCAATCGCGCATGTTTGCTCATCAAGACGGTTCGCGATCATTTGGAATATTCCAACGACAGCTCGATGAATGCAGTATATCGCGCAGATCCTGCGGCTTATGTGGAGAAAATTTGGCAGGAGAAAAAAGCGGATTGCGATGTGGCCAATACGGTCGCGGCAGTCGTGCTTCGAAGCGCCGGTATTTCGTGCCGTTTGGCGACGGGCCACTATGTGAAGGCATCCTCGGAAAAAGGACAAGCCCTGCTCACGAGCGGAACAGGCCATGCGTGGCTGGAGGTCTTCGATGCGGATACTGGACGCTGGTTCCGCGCCGACGCCACGCCAAAAGGCGACCCCGCCATGGACGACGACCGTCCGGATGAACAGCCGCCGCAGCAAAATGAAGGGGATTTTGGCGAGCAAGAGGCCGAGATTATGAGCGATGAGGAGTTGGAGAAGCTTATCGAAGTTTTGGCGAAAGCAGAGGGTGGGGGGGAGGAAAAAAGCAAAACAGGGGAGCAGCGCCTCCAAGAGGATTTTGCGGCACAAGCGGGGACGACAGTGGAACGCGCGCGTGAAGTATTGGAGATGTTTCGACGCGTGCGCGAGATGAGGGATGAGAAAGGAAAGAGGATACAAGAAGAACTCATCCGCGCTTGGAAACAGCTCGTGCAGAGCCGGGCGGGGAAGAAAAGGGAATACGAGGGGCCGGTGCGCATGAGCGAAGGAGATGCATTGGAGGATCCTGTGGTGGCGCGCGTCGAGCAGCGAGCTGGTGTGCGCGATGTTTCCGGCTTCGAGAAGCTTGTGGTGCGAGAAAAGCCCCTCAAACTTTTTGGCGGCCTGGATGTGTATTTGGCCGTCGATCTTTCTGGAAGCATGGCGGAGACGGTGAACGGAAGGGTGAAGGCCGAGCTCCAGCGCGATGCCGTCATGCTGTACGTCGACTCGCTCATGCAATGCGCGGATGTCTCGCGCAAGGCCGGGACTCGCCTGGCGGCGCCGGCGCCGATTCGCATCCAGATCGTCAGTTTCCATGGGGGAATTTCCGTTGATCTACCGCTCACGGGCGAGTGGGGCCCCAAAGAAAAAGTGGCGCTGTATGAGGCGCTCGTCCGTACGGCCGGTGGCGGCACGCCGGATCATGAGGCGCTGCTTGCCATCGGGCGGACCATCAGAAAACAGCGGGAGGGTTGGAGGAATCAGGTACACAAAAAAGGCGAGCATCCCCCCCTTGAGTTTGCCGCCGTTTTCCTGGATGGAGGATCCTATAGTCCACAGGCGGTCGCGGCCGCATTGCATGCCCTGCGCGAGGAAGGTACTCTTGTGTATGGATACGGCATGACCGCCGCCGGCAAGCCCGTGAAAGCCACCTATGCCCCCCATGCGACCGTCGTAGAAGACCTCAATGGTTTGGCCGCAGCCGTCGCGGAAGATACGATTAGCGTCTTCAAAAAACTCCACCCCGAACGCATCAAATGATCCTCTGTACCTTTCCGTCGCTTTCGTAATTTCGTATTTTCGTATATTTCGTAGTTTCCGCTCGCCCCGCACCCGCCTAGTGGCGCGGGGTAACGATCCCCCTATGTCGTCCGAGCAGCCCTCCCATCACCCAGAACAACTCTCGTCCCCTCTTCCGTGGACCCAAGAGGAGTCTGATCGTCTCGCCTCTCTTTACAGTGAATATCTTTTGCTTTTGGACAAGTGGAACGCCCGTACTTCCACCCCGATGGACGAGAAGCATCTGAAAGATCTTTCCAAGGAAATAAAAAGCTTGATCGCCAAAAAAGAGGCAAGCGATGGAAGCCCCGAGTCCCTGGATCTCCTCTCCCGCGAAATGCGCTCCCTCTTCGCTGGCTCCTTCTTCGGCCCCGAAGAGATCGAGTCCGCCTTCACCATGAAAGACGCCCAGGGGAAGGATGTGAAACTCATCGAGCTCACGCCCCAGGAACGCCAGGA
>JACPHX010000010.1 GCA_016188425.1 Candidatus Uhrbacteria bacterium | reverse complement strand
TTAGAATTTCACCTGCGGCACTTCCATCGCCGTATCTGGCGCATCGAAGAACTCTCTTTTCATGAATCCCATCGCGTTTGCCAGGAGGTTGGCGGGGAAGGCTTGGATTTTGGTGTTGAAGTCGCGGACATTGGCGTTGTAGAAGCGGCGGGAGGCCTGGATTTTATCCTCGGTGTCGCCCAACTGTTGCTGGAGGTTCAAGAAATTGCCGGCGGCCTGGAGTTGCGGATAGGCCTCGGCGACCGCGAACAGACTCTTGAGCGCACCTGAAAGCATATTCTCGGCGGCGCCGTGTTGTGCCGGAGTCGTGGCGCTCATGGCCGCGGTTCGAGCTTCTGTTACTTTGGTAAAGACGCCCTCTTCGTGCTTGGCATAGCCGCGAACCGTCTCTACGACATTAGGAATGAGGTCGTAGCGGCGCTTGAGCTGGACATCGATGTCCGACCACGCCTCATCGACGCGGTTACGTCCCTGGATAAGTCCGTTGTACAGAACAATGATCCACGCGATAAGAATGACGGGTAGCAAGAACAAGATGAATATGACAGGCATAAGAAAGGATAGTATTGTTAGAGCTATCCTAGTTTTTTTTCACCAAAAAGTAAAGGTTTCCTATGCGTTTTCCACCCTCTATTTTTCGCGCCTACGATATTCGCGGCACCACCGAACAATTATCGCCTGAATTGGCGTTTGCGGTAGGGGCAGCAACCGTGAGACGCATGAAGGCGCATACCGTCGTGGTTGGCCGGGATATGCGCGAAAGCGGGAGCGCCTTGTCGCAAGCCGTGATGGAAGGGATACGCTCGGAAGGCGCGCGCGCGGTGGATATTGGGGAATGCACGACGTCACTGTTCAATTTTGCCGTCACCTCCATCCCAACGCACGATGCGGGCGTCATGGTCACCGCCTCGCATAATCCGTCGCAGTACAACGGGTTCAAGGTGTATGAAGGGAATGGCCTGCCGGTAAGTGGAGAGGAGATGGGGAGGTTGATAGAAGAAGGGGGCGCAAGAGGCGCAGGGGGTCCAAGGGGCGCAGGGGGAGAGGCGGTAACAGAGATGGGCGCTTCCGCGCTTTTGTCTTCCTATATCGACCGTCTCTTCTCCCTTGTCCCCGCGCCCGCCCTCGAAGGGAAAACCATTGTCATCGACGCGGGGAACGGAATGGGGCGCGTCACCTTTGATCCGCTCCTGGAGCGTCTCGATGCGAATATTATCCGCCTCTATTTCGATCCAGACGGCCGTTTCCCAAACCACGAGGCGAACCCGGTGAAGTTTGAGACTTTGAAAGACCTGCAGGCCAAGATGAAGGAAGTCGGGGCGGATTTGGGCGTCGCGCTTGATGGAGACGCGGACCGCATCCTTTTCCTCGATGAAAACGGCGAGCCGATCCATGGGGATGTCCTGTTGGCCTTCCTAGCGACGGAACGTCTCGCGGTCCACCCAGGCGATGCCGTCGTCTGGAGCCCTAACGCATCGTGGGCGGTGCGCGATGCGATCAAAGCCGCGGGCGGGCGGTCTATTTTGGAAAAGGTAGGTCGAGCCAACCTGGCTCGACGCGTGCAGAAGGAGAAAGCCGCCATCGGCGGGGAAGTCTCTGGCCACTATTTCTATCCAGAATTCCAAGGCCTCGAGTCCGTCGATTTCACGTTCCTCCTCGTCCTGTCCGCGTATGCCCGGGAAGGGAAGTCGATGTCGCAGCTTATCGCGCCGCATCGGACGTATGTGAATTCTGGGGAGAGGAACTTTGAAGTCGAGGATAAGGATGGAGCGATCGCGCGTTTCAAAAAGCGATACATGGGAGAAGCGACGGCGGTGAGCGAATTAGATGGCGTACGGCTTGAGTTTTCCGATTGGTGGTTTAACGTGCGTAAATCGAATACGGAGCCGTTGGTCCGTCTCACGCTGGAGGCGAAGACGAAGGGGTTGATGGAGGAAAAGGTGGGGGAGGTGGAGGGGGTGATCAATGCATGAAGGATACAACTAAACAACCGATACGCTCCTACGAGAAGGACGCCGATGTCCTGCGGTGGGAAGTGAGCAAAGCATCTATATGATTACGCCAAGGAAATGGGTGACGTTGTGGTTCATTTTGGAAAAGACGGCCAGCCGGTTTACATCGAAGTTCTCAACGCCAGGGCCTTCCTCTCCACAGCCAAGAGGGTCGTCACGCCAGCCGCACGCCATCGTCGACGCATTCCTGCCTGATGTTTAAAAACGTGCCGATGCAAGTCGGCCGTTTTTTATAGGCACGGCTTTTTCTTTTCCCCGCGTTTCGCTATCATGCGCCTAGTAATCACCACCCATGCTCACCTTTCTCCTTTTCGTCCTCGTCCTGACCCCGCTCGTGCTCTTCCATGAGTTCGGCCATTTTCTGACCGCGAGGTTTTTTAAAATTAAAGTCGACGAGTTCGGTTTCGGGTTCCCGCCGCGCGCCAAGGGATGGAAGGACAAAACGGGGATGACGTGGAGTTTGAACTGGCTCCCGTTGGGAGGATTCGTTCGTCTCAAAGGAGAGGCGGGGGATCATAAGGAGGATCCAGACAGTTTCTCTCACAAGCCCGCGTGGCAGAGATTTCTCGTGCTCGTGGCGGGGGTGTGCATGAACATGGTCTTGGCAAGTCTTTTATACGGAGTCGGGTTCATGGTAGGTCTGCCAAGCATCATCGACGCGGCGTCTCCGGGGGGCCAGGTGCGCGACCAGGCCGTGCGCGTGATGAGCGTCCTTTCTGAAAGCCCGGCATCGGATGCGGGCATCGCGGCGAATGAGCGCTTGGTTTCCATCAATGGCCAGACATTTGTAAAAGCAGAGGATGCCCGACTCTATATTGAGCAACACCAAAGCGAATCGCTCACGGTCGTCATGGAAAATTTGAAACAGGAGACGTACACGCGAACCGTTACTCCTCGTGAGCTCACGGAGGTCGGTCGGGTCGGTCTGGGGGTTGGTCTTGTGACGACCGGACTGGTCAGTTATCCCTTTTTCCAAGCGATCGTCCAAGGAGTCATCGCCACGTTTGAATCCGCGTGGGGAATCCTCGCGACCTTCAGCGGCATCATTGGCAACCTCTTCGCCGGGAAACCCGCAGGCGTCGACCTCTCCGGCCCGGTCGGGATTGCCGTCATGACCGGAGAAGTGGCAGGATTAGGAGTGGTTTACCTCCTTCAGTTTGCCGCTCTCCTTTCCATCAACCTCGCGATCTTGAATGTTCTCCCATTCCCCGCGCTCGATGGCGGTCGTATCTTATTCGTCTTGATCGAAAAACTCCGTGGTAAACCCGTCAGCCGTACCATCGAGGCAACCGTCCACAATATCGGCTTCGCGATCCTCATGTTGATGGTCCTGGTCGTTACGTTCAAAGATGTCGTGAAGATCGGGGCAGGATGGTGGGGAGGATAGGGGGAAAGAGCGCAAAGGAGCGCAAATGTACGCAAAAGAGCGCAAAGGTTCTGGGAAGCATCTCCTAATACCTTTGTGCTCGTCTGTGCTCCTCTGCGATCCTTTGCGCTCCTGTATTATCAAGACAATATGCAATCCAAATTCCAACAATTCAAAACCGACTTTGAAGCCCAGCTACACACGGTCGCGGACCGTCTCAAGCTCGAGGAACTGCGTACGCAATTCCTCGGTCGCAAAGGGAAGCTCGCGGAGCTTATGAAAGAGATGGGGTTGCTGGCGCAAGACCAGCGCCAGGTGCTGGGCGCCGTCGCCAATGAAGTGAAGACGGCCGTCGAGGCGGCGTTTGCACAGAAAGAAACAACGGTGCGCGCGCAAGAAGACGCGGCAGCCGCGCAAAGAGAATGGATCGATGTGACCGAGCCAGGAAGCTGGCCGCGCGCAGGCCATCTCCACCCCGTCTCCACCGCTATCGCCGAGATCAGCGATATTTTTTCCCGCATCGGCTTCTCCCGCGTCCGCGCTCCGGAAGTCGATTGGGATTATTACGCGTTCGAATCCCTCAACATGCCCAAAGACCATCCCGCCCGCGACGATTGGGAAACGTTTTTTGTGAAGCAGGCAGCAGGCAGCAGGCAGCAGGCAGCGGGAACAGAAGACGAGCGCATTCATCATGAGCTGCAAGCTGCCAGCCGCCCGCTGCCAGCTTCCCCCGACATGGGCCGCCTCGTCCTTACCCCGCATACCTCCAACTCCCAAGTCCGCGAAATGGAAAAAGGGAAGTTGCCGATCCGGATGATCAACATCAACCGTACCTATCGCCGCCAGTCCGACGTCACCCACGTCCCGATGTTCCACCAGTTCGAGGGGTTATTGATCGACAAGGATGTCACGATCGGAAACCTCAAAGGCACCCTCGATTATTTCGCCAAAGCCTATTTCGGCCCCTCGCGCGTTACTCGCCTGCGTCCGCACCACTTCCGCTTCACGGAACCCTCGTTTGAAATCGACATCAGCTGCGGCCTCTGTGAAGGAAAAGATTCCGCGATGTGCCGCCTATGCAAAGCGGGTTGGTTGGAGCTAGGAGGAGCGGGGATGGTGCATCCGAACGTCCTCAAGGCAGGTGGAGTGGATCCGAAAGTGCATGGAGGGTTTGCGTTTGGGTGGGGGGTGGAACGGACGCTCTCGATGAAGAGCGGGATGAATTTGGATGATATTCGGTTGTTGTATAAGAACGACCTTCGTTTTGTCCGTCAGTTCTAATCGTATGAATATTCTGATCAGTTACTCCTGGCTCAAGGACTATCTCAAGACCAACCTTTCGCCCGAGGAATTCGCCAAGAAAACCACGACGGCGGGGAACAGTGTCGAGCACATCGACGATGTCGCGCCACGTTTCGACAAGATGGTCGTTGGTGTTATCAAGGAGCTAAAGCCACATCCACAAGCAGATCGCCTGCGTATCGCGATGACCGATATTGGTAGCGAGGTCGTCCAGATCGTCTGCGGAGGGGTGAACCTCTCGGTTGGCCAAAGGGTCGTCGTCGCTGTCCCAGGATCGAAAGTCCGCTGGCATGGGGAAGGGGATCTCGTTGAGCTCAAGGAAACCGAAATCCGTGGAGAGAAAAGCTTCGGGATGATTTGCGCCGCCGAGGAGATCGGGTTTGAGAAGCTCGCCTCTGGCGATCGGATGATTTGGGACATTTCATCACTGACCGACGCGCCTGCCGGGACGCCTGTCGCCAAGGCCCTTGGCCTCGATGACCATATTTTCGATATCGAAGTGACCACCAACCGTCCCGACGCTGCGTCCATCATCGGCCAAGCCCGTGAGGGCCACGCCGCGACGGGGGAGGAATTGAAGCTGGCAACGGGCAGCTTGCAGCAGGCAGCTTTTGGAGTTGAGTTTGAAGAAATTGCTGCCAGCCGCAAGCTGCCAGCTGCAAGCTTTCGCGTCTCCGTCCTCGAGAAAAAGCTTTGCCCCAAATACGAAGCCGTCCGCCTCGACGGCGTGAAAGTTGGCCCCTCCCCTTGGTGGCTCCAGCGTGCGCTTCTCATCTCTGGCCATCGTCCAATCAACAATATCGTGGACGTGACGAACTACGTGCTCCACGAATACGGCCAACCGTTGCATACGTTTGATGCGGCGACCCTCAAGGGTGGTCAGATTGTTGTACGTAAGGCGAAGAAAGGGGAGAAGATTATCGCCTTGGATGGAAATGAGTACGAGCTTGGAAAGGATCAGTTGGTGATTGCGGATGCGGAACGGCCGATCGCGGTGGCGGGAGTCATGGGCGGATCCGAGACGGGGACGACGGCGCAGACGACCAGCGTCATCATCGAATCCGCGACGTTTGATCCTGTGTCGATTCGACGCACATCCCGTGCGCTCAATTTGTCGTCGGATTCCTCGCAACTCTTTGAAAAAGGATTGTCCCAGGAGGCCACGCGCCCCGCCCTCGCGCGCGCGGTCGAGTTGATCCTCAAGGTGGCCGGCGGCCAAGTCGCGTCCCAGGTGGCGACGTTCGAAGCGAAACCTTTCAAGGCGCCGACGTACCGGTTCCGTCCCGCAGACACTCGTGCCCTCATGGGCGTCGAGGACATTACAGACGAACAGATGTACGAGTCTCTTCGTCGTCTCGGGTTCGGTATTGACGTCAATGGCCGTGCGGCAAAAGTAACCGTGCCGTATTGGCGCGCACGCGACATCGAGGATCCCCGCGACCTCACGGAAGAGATCGCGCGGCTTTATGACTACGGCCGCATCCCGTCCGTCCTTCCGACGGGAGAGCTGACAGGCGCGCTTCCTGACCCCGTCATCGTCCTGGAACGCCGTCTCAAAGAATGTCTGCGCGGCGCCGGGTTTACCGAGGCGTATAGTTACTCTTTCACCAACGAGCAAGAACTCTCCCGCTATAGCAGCTCGACAGACCAGGTGGTCGCCATCGAAAACCCGCTTTCTGCCGACCAGTCGCTCCTTCGTCCGAGTTTGATCCCGACGATGCTGACGACCATCGAAGCCAACCAAGGCGAGTTCAAGGAAGGGGCTTTGTTTGAAATCGCGCCAACCTATCTTTCAAGAGAAGGAGAAATTCCAGACCAATCGTTGGAACTCGTCGTGGCCGTATATGGAAAAGATGGAGCGGTCGCATTCCGCCAAGCAAAAGGCATTCTCGAGCGAGTGGGGGAGGAACTTGGGTACTCATTTGACGTTTCGCCTCATGACGGGGATAGCAGATGGCATGCGGGACGCTCTGCCCGCGTCCAAGGAGGGGGGAAGACGGTCGGATCGATGGGGGAAATTGCGCCAGCCATCTCGAAGGCCTTTGGGTTGGACGCGCGCGTGACGCTCATAAATCTATCCATCGAATCGCTCTCTAGGGTGCCAGCCAAAGGGCTCATTTACGAGCCGATTCCGACCTTCCCAGAGACGAAACGCGACATGGCTTTTGTCGTCGCAGACCGTGTTGAGTTTTTGCAGATCAGCCAAGCCCTGCGTGGCGCAAGCCCGTTGGTTCATTCCGTCGAGCTCTTTGACGTGTATCGCGGAGCGCATGTCGGAGAGGGAAAAAAGTCTTTGGCCGTGCACCTGGCCTTGCGCGCCGCCGACCATACCCTTACCGCCGCCGAGGCAGACACGGCCGTGGCGGCGATGGGACAGGTGCTTGTGGAGAAGTTTGGTGGTATAATGAGGTAAAGCTATGTACTCCGCCCAAGAAATTCTTTACATCGTCCTTGCTTTCTGCGCCTTGTGGCTCACCGCCGCGACGTTTTGGCTGTTGTATCAAACAGCGGCAATCTTGCGGAATGTGAACGAGACGTTCACCCAATTGCAGGAAGCGATTGAAAAAATGGAAGCGGCGGTGAGCGCGATTCGCAACAAGGTTGAATCGGTTTCAGGGACGGTTCCGTTGCTGATGACAGGCATCAAAAAAATTATTGATTTTGCCGTTGAAAAACGTAAGTCGAGTAAGGATGACATTCTATGAATTCCGTAGACATCCGCCCGCCGACCGAGAAACGTTCCGTTCCGTCTCCGTCGGCGTTGCTGTTTCTTATCGCCTTTTTGGTTGGGATCGGCGCCGGTTCCGTGTTGTATGTCGCGGCCGTGGGCGGCGGGCCCGTGGCGGGCCAGATCGCCTCCTATTTTGGATATGAGGCGCAAGCGCAGCGGAACACAGAGGAATATGGGACGGATCCCGTTTCGGCAGACACGGCGCCGGATGTCGTCATCGGAACCTCTCTCCCAGAGGCGGAACCAGCTCCGCCAACCGCTGAACCGATTGTTCCTATGGAACCAATCGTGGAACCACTCGCGCCTTCTTCTAGTTCCTCATCCGGTTCCTCATCTGGATCCAAACCAAAGACAACCTCCAGTCGTCCATCCTCTGGAGACGGGGTCACGATACCCGATGGCGGATCCATCCGGGTAAAAACGCGGCTCGACACTAGCGACTAGTCGTTTCCAAGGATAAAATCCGTGTTGGAATGGTGGGTATTTTGCCCAATATTCGACCGGGTTTTTTGTTCGCTCATTTTTTTGGTTGAGCAGGAATACCAACGGGTTTTCGGGGGGACAGATTCGATTGTCATTTGAGGGTCTGGTTGGTACTCTTGCGACAAACTATGCCTTCCCCCTTTGTCCATCTTCATGTCCACTCCCATTACTCGCTTTTGGAGGCGTTGCCTAAAGTGAAGGAGATTTTGTATCACCTCAAAGACTGCAAAATGGATGCGGTGGCGATTACCGATAATGGTGCTCTCTATGGGGCTATCGAATTCATCCAGAAGGCGCAGGAGGCGGGTATCAAGCCGATCATCGGGATGGATGCGTACATCGCCAGGGAGGGTCGATACCTCAAGCGGCCACGTATCGATGCAAAGCCCGCACGTCTCGTCCTTTTGGCGGAGAATCTGACGGGGTATCTCAACTTGCTGACGCTTTCTTCGATCGGGTTCCTCGAAGGGTTCTATTATAAACCTCGGTTGGATAAGGAACTGCTGCGCGCGCACCGCGAGGGGATCATCGCGCTCTCGGGGGGCTTCCAAGGGGAAATCGACGAGGCGCTGAATGGGCACGATCCCGAGAAAGCCAAGACGACCGCGAGGGAGTACGTGGATATATTTGGTGCCGGGAATTTTTTCCTGGAGCTCGTCGACCGGCCGGAAATTGCGGAGCAGGAGACGGTAAACGCGAAGCTGATCGAGCTTGGGCGCGAGCTCAACATTCCCCTCGTGGCTGCGAAGAACACGTTCTACATACGGCCGACCGACGTCGAAGCATGGAAGATTCTCAACTGTATCAAGGGCGGAAAGACGCTGGAGGATTTCAACCGCCTCTCCCAATTTGATTATGACGCCTCGATGGTGACCGGGGAGTACATGGAGGAACGGTTCAAGGACGTACCCGAGGCGATTGAGAACACACGAAAGATTGCGGATCGGTGTGTGGTGCCTCTTGAATTGGGCAAATGGAATTTTCCCAAGTTCGTCATTCCAGAAGGGACGACGTTTCGTGAGGTGCTGACCAAGCGCGCGTACACGGAAATTTTGGACAAGGTGCCGTCGCTGACCGATGAGATGAGGAAGCGTCTCGATTATGAGCTAGAGATTATCGATCAGAAGGGGTTCTGTCCGTATTTCCTTATCGTTTCCGATTTCATCGAATGGTCGCGCAAAAACGGCATCGTGACGACCACGCGCGGGTCTGCCGCTGGATCGCTCGTCGGGTTTTCGATCGGGATCTCTGCCATAGATCCGCTGCGTTTTGAATTGCCGTTTGAACGCTTCCTGAACCCGGAACGTCCGTCCGCGCCGGATATCGACGCGGACTTCGCGGACAACCGGCGCGATGAGGTGCTCGATTACGTGCGCGGCAAGTACGGCGCCGAGAAGGTGGCGCAGATCTGTACGTTTGGAAAAATGCTCGCCCGCGGCAGCGTGCGCGACGTAGGACGCGCTCTGGGGGAGCCGTATGATTTCGTCGATGTGCTCGCCAAGATGGTGCCGATGGGTTCCCAGGGGTTTCCGATGACGCTCAAGCGCGCGCTCGAAGAAGAGCCGGAGCTCAAGAAACGTTACGCCACCGACGCCCGCGTGCGGCGCATCATCGACCTGGCGATGCGCATCGAAGGATGCGCGCGCCACGTGTCCGTCCACGCGGCCGGCACGGTCGTCTCTCCGACCGCGCTTACCGATTTCACGCCGATTCAAATCGATACCAAAGAAGGAAAAGTCATCACCCAGTATGAGATGAAATCGGTCGAAGCGGCCGGGCTCATCAAATTCGATTTTCTTGGGATCCGGAACTTGTCGATTTTGGGAGACGCGGTCGCGCTCGTCAAAAAAACAAAGGGGATCGACATCCAGATCGAGCGTGTCGCGATCGATGATAAAAAGACGTTCGAGCTCCTCGCCCACGGCCACACCATGGGCGTGTTCCAGCTGGGCGGAGACGGCATGACGAAGTACCTCATGGAACTGAAGCCGGAACGGGTCGAAGATATCATGGCCATGGTGGCGCTCTACCGCCCTGGCCCCATCGAATCCATCCCCGAGTACATCAAACGCAAGCACAACGCGTCGCTTGTCATCTTCATGGATCCGCGGCTTCAGACCATCCTCAACAAATCCTATGGCGTGATCGTCTACCAAGACGACGTCATGCTCATTGCCATTCATCTAGCCGGGTATTCGTGGCTGGATGCCGACAAGCTGCGCAAAGCGATGGGAAAAAAGATTCCCGAGGAAATGGCGGCGCAGAAAGTGAAGTTGCTGGAAGGGTTCGTGAAGCATGGGTTGTCCAAACAGAAGACCCAGCACCTTTGGGAGCTCATCGAGCCGTTCGCGGCGTACGGTTTCAACAAAGCGCATGCCGCCTCCTACGGGATGGTCGCGTATCAGACCGCTTTCATGAAGGCCAACTACCCGGCCGAGTACATGACCGCGCTCATGACCGCGGAATCGGGCGATTTGGAAAAGATCGCGGCGGCCGTCAAAGAATGCGAGCGCATGGGGATCGCGGTATTGCCGCCAGACATCAACGAGTCGCTGGCGGATTTCACCTACATCGATGATAAGACGATCCGATTCGGGCTCGTCGTGATCAAGAACTTGGGGGAGGAAGTGGTGCAAACGATCATCGATGAGCGCACCGCGGCAGGCGTCTTCAAAGATTTGTCCGATTTTGCGGCCCGCGTCGCGCATCGCGCCTTCAACAAAAAGGCATTGGAAGCGCTCACAAAGGCGGGAGCCCTGGATCGGTTCGGGGAGCGGCAGACGCTGTTGGAAAACATGGATCGTATCCTCATGCACAACAAAAGCGTCCAGCGGGAGAAGGATCAGAAGCAGTCGACGCTTTTCGGTTTATCAGAGGAGGTCTTCTCTTCCCAGATCACCCTGCGTCCTGCTCCACCCGCGTCCAGATTGGATCGTCTGTATTGGGAAAAGGAATTGCTCGGACTGTATGTTTCCGCCCATCCCTTTGAAGAGATCGACAAGGTACTAGGTGTTCATCTCATTGCCTGCAGCAAAGTCGCGGCGCAATCGGACGGCGAATTCGTCCGCGTGGGAGGCATCATTACAGCGATCAAGCAGATCAATACCAAGAAGGGGGATGCGATGGCCTTTGTTGCCTTCTCCGACCATCGCGGGTCGACCGAGATTATCGTCTTTCCCAAAACGTTCGCCTCTTACAAGAACCATCTCGCCCTCGGCGGGATGTTCCTCGTGAGTGCCAAGACGACGCGCCGGGAAGGGGAAGAGACCAAGCTTATCGCCAACAGCTTCATCCGCGTATTCGACGAGAACGTCCGCGATCTGGATAAGATGCTCCGCGGCGGATTGTGGATTGCCGATGATCCGGCACAGCCGATGCCGGTGCCGGAGGGCAGGGCGCAGGAGGCGCAAGGGGCGCAGACGGCGCAGGCGGAGGCACGTAGGGGCGGGTCTGCGACCCGCCCGCCAGATGGGTTGGAACCCACATCGTCCGACCCCGTCGACCGTTCCCTTGTCATCACCCTGCGCGGCCGCCCGAGCCAGGAAATCGTCACGGCCTTGCGCGGCCTCTTCTCTGAATTTCCCGGCCGCGACCAGGTGTGTTTCCAGGTGGAATCCGCCGGAACGCTCCGCCGGATCAAGACTGATCATACCGTGACAAAGACCCTCGCATTGCTCGAGGAAGTAGCCGCGGTGGTGGGGAGGGAGAATGTGGTATAATGTCCCTAACTTTTAAAGGAGGAAACATGTCGCCCAAAGTTCAAAGCCGCAAAATTGCTGTTCATAAGGCTGCCCCGCGCAAGGCCGCGCATAAACGAGTCGATGATATCGAAACATTCGACACGCCACGACCCCCGCTGCGGATGTATCGGATCATCGCGGCTGTTTTTGTCTTGGCCGTCTTGGCCCTCCTGGCGGTGGTTTTGTATGTCTCCTCCGTGCAGGCGACTATTTTTGTAAAAGCGAACAGCACGCCGGTGGAAAAAGAATTTGTGTTGGATATCGTGCGTACGCCCTCGAGCCCTTCTGAAGTTCGTGGCCGGGTGCTCTCTGCCGCGATGGGGCGTACGAAAACCGTGGCGCTTTCTGGCACAGGCATGACCGAAGTCCCGGCGGTTTCAAAAGGAAAAGTCGTGTTGGTGAATGAAAGCGCCCAACCACAGCCGCTGGTGGCAACCACGCGCCTGCTCACGGCCGATAGGTTGTTGTTCCGCATCGACCAGAGCGTAACGGTTCCCGCCAAGGGGCGTCTTGAGGTTCCGGCACATGCGGACAAAGAAGGAAAGGAGGGGGATATCGGCCCAACCAGGTTTACGATTCCTGGGCTGGCGGCGGACCGGCAGAAAGTCGTGTATGCCGTGAGCGAATCGCCGTTTACGGGAGGGACGGTTCAAAAAGTCGCGGTCGGGCAGGCTGATATTGATACGGCGGTTGCCGCGCTTCAAGCAGAACTGGAGGGCCAGGCCAAGGAAACCCTGAATCGGGAAGCGGGAGAGGTTTTCGATGGCAAGTTGTACTCAACGAGCGTTATCGACCAGAAGGTCACGGCAAAACCCGGCGACGAAGTCTCCCAATTCGATGTCGTGTTAAGCGTCCGGGTCGTGGGGGTGTATTACGATAAAAAAGTGGTTCAAGAGATCGCGGTTCGTCAATTGTACGAACGGCTGACCCAAGGATCGGACTTTGTATCGATAGATCAAGCCGGGATGGCCGTCGCGATGGATCGATTCGATGCGGCCACAGAAATGGCGAATCTTCACATAAAGATTCGAGGCCAGTCCATTCCTTCTACCACGAGCGCCGCCTTGGATCCCGGACGCTTCATCGGCATGACGGAAGCTGAAGTTCGGAAATCACTTCTGGACGACGGGGTTGCGCAGGATGCCCGCGTAGAATTTTACCCCTCATTCGTCCACCGGGTGCCCCAGCTGCGAGACCGTGTGTTCGTGGTGATCGAGTAAAGTCGTTACGAAATTTCGAACGAATCAAAAAGGCGGGGCGAGCGGATCCCGTCTTTCTATTTCCTTTGCAACGCTCGGGGTTAGCAACCAACTCTTCTTGACCCCTCTGTGCCAACCCTCTATTCTTTCCCTATGGAATGAGGGATTTTTTATTGAATCAGTCATGTTTTGTCCTGTTCGTTTCGAACCTATCGCCTAGCGCCTCCCCCTTATGTCAGAACAACCAGTTTTTAACCGCCGCCACTCGGGCGCCCACATCCTCGCGGCCGCGCTCACGGAGCTCTACGGCGACGTGAAGCTAGGCGTCGGCCCGGTCGTCGAGAACGGATTCTATTACGACGTCCTAGCCCCCAAGACCCTCACAGAAGAGGATCTTCCTAAGATCGAACAGAAGATGCGGGAAATCATCGATCGCGACGACGCCTTCCGTCGGGAAGAGTTGTCGATTGAGGACGCCGTCAAGCTTTTTGAATCGAAAGGGCAGGCCTTCAAGGTCGAGCTCCTGCGCGACCTCAAGGAGAAGGGGACGACCAAAGTCAACGCCGAGGAGTCCTTGGATATCGGCGGGGGAGCGATGAACGCCTCGGTTTATCACACTGGTTCTTTTGTCGACCTCTGCCGCGGCCCCCACGTCGACCATTCTAAAGAGATCGGCGGCGCGTTCGCGCTCACAAAACTCGCGGGCGCGTACTGGCGCGGGAGCGAGAGGAACCCGCAGCTGCAGCGCGTGTACGGAATCTTGTTTTCGACGAAGGAGGAACTCGACGCGCATCTCAAGATGCAGGAGGAGGCCAAGAAGCGCGATCATAGGAAGCTGGGGAAGGAGTTGGATCTCTTTCATCTCGCGGAAGAAGTCGGCCCGGGGCTGCCGTTGTTCTATCCCAAAGGGGCGTGGTTGCGTCGCACGGTCGAGGATTTGATAATGCGCCGCCAGGAGGCGCGCGGGTATCAGGCCATTTGGATTCCGCATATCACCAAGGGCCATCTGTACGAGATTTCCGGCCATCTCCAGAAATATGACGCGATGTACCCGCCGATGTCCCTCAAAGACGAAGCGGACTATTATCTCAAGCCCATGAACTGTCCCCACTTCATGATGCTCTACAAGTCCCAGCCGCACTCCTATCGCGACCTGCCGGTGCGCTGGGTCTGTACGACGACCAACTATCGGTATGAGAAAAGCGGGGAGCTCTCCGGCCTGACCCGCGTGCGCTCCCTGACCCAAGACGATTGCCACGTGTTCACGACCCCCGAGGGGATCCGCGCCGAGATCGATTTGGTGCTCGATATGGTCGGCGATGTGTACCGCATCTTCGGATTCAAGGATTTCAAGGTGCGCGTCTCTGTCCATGACCCGGCGAAACCAGAGGCATACATCGGTGATAAGGAAATTTGGTCTCAAAGCGAGGCCACCCTCAAGGAGCTGATCACAGCTCGAGGATGGGAGCATGAGATAGGGGTGGGAGAGGCCGCGTTCTATGGCCCCAAGTTGGATTTCATCTTCAAAGATGCGATCGGTCGCCCCTGGCAGCTCTCCACGATTCAGCTGGACATGAACTTGCCCAACCGGTTTGACCTTGAGTATGTAGCCGCCGATGGCTCCAAGAAACGTCCGGTGGTCATCCACCGCGCTATCCTTGGCTCGACGGAACGGTTCTTGGGGATCCTGATCGAACACTTCGCCGGCGCCTTCCCGCTGTGGCTCGCGCCCGAGCAGATCCGTATCGCGACGGTCGCGGACGCATTCGTCCTACACGCGAACAAACTGGCGGACGAGCTGCGCGCGGCTGGCCTGCGTGTCTGGGTCGACGCAAGTCCCGAGAAGGTAGGGAAGAAAATCCGCGCGGCGGCGATGATGAAGGTGCCCTGGACGGTGGTCATCGGAGAGAAGGAAACGGGCGGGGGAGACCTCCATGTGAAGGTATTTGGGGAGGAAGGGGAGAAGGTGATCCCGGCAGGGACGTTTGTGGATGAAACGGTCCGATTGGCACAGCCGCCGAAGTAGAGGGCAAAAAACAGAGTGGCATAACCACTCTGTTTTTTGCTAGCGGGATGATCGAGTCTTCTCTCGGAGGAACGCGTGGATTTTTTTAATGTTCCTGTAATGCGACTGCAGGTCCCGCTTATTCATCCCGCCGACGACGAATTTGGATGCGGTGTCTTTCGCTTTTTGGTATTTTGCCTGGAAGCCGGCGGCGGTGATGACCTCCAAATCTTGGAACTCTCGATTTCCGATGTGTTCGGCGCGCAGCCTATTGATCTCGGAAATTATTTTTTGCACCCGCCTTACCCCCTCTTCATCTAAATCCACGGCTTGTTCTGGGAGTGGTTTTGGAAGCGGCGGGGGGCGCTCAATACTTTTTTGTACGGCTGGGGGCGGAGGCTGGATCGGCTCCATGCCGCGAGTCAGGATGTCTGCGGTTCCGTCTCCTGCCGCCGGACGGGTGGCGAAGGGGTCGTGCATGCGTCGGCGCATGTCCGCCAGTGACGTGGTCGCGTTGTCTCTTTGTCTCTGGAGTTTCCTCCTTTCCGCCAGCTGCTCCGGGGTTTTTGGCTCGCCCATCTGCTCAATGCGGCTGGTGTACGACGCGATGTTCGTTTCAAGGCGTCCGGCTTCGCTTTCTGGCGTCAGAACCGGCGCCGCTCTGGCCTCCGGGCGTAAGATTTCGCGCGCCGGGGTCCCTCGTGTTTCTCCGGTCGGGGCGGGCTTGGGGGCACGCGGACGTCGCGGAAGCGTCGGCTCTTCGATGGTGAGCGGTCGTCCTTCGGTTGCCGGCGGTCGTGTCGCTTCTGGGGGGATGGCACGCAAACGCAACGCGGCTTCCGCAATGGCCTGGGAGCGGTTTGTGATGGCCGAGTTTTGTACTATCGTCAGGGCGGGCGGGGTGGTGCGCATGGACAACTCTTGGTCGACCTTCCGAATCTGGCGGAGCACTTCGGATTTGAACCCGGAATAATGTTTCATCAGAAGCGCGGGCTTTCCCCTGTAGGCGTCTGAACGGGCGAGGTCATCGAAGTTCGTTCGTATGGTTTGAAGCTTCGTCGAAAGCTCTTGAAGCGATTCCGTGCTCATCTCTTCCCAGTTCATTTCGTTTTTTTCCGTGTCTTCGGAAATGTCGATTGATTCGATCGCCTTTTGTTCCTTCGCGGTTTCCTCTTGCCGCCGGAGTGCTTGGATTTCTGCCTCTGCCGCCGCTTCCCTTGCTTCCCGATCTTTCCGCTCTTCCGCCCTCTTCGCGGCCCTTGCTTCCCTGGCCTTCTTTTTCTCTTCTTTGATCGCCGCCTCCTTGGCGCGCATTTCCTCCCACAACGGCTCATCCGCTTCCGGTTGCATGACCTTGGTTTCCCGGCGAAGCGATGGTTCGACGGCCGTTGTTTCCTCGGCTTCTGGAGGAGGAACTTCGGGAAGGCCGGCAGAGCCAAACGCTTCCAAGACGGTAGGGGCTGCCGCCTCTGGCTCCTGCGGCGCATTCGACTTCTCAATATCCAAAGTCAATCCCTCGATGAGGGATTCCAAACGGGCTTCTTCCGCCGGCGTGACGATTCGGTACTCCTTACTTTTTGAAACGGGCGGTACGGCTTGTTCCTGCGGTGAGCCAGGAGTTTCAACCCTTGGTGGTTTGCGACGGGGGTCGGAAGGTTCGCGTGGTTGGCCAGGAGGCATAGTACTAGATGAGAGATTGGATAAGGAATAGGCCGGCTACCCCGTCTTCCGCAGGGGCGGTTCCGGGCGATTTTCTGCGGCTCGTTTTCGTTTCCTTTCAGCGGATAATGCCAGAGCCACAATTTCCTCTGGACTGTAGCTGCTCGTGTCCCATCTGTTTTCTTCAATTTTTTTCATGAATGCGTCCACGACGTCCAACTCTGCTAAAGAAAGCTTGTCGAGGGTTTCTTTTTTAAACGACCGGGGAGGGAATACTTTCCGTTCACCGCGGCCTCTAGGTGCGTCCGGATTTGAACCGCGCTCCTTGGTATCGATTCGTTGCGTATCAGAAAATTTGGTGTCGGCGATGTCTGTGATTTGTTCGGGGTCGCCCGTTTCAACAGGAAGTCCTGCTTTTCCCAGCAGTCCTTCCCGAATCTGCCCGGGGTCTAGATGCGGCATTTGTGTTTCATCCATAGACCAGTATGATACCCCCAATTCTATCAGATTATGGTTCACCCATCGAAACTTCTCGTGATCGTGGGCCCAACGGGCAGTGGAAAAACCGCCCTCGCCACGGCATTGGCGCGGCGTTTTGGCGGCGAGCTCATCAGTGCGGACTCGCGGCAAGTGTATCGGGGGATGGATATCGGCACCGCGAAAGAAAGGATGGAAGGGCTGAAACAATGGGGGATCGACCTCGTCGAGCCCAACCAGACATACTCGGCAGCGGAGTTTAAGGCCTACGCGGAGGAAAAAATCGAGGACATTCTTTCGAGGGGAAAGCTTCCCATCTTGGTGGGAGGTACCGGTTTGTGGATTGACACGGTTGTGGATAACTTGTCGCTCACGTTGGTGGGAGGGGATCCGGAGGTTCGTCGCGTCCTGGAGGAGCTGACGGATGAACAACTTATCAAGGAGATTGAAAACACGGATCCCGTGACGGCCGCGAAGATAGATCGTCAAAATCGTCGCCGGCTCATTCGGGCTCTGGAGGTTATCCGCCTCACTGGCCTGCCGTTTTCCTCCCTGCGGAGCCGGGGCGAACCCAAATGGGACGTCCTCAAGCTGGGGCCATCAATCGAACGGACGCAACTCTATCGTCGCATCGACGATCGAATCGATCGCATGATGAAGCAAGGGCTCGCGGAGGAGACAAAACAGCTGCGAGGGCGGCATGACGCGACCCTCCCCTCCATGAGCGGGATCGGCTATGCCGAGATCGGGTCGTTTCTCGGCGGGAAGCTGTCCCTTGAGGAGGCCGTCAAACAAATAAAAACGCGTACGCACGCGTACGCGCGCCGGCAACTGACCTGGTTCCGGCGGGACAAGAGGATGGTGTGGGTAAAGGATGAGGAGGAGGCGGAGAAATGGGTCGATGGGTGGCTTACCGGCCACCCTTGAACAATCCTTTGAATGACTTCCACAACCCCGGATTCTCCTCTCGGAGATTCAGCGGGGTCGTCGGTTCGTTTTCCGTCGCAAGATCCCTTTCGATTTCGTCGGCCTCCTTGTCGATGGTCGCGATTATGTCGTTTATCTTCATTAACTCCGAGGCAATACGCTGGTATTGTTTCATGCTCGCCCGTTCCGTTGGTGAGTGTTTTTTCGAGGCGGGATAGGTTACGTCCTTTGGTAGCGAGTTTCCTAGGGATTCCAGGATGGCCGAGAGTTCCGTTCGGCGCTCCTCCAGTTGTCGTTTATCCATAGTGGAATAATCGGGGGTGGTGGCGCGTTCCGGGCGTTGAATGATGGCGGTCGCCTCGGGTCGCGGGGCGGAACGATCGGCTGGCGGCATTTCTGCGTCGAGTTCGGCCTTCAGGGCCTCTATTTTTGCCAGTCCGCCCGCTCCAAGTTCGTCTTTCAACATGAAGCCGCCCGCACCCTCATGTTCAAATTCCCCCTCGGGAACCGATGGTGTTTTTTCTTGGTCTTCGGCTGGATTCCTCCCTCCTTCCGGTGATCCTTTTGGCATAGATCGTAGAAACGGGTTGTCCGTTTGTAATGAATGATGCTTATTTTTCTAATGTTACCACGAGAAGGTTCTGTGTCATCTTCGGATCCGCCGTTCCTTCTGTTTCTTTCATGACTTTCCCCACAAAGAATTGGAGCAGGGCGGTCTTGCCTGCCTTGTAGGCAGCGGCTTCCTTGGGGTTTCCCGCGATGACGCGGTTGATCGCGGCCGCGAGCATGTCGGTATTTTGGATCTGTCCCAATTGTCGGTCTTCCATGATGTGGGATGGATCTGCACCGGTCTCGAGCATGTGGCCGAGCACCTCGACAGCGGTTCGCGAGTTGAGTTTGTTGGTCGCGACCAAGGTGATGAGCTCCGCGAAGTTCTCTGGAGTGAGATGCGCGATGCGGATGTCACTCCCTCGCTCGGCGAGAAGTCCGGTGAGCTTGCTTGTGAGATAGCCGACGCAGAGTTTGGTGAGCTTCCCGAGCCCTTTCTTTTTTTCTGTCTCGTCCAGGGCGGCGAATTCAGGGAGGGATCCTTGCCATTCGGCCAGTTCCGAGAACGCGTGTTCGGCAAAGTCGGCCAGCCCCGGATCCTCGATGAGGAGTTTCGCGTCCGCGGGTTTCAACTGGTATTCGTCGACAAACCGGCGGCGCTTCGCGGCGGGGAGCTCGGGGATCATGGTTTTCAGTTCCTCGGCGAGCGGGGCGAGGACAAGCGGGGGGATATCGGGCTCTGGGAAATAGCGGTAATCGGCTGCGCCCTCCTTGGTACGCATTTCCTCGGTCTGCTGTTTTGCATCGTTCCACCGACGTGTCGTCGTGACCGAAGGCGTGGCGCCCGCCTTCCAGCATTCGGTTTGCCGGTTGATTTCAAAGAGCAAGGCGCGCTCTACATGGCGGAACGAGTTCAGGTTTTTGATTTCCGTCTTTGGGTTCCATGTGAGGCCGACTATCTCTCCTGCATCGTCGTACTCGCGAAGCGAGATGTTCGCGTCGCAGCGGAGGTGGCCCTTTTCCATGTCACCGTCGGAGATGCCCAAGGTGCGGACGATGAGACGGAGTTCCTGGAGGAACGCTTTTGCTTCGGCGGGGGAGCGTAAGTCCGCCTCTGTGACGGTTTCCACGAGGGGGATGCCGGCGCGGTTGAAATCGACGAGCGTGGTGCCGTCATCCAAGTGGAACGATTTTCCCGCATCCTCCTCCAAGTGCGCACGCGTGATGCCGACGTTGATGTTGGGTCGTTCCCCACCCGGCACCTCCAAAATAACAAGTCCGCCCTCTGCGACCGGATGTTCGTATTGCGAAATTTGGTAGCCCTTGGGAAGGTCCGGGTAAAAATAATGCTTGCGGTCGAAGCGCGAGGGCGAGTTGATGCGGCACCCAAGCGCCAGTCCGAGCGTCACCGCCATGCGTACCGCTTCTTGGTTGGGAACCGGAAGCGTGCCTGGATGCGCCAAGCAGACCGGGCAGACATTCGTATTGGGCGTCGCGGCCTCATGGGCAACACAAGAGCAAAAAAGTTTGCTTTTGGTTTTCAATTGCACATGTACTTCCAGTCCAATAATAGGAATCAACATAGTGATGTGGCCAAGGGGCATGCCCCTTGGCACAGAAAATGAATGGCAGTGGAAGAATGAAGGATCAGGGCAAATGCTCATCCGGCGGAGCGACGAGAGGAGGAGAGACAGTGACCACCACCCCCTTTATCTTGGATACATACGACCATACGGCCACGTGTGTGAGCACGATGAGGGGGAAGAGGAGCAGCCGTTCGCCGATATTATTCACTACCACCAGCGTAAAGAAGCCGGGGCTGTTCGCCTCCAGTTCTGTGAAAGGAAAAACAGATTGGATGATCCACGTGGCGGGCAGCAAGAGGAAAAGGAAATAGCTGCCAATGAGGACGACGGGGCTTCCGATGGTGAGCCAGAGCGTATACCAGAACCTACCCTGGAAAAGGATACGGCTTGCCTCCATGGCATCAAACCCCGGTTTTCCTTCAAGCAAAGTGATCCAGATCGCAAAAGAAAATAAGGAAAGATACAGGGCGCCAGGAACCAGGAAAAGGATGCCCCCACCGGCGGTGCCGATGAGGAGAAGAGCCAGGATGAATCCTGCCGCTTTCGTCCGGTTGCGCACAAGCGCGGCGGAAAACAAAGCTACGGATGCCGGTGGCACGCCTCGCAGCAGCAACGCTCCGGCGGAGCCTATGTGGATACCGCTCCAGGCATGGGCAAAGACATCCATTCCAAGCACCATGATACCCAGCGGAATTTGCCATGCGGGCGGGGCAAACAAAAGAACCAAAAATGAGCACAGGACGGGGATAATCAGCCATCCGGCAAAACCGAAGATGGTGGCGCGGTTATATCTGTATAAAGCAACGGCATCCAGGACAAAGGAGAGCAAGGGGGGCATATGCCGGCCATTATGGCAGGCGGCGCTGATCTTTCAAGTGCTGGTAGACGACGCTTTGGATGGCAACCAGGGCCGGGAAGACCAGGGCGAAAAGAACACTGGTCACGGCATGCGTGCTGATAAGCTTGAGGCGGGCATAGAGATCGGCGTTGTATCCCGTGATGGAAACATTGATCATGTTGGCGCTTAAGAGCAAGAGCACGCCCACGGCCGCGGCGCCAAAAAAGAAAATCAGCGAGGGGATCACGAGGCGTCCGAAAACGGCGAACCGCAACCCCTTGACGATTTCGCGCGAATGGAGAAAAGCGCTCCAGCCCTTTTTTCCTTCTAGCATGAACGTGAAAAGGGAAAAGAAGTAATCGATGGCGACGGCCAAGACAATGAAGACGGCGGCCAGGCGGCCGATGAATTCAAAAATGTAAATGAGGGGAGTTAATCCGTTGAGGGAGGGGAATACCGTGCCGATGACCGCCAGAACCAGGGAAGGGACGAGCGGAAGATATCTCGCCAGGAACATGATGGCATTGAGAAGAACGGTAAGCAGAAGGAGCATGGGGAGCTTTTTCCAACCAAGGGCGAATGCCTTGCGATTGCTGACGGGGCGATTGTTCAATTGTCCGTCGTAGGAGACGATCAGAGCTCCATAGATAACCAAGATGGTAAGCGAGGTGCTGATTCCTAGCACAAGCGAAACAACGACGCTCGCCTTTTCTTGTACGGTGTAGAGCGCTCCAGGATCCAACAAGCTGCTGGCCTGCGGATAAAAGATGTACGTAGCGATGGTAATAGCGCTCAAAAGCAAAAAAGGCCACGTAAGGTTGAGATGATCAAAAAAGCGCTGCCGGTATTGTCCCCAGCTTTCATCGAGCACGCGGCCAAGAGAAGGCAAAGCCATAGCGAATGAGAGGCGTTAGATGAGGGTAGTGTAGCAGAAAACAGGCGCAAGGGGCGCAGGGGGTCCAAGGGGCGCAAGGGGAAAGGATTGAATCTGAAGCCGGAAGCCCATGTGCGCTGGCGCGCCCATATAACTGCGCCCCTTGGACCCCCTGCGCCCCTTGCGCCATCTTGCATGTGGAAAACCTCTTCCGCTCCCTCTGCTATGATCCATGGAAGACTCCTAGCCCCGCGCACCTATGACCTCCTTTGATCGCCTATTCCTCTCGCATGTACGGCAGATATATTATCAAGGGGGGCGCGTGTACAGTGAACGCACCGGGGTGGATACGAAGGCGCTTGCGGGCGTGACATACGACCTCTATCCAGATGGCGGGTTTCCGCTCCTTACCGTCCGCAAGATTCCTGTCGCGTTGTTCGTGAGCGAAGTGGTGTGGATGGTCTCTGGAAAAAAGGAGTTGGACTTTATTCGCCAGTTCACCAAAATCTGGGATGATTTTGCAGACCCCGACGGTACATTACCTACGGCGTACGGCTACCGCTGGCGCCATCATTTTGGGCGCGACCAGCTCCTTGATCTTGTCGAGCATCTCCGAGAGGAACCAACCTCCCGCCAAGGCGTGGTTCTTATGTGGGATCCAGCGGGCGACGGGTTGCGGGCGCCCAAGAAAAAGAATGTGCCGTGTCCGTTCACGTGGGTCACGAACATTATCGGGGGGAAATTGAACCTCCATCTCGTGATCCGTTCCAACGACATGATGCTTGGGAATCCGCATGACCTCGCGGGCTTTGCTCTCCTGCAAGCCATGCTTGCCCAAGAGCTCGGCGTTGAGGTGGGGAAGCTGACGGTTTCGATTTCCCATGCGCATATTTACGCGACTCATTTTCCCCAGGTGGAAGAACTGCTCGCCCGCGAGGACCACGGCCATCCGGAAATCGTCTGTCGTTTGCCTCCAGGGTCGTTCCGACGCGCGCTTGCCGCCGACACGAATCTCGTGCACGAGATCGTGGAGATGTTCCAATCCCAGTACCATCCGCAGAAGGCAGTCAAAAAAATGAAACTCGCCGTATGATCAAAACCATTCTCATCGCCGCGATATCCGTCAATGGGATCATTGCCGAGCATGTCGACCAAGTCTCGACCGACTGGACCAGCAAGGAAGACAAGAAATTTTTCTCTCAAAAGACGAAGGAACTCGGCATCATGATCGTCGGCCGGAAGACCTTTGAGACGTTCGGACAGGCCCTTCCCGGAAGGACGATGGTGGTGATGAGCCGTTCTCCGTTACACATAGGCGGGGTGCCTACACCCCGCCTCGGAGGGAGAGTGGAGAGTGGAGGGGGGGAGGGAGCTGGCAGAGTGGTGTGGACGGATTTGTCCCCGCGTGACCTCCTCGCTAATCTTGAGAGCAAAGGATATTCCTCCGTCGCCCTCTGCGGCGGCTCCCAAATCTACTCCGTTTTCCTCCGCGAAGGCTGCATCGACGAGCTGTTCCTTACCGTCGAGCCGGTCATCTTTGGAAAAGGAGTCCCGCTTATCGAAGGCGCTCCTCGGGTGAACCTGCAACTCATCGAGATGAAACCGCTCAATGAGCAGACGATCCTGTTGCACTATAGAATAAAGAAATAAGGTCAAAGGTCTAAGGAAGGAAATATTTTTATTCCGATCAACGTTCCCCTCCGCCCCTGGACCCTCGCCCCTGGACCCTTCCGAAAAGGGGTCAGGTCGTGAATTGACGGTTTTTTCAATTTTCCTAACATATTTTGATGAATATGGACATCCAACGCCCCTACACTCCCCCAGGAAAAGAATACTTCTTCGTCCCCCATGACCACCCCTTCATGGGGGAAGCACAACGAGCGCAAGAGGAACTCTCTGGTGACACGTTATATCCTGTCGGCATCGTCTTGGTAAAAGACGGACACGTCGTCGCGCGCGCCGCAAATGGGTTTGGAAAGAAGGCCACGAATCGCCATATCTGCCCGCGCGTCGTCCTTGAGTGCAAGACGGGAGAAGGATACGACCTCTGTCATGTTCATGATCCAGATGGGCACTCGGAGCCGATGCTCATGAAAGCCGCGGAAGAGCAGGGGATAGATACGACCGGCACTTCCGCCTACATGTACGGCCACTGGTGGGCCTGCGAACCCTGCTGGAAAACCCTCCTTGATCACGGCGTGGACAAACTCTATATCGTTGACGACTCGCATGAGCGATTCTCTCGCGATAAGGTCTGCGCAGAAACACTAAAGCCACAGTTCAAACAAATCATCATTGAAGGATTCGACCAACCATTCGTCGACGAGGTGAACCGCCTCTGCCAAGAGATCGGCTGCTCCGCTATCCAAAATACAATAGGCGGGGTTCCTGCACCCCGCCCCGGAGCAGGTAGCGCGCCCATCGCGCGTCGCACCCCCACCAGCATCTCCATCTTCCTCCCCGGCGCCACCGATCCCTCCTATGTCATCCACGATCACCCCGTTGTCCCCCTCGTGCGGCAGATCTGTAATGTGCTGCGTCAGCTTTAACTGCTAACCCCGAGCGTTAGCATAAAAACGACGTGCCGACCCCGAGCGTTGGCGGGAAACGGCTCTGCCAACCCCGAGCGTCAGCAGGTATCCATAGCCAACCAAGTCGTCATCAGATCCCAAACGTCCTCTTCAGCTCATCCAACCTCCCTCCAATGAGCGCCTGCCTCTCATCCTCTTTATCGAGTTTATACTCCCCATTCCCCTCATTGTATTTCGCCGCCGTCATCCCATGCATGTTCGCCTCCGCCTCCGAGAGGGGAGAGGACAAGGTTTCAAAAATCACCTGGCACACCCGCTCGCCTGGATAGATGCGGATCACCTGGTCCCCCGCCTCGTTTTTCATAGGAAGGATAAGTTGGCCTTTGTATCCCGCATCAATGATCCCCGAGAGCGACAGGTCAATTCCGCGTCGGTTCGTCGAGGTTCTTGGAAAAAGAAGAGCCATCAGGTCCGGCGCCTTCATCTCGATTTTCTCAAGCGATGTACCTATGACGAATTCGTTGGGGAGCAATTCAAAGTATTGTCCTGGTTTTAAAATGACTTCGTCAAATTGGTCGCGATGCGCTTCCAGGTCGTCGATGGACACTTTGATCGCGCGGCGCCCACGTTCCGTCACCATCCAGTTGCGGGGGATGAGGAAACGATAACCTAAACGTAAATCGATCGCGTGGGGTTGAAGCTGGAACCGATCGATCGGCGGATCGAACGCGATATCGTTGTTGTTCAACCGATCGAGGATGTTCTGGCGTGAGAGGACGGGCATAGGGAAGTGTTCGTGTCTACATTTTTTTGAATCTTTCCACGAGCAATTCGCTGCCCATCTTCCTGAGTTCAGCAACGATTTCCGATTGGCAGTGCAGCTTCGAATGCCGCGGGATCATGATGAGGCCCGTGAGGCGGTTGAGGATGGTTTGTGGCGGACACAGCTTGTCATGGCGGCCATGGCGTTTGTTACACAAAAAGAACCCGAGCCGTTTGAGGGCTCGGATGCATTGCCGGGTGTTGAAATTCCACTCGCCCACAGCGTTATGCGTGTTTCGTTTGCAACGTTCCCTCGTAGCGGATGACGGTGTCGCCGACGTTCAGTTTGTCGTAGATGATGTCTGCCTTCCGTTTCGGGACGTCGTAGTACGTCAGCACGGCATCATTCACCATTTCCATGATCCCTTCATGGCTGTTCGCTTGCGTGACAAGCCCTGGATGGTCGGGCATCGTAATAACGAACCAACCTTCGGGGGTGACGCTGAGGGAAAAATTGATGGAATCTGGCAGTTTGTATTCACGTTTCACCTGTGTCGGATCCTCGTGAGGGAAGATGGCACGGAAAACCGAGTCGAAGAATTTTTTCATACAAGTAAATCCTATCAAAATCGTTGAAAAGGTAAAGCAGCAGGCGGTCACGCAACTGCTAACCCCCGCGTTAGCAGCGCCAACGCTCGGGGTTAGCAGCTGGATGACCCCAAATACAAAAAAGACGAGGCATCTGCCCCGTCTTTTTTCCCTTTCATCCTTTTCCGCCCTTTCAGCCCTTGTCTCCTACACGATCGCCACCTCCACCTTGATCCCAGGCCCCATGGCCGTGCAAATGGTGACGGTGCGCATGTACACGCCTTTGGACGTGCTTGGCTTCCCTTTGCGCACGGCCTCGATGACAGCGTTCAGGTTCGCGACCAGCTGTGCTTCCTCGAAAGACGCGCGTCCGAAGATGGTATGGATGTTGCTCGTAGTGTCGTTCTTGAAAGAAATTTTCCCCGCTTTCTGTTCTTTGATAATCTTCTCAATGTTCGGACCCACTGTGTCGGTTTTTGGGTTTGGCATGAGTCCACGGGGTCCGAGGAGTTTCGCGAGCTTCGCGAGCTTGGGCATCATGGCCGGGGTCGCGACCGCGACATCGAAGTCGATGGCGTTGGTCTTGGAAATCTCCGCGATCAGGTCCTCGGCGCCGACGATATCGGCTCCGGCGGCCGTGGCGATCGCGGCCTTCTCGGCCTCGACGAAGGCGGCAACCTTCTTAGTTTTGCCTGTCCCGTGCGGAAGCGCGACGGTGCCGCGCACCTGTTGGTCGCTCTTGGCTGGGTCAATTCCCAGGCGGAAATGGACTTCCACCGTCTCGTTGAATTTGGCTCCGGCTGTTTTTTTCAAGAGAGCGATGGCATCAGTGATCGGATATATTTTCTTCTTTTCAATCAGGGCTTTCGCGGCCTGGAATCGTTTGCTAGGCATAGTGTGTATTGTGGTGATGATGTCTGTGAGAGACTCCCACGGTAATTAATATTGGTTGCAAGGGCTGCCCACGGTAATTAATATTGGTTGCAAGGGCTGCCCACGGTAATTAATATTGGTTGCAAGGGCAAGAGATCCTGTAACTCCCTTGAAACCCTTGCTGCCCTTGCGACCCTTGAAACCAGCTACTTTATTTCCACTCCCATCTGTCTCGCCGTTCCCGCAATGATTTTCATTGCCATCTCAACGTCTTTCGTGTTGAGGTCAGGCATTTTTTTCTCGGCGATGGCGCGGAGCTGGTCTTGCGTGATCGTGGCAACTTTTTCGGTGAGCGGTTTTCCAGAGCCCGACTTGATCTTCGCCGCCTGCTTGATGAGGTCGGAAGCCGGAGCGACTTTGGTGACGAAATCGTATGTGCGATCTTCGTACACGGTGATGATGATCGGGACGACTTCGCCGCGGCGGTCCTTGGTGGCGTCGTTGAAGCGTTTCACGAAATCCGCGATGTTCAAGCCGTGCTGACCAAGGGCGGGACCGACCGGTGGAGCTGGGGTCGCTGCGCCGCCTTGGATCTGGAGCTTGATCTGTGTTTTTATCTTTTTGGCCATAGTTGTTTTTTAAGTGGACTCCCCGAGATCGAGGCAACCACACTATGTTAGTAAATAGAGGGGGGGAGGAGGCAGAGTGGAGAATGACAAAGAAAAACCGTCATTCTCCCTCCTCCACTCTCCCTCCCTTTTCCTCCCTTCTATACCTTCTTCACCTGCAAAAAGTCAAGTTCTACTGGGGTCTCGCGGCCGAACATGGAGACCAGTACTTTGACCTTGCCGCGTTCCTGGTCCATTTCCGAAACCTTTCCTTCCATCCCTTTGAACGGCCCGTCGATGATGGCGATAGGGGAGCCCACCTCCACATCCAGGATGTATTCAGGCTCGTTGACGCCGATCCGTTTCTGGAGCGATTCGATTTCCGCGTCGGAGAGTGGGGTTGGGATGGTGCCAGTTCCAAGGAAGCCAGTGACGTTGGGTGTATTGCGCACCACATACCAAGAATCGTCCGAGACCGTCATCTCCACCAGCACATATCCTGGGAAGATTTTTTCTTCGACGGTCTTGCGTTTGCCGTTTTTAATCACGATCTTTTTTTCCTTGGGGACGAGCACGCCGAAGATCTTCTCTTCCATGTCCATGCTCTCGATGCGCTGGCGCAGGTTTTGGGCCACGTTGTCCTCGTAGCCGCTGTAGGTGTGGATCGCGTACCACCGACGGCCATGTTTGGCGGTCTGTTTTGGCATAGGGATTTACGGGTTGGCAACTTGGATGAGTTTTTCAAGGCCGAAGGTGAGGCCGAAATCGAGTGCGGCGAAGAAGATGGCCAAGACGAGCGTGACGCCAACCACCACGAGCGAGTACCGGACCGTATCCTTCCGCGAAGGCCAGGTCACCTTGCGCAGTTCTTCATTGGCTTGTTTGAGATAGCTGAACATAGGGGGGAAGCTGGCAGCGTGCAGCAGGTAGCATGCAGCTTGGTGGATTAACGTGTTGACAATGCTGCCAGCTGCCTGCTGCACGCTGCCAGCTTTTTCTATCTAAAAACCCCCTTCCCGGGGGCATTTGTGGCAAGTATAGGGAAAAAGCGTGGAGATGGCAAGAGAGAATTTCCCCAGCTATATTCCTATATATCCTTGGGTATCAAACGGGTCCACATAGGGGACGATTTCGATGGTGGTCGCCGGAGGGGGGGTGCCGAACCAATTAAGGGAGACGGACTCGCGCTCCCCGGCGCGCAGGTCGCTGATGGTGGTGCGACTGACGCCGACGATACGCGTTCCTTGTTTGAGAAGAATAATGAAGGACGGGGAATAGAAACCGTAGGACGTGGGGTTTTCGACATCGAATGTCACACGGCCTACGGTTTTGTTGTCGACTTGGAAGGTTTGGTCGTAGCCCTGGTTTTCTATGGTCCAATCGAGCCGGTTTTGGGCAAAGGTTTCATAGGTGCCATAGGCATGGCGGTCGAAGCGAATCCAGACAAAATTACTAATCGTAAGCTCGGCATCGCGAGGCGTCGCGGCAGCAGGGGTGGCGAAGACGACGAGGGGGAGTTGTTCCGCTTGCGGAAGGAGCACGGCGGATTGCGGAGCCGTATCGCCGGCAGAGGAATGGAATGAGTACTGGAAACGTGCATACCAATCTGCATTGGGGTTGCTCACGCGCGCGACGAGATCATACAGTCCTTCGCCACTCTGCATGACTTGCACGGGTCCTTGCACCATGGGCTCCGCGATTGTGCCTTTTGTGGTGGCGCGTACATCGCGTTGCTGGGTAGCGAAGACAGATTGGAGCGCGGCGGTTTCTTGCGGCCCGCGGACAAACAACGTGTCGACGTGCACCCACATGCCCCAAAGCAATACGACAAGCGCCGCCATGAAGACGATGATCTTTATCACCTTCGCTATTCCATGGCGGTGCCCAAGCCACCAGGTAGAAAACCGGTACTTGCGTAGGAATTCCTGTTCCTCTGGCGTGTAATAGCGCGGCTCGTCGGGCATAGTGGAATCATTATACAGGAACGGGAGGGGGGAGTCCGGCGGAGCCGGATCCGGCTCCGCCGGAGGAGGAGGCAGGGGCGGCCGACAGTCCGCCCACAGAGAAGGCAGCAGGCGGTTTTCGAAGCAAACTAAAAACAGAGGCCGTTCACCTCTGTCCGTCGATCATTCCTTCACGAGCGTCAGTTCGAGTCCCACCCCCATCTTCGCGGCGCGTTCCATCTGTTCGATGTCCTTGGCAACATCCCCCGTGTACCCGCCCGCCAGCACGCGCGTGGCGCCGTCGGCGATCGCGATGCTCACCTGCTCGAGCTCGACCAGTCTCTGCCGCAGGGTCTCCATCGAGGCGATAACCGCCGATTCGGCTTTCTGGGTGAGCTCGTTCGTTTTCGAGACGAGGTTGGCGACATCGGTGAGAATCTCTAAGTCCGAGAGCGGCCCTTGTATCCACTGCGCACATTCATCCATCGACGCCGTGATGCGCGCGATCCGATCCGCGATGATGCCGCGTGCCTCCTCGCTTTGTCTGATGGAACGATCGATCTCGTCCCTGGCTTCCAGGAGTAGTTCTGTGTCGTTCTTGAGCTCGGTGTTGCGTGCGATCCTCGCCTCTACCAAAAGACGCTTGGCCGCGAGTGATTGAAGATGTGTCCCGATCTCCCGATCCGTCGCCTGTAAGCGAGATTGCTCGCCGACGAGTTCCTGCCTCATTGCATCAAGCTTCTTTTTGAGGAAATCGGAAATCTGCGTGCTGGGCGGTTGGGAACACTTCTCTTGGAGGGAGTAGCGCTCGCTGATATGATCCTCCCAGATTTCTTGTTTCCGTAATATTTTTCTGACAGCACGCATCATGAATTCCAAGGCTGTGATCGTGCTCACACCAACTATCACGCTGAAGGCAATAATTACGGATTGTGTCCAATGTTCATTTGTGTCGAACAGCGGCAAGAAGCATACGTACGAGATGATGGCGACCACAACACCACAATAAAAAGCATTTTCGTCGAGGACCCTGCTTTGTTCCAAGGCGCGATTTTCGGGTTCTTTTCCCAGATGAAGATCACAACTAACGCGAGAGTTACTTGAGTCGAGTACAGTTTTCCGATCCCGGTTCCACCCAGCCGAACGGCAATCCGTCACATCCTCCCACCGTTTCGCGATCGTTTGTTCGTTGCTGATTTCTTGTTGTGCCAGCGCGACCAAATCCTCATACGTTTTCACGTTCGAGAGATCCGCCATCCATTTTGTCACGGCATTTGTCGTCATGATTCTCTCCTTTGTAAAGTTCGTGTGGACGGGGCCACAATGGCAGAAAAAGAGGGGATTGTCTAGGATGGATGGTAAGAAGACAGGCGGTAATTCCTCACCTATGCCCCCAGAACGAATCAGTCCACCTGATCATCCTATCGCCTTCATTGTCTGCGGGGCGACGGGGGATCTTACGCAGCGCAAAATTTATCCGTCGCTTTATAAGCTGGCGCGCCAGAGTTTGCTCCCGAAAGAGTTTTTCCTGTACGGCATCGCGCGTCGGCCATTGTCGGATGAGGCGTTCGCGCAGAATATCGAAAGGGATGTGCGCGCAGCGGTTGGCGAAGAGTTGGATTCCGTTGTGCTGGGCTTCCTTACTGCAAGGGCACGATATATTTCCGCGGATCTCAATGATGCGCACGGATACGAGACGCTCGATCGCGAGATCCGCGGGCATGAATCGGCCATAGGCCAGAGGATAGAGCGATTGCACTATCTGGCACTGCCGCCATTGATCTTCGCTGCCGTGGTCGGGCATCTGAAACCAGATGATCATTCACGGATCATCATCGAAAAACCGTTCGGCTTTGATGTGAAGACGGCGGAGGCGCTCGAGAAGCTCGTGCGTGTTTCTTTTCAAGAATCGCAGATCTATCGCATCGATCATTATCTTGGGAAAGAAGCGATCCAAAACATCCTCACGTTCCGACGGAAGAATCCTATCTTTGAATCTGTCTGGTCTGCGCAGGGAGTAGCGGCGGTACATATCGACGCCTTTGAAACCGTCGGGATGGAGGGGCGCGGCGCGTATTATGATGAAGCGGGCGCCCTTCGCGACATGGTGCAGAACCATCTGTTGCAACTGGTGGCGTTTCTTGCGATGGAGACGCCGGAAGACGCGAGTTCCTCTGCGGAGCAAGCAGCACGTGCACGGTTGCTCGGCGCAATCCGTCCATTCCAAGGGAGTGTCTCCCTCGTGCGCGGCGCGTATGAGGGGTTTGCATCGGAGCCGGGGGTCAAACCGGACTCGTCGACGGAAACATACGCGTCGATGGTGTTGGAGATTGGTACTGATCGATGGAAGGGGGTGCCTATTTTCATCCGCACAGGTAAACGTGCCCACAAGAAACACACATGTGCCACGGTGACGTTTCGTGCGCCCGAGGGTGTCATGCCCAACCGTCTGACGTTTGAAATCGATCCGCGTCCCTCCATTACGCTGTCGATGAACGTCGTGCAACCTGGTTTCACGAGAGATACGACCTCTGCCGCGATGCACTTCTGTCGCAACGAACATTTTAGCGCTCCCGCCGTCGGGGACTACGAACGATTGCTCCTCGCTGCCATGAAAGGGGATCAGTCTCTCTTCGTGAGCAAACAAGAGATCCGTGCCTCCTGGCTGGCGATAGATCCGTTTTTGCGCGAGGCATCAACGACTCCCCCGGAGCGATATGCACAAACTTCCAGCGGTCCCCAAAGCGCCGCCACCCTCGCCTCAACCTTCGGCTACCCCTGGCCGGATCACAGCCACGTCTGCCGATTCGATTGAACCTAAACCTCTTACTATCCCTTGTTCACCTTGCCTCCCCCCTGCTACACTTCCTCCGATTGCCGTCCTCCTTTCTTCCTACCTCCCACCTCCCCCCCTACCCCCACTTATGCCCGACAAAGAAACCGCTCAATCCACCAAAGTAGCAGGCAGCTATGGCGCCGCGCAGATTCAAGTCCTTGAAGGGCTCGACCCGGTGCGCAAGCGCCCGGGCATGTATATCGGCACGACTGGTCCTAAAGGACTCCATCACCTCATTTGGGAGGTCATGGACAACTCGTTTGACGAGGCGCTCGCCGGGCACGGGAAACGCATTACTATGCGTCTGTTGCCCGATCATTATATTTCCGTGGAAGATGAAGGACGCGGTATCCCAGTCGATCCGCATCCGCAATTCAAGGTATCGGCTCTTGAACTTGTTTTGACGAAGCTCCATGCCGGGGGAAAATTCGGTGGTGGTGGGTATAAGGTATCTGGTGGTTTGCATGGCGTAGGTGTCTCCGTCGTGAACGCGTTGTCGACGCATTTGATCGCGGAGGTGAAGCGCGAAGGGAAACTGTGGCGCCAGGAGTATAAGCGCGGCATCCCTCAAGGAAAGGTGAAAGCCGTTGGGAACGTACGTGGGACAGGTACAACGATTTCCTTCCAGGCGGATGAGACGATTTTTGAAACGACAGAGTACGACCTCAAGACAATTGTGGACCACTTGCGCCAGTGCGCGTATCTCCTCAAGGGATTGCGGCTGGATATTTTTGACGAGCGCGAGAAAGGAAAAGAATACGGCTATGGCTTCCTTTTTGAAGGCGGCATCGCTTCCTACGTTCAGCACTTGAACCGTGGGAAGGAGCGCAAGCATGCCAATATTTTTTATGTCGAGAAGCACGAACCCGTCAGCGATATCGCGGTGGAGGTTTCACTCCAATACACTGATGACTATTACGAGAACGTTATTTGTTTTGCCAACAACATCATCAACCCGGAAGGGGGGACGCACCTCATGGGGTTCCGCACCGCGCTCACGCGCGAACTGAACACCTACGCGCGCGCCAAAGGCCTCATCAAAGAGAAGGACGTGAACCTCACCGGAGAAGATGTACGCGAAGGGCTGACGGGCATCATCAGTATCAAGCTCAAGGATCCGCAGTTTGAAGGGCAGACCAAGATGAAACTCGGGAACCCGGAGGCGCGCGCGGCGGTCGAGACGGTCTTTGGTGATGCGTTTAAAATTTTCTTGGAAGAACATCCACGCGACGGGGAAGCCATCATCGGCAAATGCGTCCTCTCCGCCCAAGCGCGCGCCGCCGCCCGCGCCGCCCGCGAGACCGTGCTGCGCAAAGGCGTCCTGGAAGGATTGACCCTCCCAGGAAAACTCGCGGACTGTTCCTCGAAGGATCCAAAACGATCCGAGTTGTTCGTCGTCGAGGGCGACTCCGCTGGCGGGTCTGCCAAGCAAGGACGCGACCGTGAGACGCAGGCGATTCTTCCTCTCAAAGGAAAGATTTTGAACGTGGAACGCGCGCGGCTCGATAAGATGCTTGCCAACAACGAGGTGAAGTCGCTGGTGATCGCCTTGGGTACCAACATTGGCGAGGCGTTCAATATAAACGACCTTCGTTACGATCGCATTGTCATCATGACCGACGCGGACGTCGACGGCGCGCACATCCGCACGCTCTTGCTGACCTTGTTCTACCGCTATTTCCTCGACCTTATCCGTGGCGGCCACATTTACATCGCCCAACCACCTCTGTACCGCCTCCAGCTGGGCAAAGAGGTCCATTACGTTTATTCCGACGAAGAAAAAGAATCATTGATCGCGAAGCTGACCAAGGAACGCGGGGAAAAGGCAGCGGCAAAGAAAAACACAAAGGGCGATGTAGGTACAGGGCATGCCCTGTCCGTCGAGGAGGGGGCAGTCCCCCCCGACGAGAACGTGGATGAAGGCGCCATCGAGGCGATCCAGATCGGCGGCATCAAAGTGAATATTCAGCGCTACAAGGGTCTTGGAGAAATGAATCCGGAACAGTTGTGGGAGACGACGATGGATCCGGAGAAACGGGTTATGAAACAAGTGAGCATTGACGATGCGGAAAAAGCAGAGGAAGTTTTTACTGTCCTCATGGGTTCCGATGTCGCGCCCAGGAAATCGTTCATCCAGACCCAAGCCAAGCACGTGCAGAATTTAGACGTATAACCTATGTCGGCCCTTTCGCGCCTGCGGCATGTCGACGTGCCGTTCATGGTCGCCCTCGTGGGGCTGATCGCGATCGGGCTCGTCGCGATTTATTCGGTCGCGCTTTCAAAAGGGGGTGACTTATTCCAGCTCCAAAAGCAAGCCATTGCGGTCCTCATATCGTTGGCGGTTTTTTTGGCGATTTCCTGTTGGAATGTTCGCCTGTTGCGCAATTACAGTGCGATGCTCTACGGGATCGGGAACCTCCTCCTCCTGCTGGTCTATTTTTTTGGAACGACGATCCGCGGGACGCGCGGTTGGTTTGTTTTGGGTCCGGTAAGCTTCCAGCCCGTCGAGTTTGTGAAGATCGCGCTGTGCGCCATCTTGGCGCTGTATTTTAGCCGTCGCGCCCGCAAGCGGCTTGGGTGGAGAGAAATCCTGGAGAGCGGGGCGCTCGCGGCGGTTCCAAGCTTGCTTGTGCTGTTCCAGCCGGATTTCGGATCGGCAAGCGTGCTCTTTGTTATTTGGTTTTCCTTCATCTGTTTTGCCGGCATTCGACGGACGCATTTTGCAGCGTTCATTGGCGCGGGCGGCGTTCTTTCAGCTGTCGGATGGTTGTTCGTGCTGCGGCCGTACCAGAAAGGACGCATCTTAAGTTTTTTGAACCCGGCAGCGGATCCGCTGGGGGAGGGGTATCATAGTCGGCAGGCCATGATTGCCGTTGGGGCCGGCGGCCTGTTTGGAAGAGGGGTGGGCTTCGGCAGCCAAAGCCAGCTGAAGTTTTTGCCAGAGGCACAGACGGATTTTATTTTCGCCGTCATTGCCGAAGAACTTGGGCTCATCGGCTCTTTGCTTGTGCTAGGCGGTTTTTCCCTTCTCCTGTATCGGCTCCTTCTTTTTTCATTCTCGGCGCGTGATCCTTTTATCGGTTTTTTTGTCCTTGGGGTGGCAACCACGGTTTTCATTGAGGCGTTTATCAATATTGGGATGAACCTGGGGATGCTGCCCGTGACCGGTTTGCCGCTTCCACTGGTAAGTTATGGGGGAAGTTCACTGCTTTTTACTATGATACTGCTTGCGCTGGCACATCGGTTCATCATGTTAGAAAAAGAGGGGTTCTCATAAATTTTTGTCTCATGGCGTTCCCTGTGTTACATTCAATGAACCTATGGCCAACCCCACGAACCAACAAGAAAATGCGTCGGAGCTTGCGGCTTTCTGTCCGGTCTGCGAGCGGCGCTTCGCCATGAGCCGTACCAAACAGATCGCCCGCGATGGAGAAACGGAACTTTATTACGGCACGTGCGGCCGTTGCTGCAACCACGTGCTCTCGCTGGTGATGACCGACCAGCAAGGCATGAGTTCCATTGGCCTGATCACCGATTTGTCGGAACAGGATGTCACCCGCCTGCGAACCGGCGCACCGCTGACGGCAAACGATGTGGTGGCGGCGCATGCCTGGATTTCAGGGTTTCGGCTGGATCGGGCCACGCTTGAAACCGTCCCTTTCCAAGTCCGTTCCGGTATCCGTTCAACAAAGAGACAGCCGTCTGTCCGTGTGGCTCGCCGTCAGAAGCAGATGAGGCCGAAGTCTCGGCAGGCAAAGAAACGCTAGTTTTAATTGACAAAATCTCGTGATTCCCGCATCATGCCGGCATCATTTTTGTCTGAAATTGTTTTCAAGGATATGCCAAGTCTTCAAGCCACCACGCGTAAAACCAAGGGGCGCCGCAACAACGCGATGCGCGCGCAGGGTCACATTCCAGCCGTCGTTTACGGAGCCATCAAGGAGCCCGTTTCTTTGGCCGTCAACTCCAAAGAGTTCATGAAGATGTACCGCCATGCTGGTGAAAGTACCATCATCGATCTCCTGGTCGGTTCGTTGATCCACCATGTCCTCGTGCAGGATTACCAGACGGATCCCTTGAGCGATGACATTATCCATATCGATTTCCGCGCGATCGACATGAACAAGGAAATCGAAGCCAATGTGAAGCTGCGTTTCGTGGGCGAGTCCCCGGCCATCAAAGGGTTGGGCGGTACGCTCGTCGAATCGCTCGACCACGTGCTCGTCCGCTGTCTGCCAAAGGATCTGCCTGCGCAGATCATGGTCGACATTTCCGTGCTGAAGACCTTTGAAGATTCTATCCGCATCAAAGACCTCACGATCCCTGCAGGAGTCGCCATTCAGGATTCCTTGAGCCAGACCATTGCCACGGTCGAAGCTCCTCGTACCGACGAAGAAATCGCGGCGCTCAACCAAGCCGTGGACGTGGACGTCACGAAGGTTGAATTGGCTGCCAAGAAGAAGGAAGAGGAAGATGCGGCCGCGGCCGCGGAAGGCGGGGCTGCTCCGGCGGAAGGCGCCAAGCCGGAAGCAGGAAAGAAACCGGAGGGAGGAAAGGATGCCAAGAAGGACGCCAAAAAGTAATATGAAGAATCTGCCCGTGACCGATCGGCAGATGTTTCTCGCAAGCGCCATACT
>JACPHX010000003.1 GCA_016188425.1 Candidatus Uhrbacteria bacterium | reverse complement strand
TGCGCCCGGAAGTGCTGGCGGTGAAATTAGGGGACAAGTCTATTGCGGACCTGGTTGGATACTCCATTGAAGACCTACATCTCTTTTTCGAAGACGTATTGGCACTTAAAAAAGGGAAAAACGATGCCGGTGTCCTCACCAAGGAACAGGCGATCATCATGCAGCGCGTCGCAAAGGAGACGGTGTCGCGGCTCTCCCATCTTATGGAAGTGGGTCTCGGCTATCTGACACTAGATCGATCCTCTTTGTCCCTCTCTGGAGGCGAGAGTCAGCGTGTGCGCCTGGCGACCCAACTTGGTTCCTCGCTCTCGGGTGTTATTTATATCTTAGACGAACCGTCCATCGGGTTGCATTCGCGCGACAATGAACAACTGATTGGCACAATCCGTTCCCTGCAAAAACTGGGAAACTCGGTGATTGTCGTCGAGCACGACAAAGCCATGATAGAGGCGGCAGATTATGTGTTCGATGTGGGTCCTGGGGCAGGGGAATACGGTGGCGAGATCATCGCGGAGGGGACGCCAGCGTCACTTAAGAAGCAAAAAGATTCGCTGACTGGCCAATATCTATCTGGGAAGAAGTTCATTCCTGTTCCCAAGACGTTCCGAAAAGGGACAGGAAAATCCATCAGCATCCTGGGAGCAAAGGCGAACAACCTTCAGAACGTCGATGCGAATATTCCTCTGGGAATGCTCGTCTGCGTCACAGGCGTCTCTGGCAGCGGAAAGTCGACGCTCATCTTGGATATTCTTGGGAAAGCGCTCTCGAAGCATTTTTATCGCGCCAAGGTGTATCCCGGCGACCATAAGGCGATCAAAGGGCTCGAACATATCGATAAGGTGGTCGCGGTCGACCAGTCACCGATCGGACGCACGCCACGCTCCAATGCTGCGACGTATACGACCGTCTTTACCGCAATTCGCGACTTGTTCACGGAGACTCCGGAGGCGAAGCTCCGTAATTTCGACGCCGGCAAGTTCAGTTTCAACGTAAAAGGTGGCGGCCGCTGTGAGGCCTGCTCTGGCGATGGCATGCGCCGTATTGAGATGCAATTCATGCCCGACGTGTATATGGAGTGCCCTGAATGCCGCGGCACACGCTACAACATCGAAGTCCTGGAGATCCACTACAAAGGCAAGTCCATCGCGGATGTCCTCTCCATGACCGTCGAGGAAGCCCGTCGTTTCTTTGCAGACCAAGCAGCCATCTTTGAGAAGCTAAACGTCCTTCATGAAGTCGGTTTGGGCTACCTCCGCCTCGGCCAGTCCGCGACGACGCTCTCTGGCGGTGAAGCCCAACGCGTGAAACTCGCGACCGAACTCTCCCGCCGCGCCACCGGGCGCACCCTCTATATCCTCGATGAACCGACGACTGGCTTGCACTTCGAGGACATCAAACGCCTCATGGGAGTCCTGAACCAGCTCGTGGACAAAGGGAACACCGTGCTTATCATCGAACACAACCTAGACGTCATCAAAGGCGCCGACTGGGTCATCGACATGGGACCCGATGGTGGCACAAAAGGTGGGGAAGTCGTCGCGATGGGGACACCGAAGGATGTTGCGAAAGTGAAACGGAGTTTAACCGGGCAGTTTCTCAAAGACATGTTTTAATCACAAAACCTCCTGTTTTCAGGAGGTTTTGTAATTTCATATACGAAAGTCCCTTCCCCCCATTGACACTCCTTCTTTTTTTTGCTAGGTTTTCATGCTTAAACTAGCGCAAGCTAGGATAGCCCCTTACTACCGCAAACGATTTTTCCCCTCCTTTTCCGTATTTTCGTAATCCGTAACGACTGTCCTATGAAGCGTTTTTCCCCACTCTGGTTCTTGGTTGTTGGCTTGGTCTTCCTTCCTTCTTTGAATAATCTGACCGCGGATCCGGGCGGATGGAAGCCGCTCCAAGCCGAACGGGTGTGGCGTCATGATGGATTTAAGGTTCAACGTTTGGCTCTTTCCAGCCGAGCGCAAGGACCCTTTTCATTAGGGGACAATGCCTATGTGCTTGAGGAACCAAACGGATGCGTCGGGAGTACGTGCGACATCGTCGATGTAACGCTGCTCAAAGGGGAGTCGGAAGCGGACATCGAGGACGTATCTCGTGAGGCGTTCGATCAGAAAGATTTTGCCGAGAATGAGGGGCGCATGCTTTTTATGCGGCCGCGTGCAGAGACCGATCGGTATGATGTGGTGGAGGTGGATATGAGTACGGGGGCAGAGAAAACGATACTCTCGCCTGTTTCCTTTGCGGTTTCCATGGGAGTGGACGTGCTTTCCCACGGGAACGATTATGTTTTCAACATGGAAGCGGCAAAGAAAAACGGGGCGATTCGCCAAGCAGCGGTTCTGGCGTACAACCATGCCGAAGGCGAAGCACAATCGTTTTTTGATCATTGGACCCTTGAGCGTGAAGAACTCAATGACATAGACGGAACAAAGGCGGCGGTCAAAACGATTTTTGCGGGGGGAGAAAAGGAGATATGGCTGATGGATTCCGCCATTGTCGACGGCTATCGCGGGAGCATGAAGGTTGTTCCTGGCACTTGGACGGAAAAGAAGGAAGATATCGTTGGATTGCATTTTCTTTCCGGCGGCCGCATTGAATTTTTCCGTAATTTTACTCGTCACACATATAAACCTGGTGACGAGAAGCCGCTCGTGTTTGATCAAGAACAAGTAAGTTGGTTCCGTCCGATTCAGGAGGCGTACCAAATTAACGGTACGCGCATGGCCTGGGTGAACGAGAAAGATGAGCTGTTTTTGAGCGATGACGGGAAGGTGAAGAAATTGGGGGTCGCCAAGGGCGGCGTGTTCACGTTGCTCGATGATAAATTGTTTTGGGATACTGTTTCCGGTTCTTCTATTTTGAACTTCAATAATGGGGCGAGCGTTTCCCTCAAATACAAGATTCGCGACGCGCAGGATGGGGTAGCCGTTGGCGTGAACGATAACGGCGAGATTTTGTTCCATAATTACGATGCGGGAAAAACCATGGTGATCGGTTTTGGGACGAATCCTGTTCTCTCCGACCGCAGCCACGCTTTTTGGCGCGGCCTGGACGGACGTATCTACACCGCTACTATTGCTGCCTTGAAGGATATGTCGACCGCTCCAGTCGCCGCTGTCCGCGCCGCCCGTACGCCGGAAGATTCGACGGTATATCTCCTGCAGAACGGGAAGAAATATGAGTTCCCAGACGAAGAAACCTATTTCAGCCATTTCCGCTCATGGTCTTCGGTTCAGTATATGAGCCAACGCCAGTTAGACCTGATTCCTGATGGTGGCACCATGCGGTTCGCCAAAGGAACGCTCATCAAGTCTGTCGACTCCCCCCGCATTTATGTCGTCGGGTCTTCAGAGGACATCCGCTGGGTCACCGACAGCCACGCTGCCCTCCAGGTGTTCGGGGAGCGCTGGCAGGAGAGGGTAATCGAGATCCCAGCGAACCGTCTGTTTGATTATAAGATCGGGGATCCGGTGATGGGGGAAAGGGACTGGGAGTAAACGAAAAAAAAGACGCGGCCATGCCGCGTCTTTTTTGTTATCGTATGACCCCGCCCCATTCGATCACCGTAAACCCACGACGGATAGGAGTTTTCGGAAGGGTAGGAGGATTTGGGGTAATTGGTTTTTCGAGTTCCTGGTAGTCCATGAGGATACGCAGGAGTGTCTGCGGCTTGGTTGAGATCGAGAGCGGCGCGATCTGGTTCATTACCGATGTCCCATGGAAACCGATCTTGTAGTAAGGGGCTGCCTCCATGCGCGGGGCCCAGAATTCCAGGAAGTCGGTCGTCTCCTGCTTGTTGAGGCCCAGCGTCGCCAGTGTGCTCGTCAGGAATGGACGGACGTCCTCCCGTTTCACAACCCAGAATTTCTGCGGCTCGGAGTAGCTTCCGCCACGGCCTTCCCAGAAGAGGTAGGGGTACGTCTTGCCATCATCCTTGTTGAGGATTGAACCGTCGGGATGGGCGGTGACGCGCCAGCCGTCGGCGTAGCTCGGTTCGCTCTTGGTGAACCCGCCTTGGGGGGCGAGCATGACGGTCATGTCCGTCGTTTTTTCTGGGTAGAGATAGATGACCGGCTTGCCGCATTCGGCGGGAGGGATGAAATCCATGGAGGTGAAACGAACCAGTCGTCCGAGCGAGTCCTTGTGGAAGAAGAGCGGATGGCTCTTGAGATAATCCTCCTTCGTGAGTGTTTGTTCATCCCCATATGCCTTCATGGATTCATATGGGGCGAGTCCTGCTTCTGTTTCGAAGGATTTTGGAACAAAGATGGAAACCTTTGTATTGTTGTCGTCGACGAAATAACCCCCTTCAACGAGTTGGCCGTAGATTCCTGGATCAGGAACAACATCGGTCGGCTGTCCGAATCCGCATCCTCCCATGCCAGCCTTGCGGTATTCTTTTGTGTTTTTCGTTCCGTCGTTCCAGGTGATGGCTGGAGTATTCACGTAAAGTTTGTTTGAGGAATCCTCTGTTCCTTCCAAGGTATACTTCCAGAAAGGAATTTTCAGATCGTAAACCAAGGCACGTCCGTCAGCTGTGAGAGTAAAGAACGTATTGCCGGTACCGAACATGCTTAGGAACGGGCCTTCCGCGCCGAAGGCATAGAGCGGTCCCTCTTTCGTTTGGGCGACAACCGCATGGTCTTCGAGGATGAAATCATTGATGGTTGTGTATCGTGGGCCGACATATGCTCTGGTGTATGTACGACCCTGGGTGTCGGTGAGATCAACATATGGGTATTGCTCGAGTTCCTGGATGGTGAGGTGGGTGTCGATCAATACATCCGGGTTGAGGTTTGGCTTTTCTTGGAACCAAAGCGAGGTGACTCCTCCGTATTGCGGAAGCAGGATCGTTGAGCCGTTGTTGTCGATGTAATAGAAGTAGACGGGCCCGCCACCGAGGTCGTTGACCTGCCCCACCTGCATCCGCAGGTTCAAACCGTCATACGCTCCCCCCTTTACGGTTCCCAAGAGGTAATCTTCAAATAAGACGAACGCGGTGTTGTTGCTACCCCCAAACAGGTTTCGGATGGCATAGTTCCCTTCGCGGCGTTTTGACTGCTTCTCAAGTGGGAGCAAGTCGATACCCAGACGTTCGGATGGTATTTTGGAGGAGGGAAGGGAAAGCGTATAGCTTTGCGCATCTGCTGAAAAGGCAAATTCGACCGGAGACGTGTCTGACATCCCTGTACCCGGTACCGCTTCCGCTGGATTCGGTTTACTTGGAGGCCAATTGATATCAAGTGATGGGGGGGTCGGCACATCAGGAGATACCTCACGCTCAAGGGAGAAGAATTTCATGGCATTCCAGGCAAAGATGCCGGCGAGAACCATGGAGAAAAGGACAACGCCGACAATGACGAGCACGACGATCAGCATGACATTGGTCTGTTTCGGCGGAGCGGGTGGCGGGACGGGTGGGGGATTGAAATGGGTTGGCATAGGTTATTTTTTTCTTGTTGTGCGTATCGTACCGCTCTTTATCATCTCTTGCCATTGGGTAGGGGATGCCTGTGCAAGACGGTCGATGAGTTGTTGTGCCGCTGCGTCGGAAAGCGGCGCGGGTTGGCCGAATTTGGCGCTGATCGGGAGCAGGTGGACGACGGTATCGGTATCCGTGATTGTCACGCCAACGGTGAGCGATTGCCAGGTGGCGGGGAGGCGTTGGTCAAAGATGAAATTCCCAAGCGAGTAGATGACGGGCACGCCATCAATAACGTCCATGGCCTGTGGCACATGCGGATGTCCGCCGATGATGAGGTCGGCGCCGTCCTTGATCATCCGTTTAGCGAGCGCGACTTGCGAGGAATCCGGCGTCACGCGGTACTCGGTTCCCCAGTGAGGAAATATGATCACGTAACGACTTGCCGCCTTTGCTTCTTTGATCAGTTGATCCAGCGCCTCGAGGTCTGGCTGAAACTGGTGATAGCCGATGATGGTGATGGGGATGCCATTGATCGTTGTCTCGTAGACTTGATCTGGTGTTTGCCAAGCGCCAAAGAAGGGGAGGCCAAGCGTCGTCAGGTTTTCTCGCGTTTCTTTATTCCCCTTGTTCCCGAAGTCCATGGTGTGGTTATTCGCCAGCGAGACGACGTCTATGTGCTCTTGCAACGCTTCGATTGAGGCGAGCGGGAAGCCGAAGTGGAAGGGGGGATCATCCGTCGCGATACTGGGACGGTCACTCACGGTTCCTTCAAGGTTGCCGATGACAAGGTCGCTCCCCAAAAGGAAACGCCCGATTTTTTCCCAAGGGTACGCCACTCCTTCTTTGTCTGTGATACGACGCACGCCACGATCCAGCATAATGTCGCCCACGAAATGGAGGGAGGCCGTGCGTGTGGCTTCCGGTGCGCCTGGGAGGAAATAGCCGAGGAAATGGCTTGTGTTTTCTTCTGGGGTGCTCGTTGCGCCCATGTCCAAAGAGCTTCCGTGATGGGTGAGATGCCACGCCTCATCGCCACGAGTACGATTCAGGGAGAGGAGGGTTCGCAAGCTCGCGTTGGAGTCGATCTCCAGGGGTCTGCTAACGCTCGGGGTGAGCAGCGTGCTAACCCCGAGCGTTAGCGTTCGCAACGTCCTCTCATCGTGCCAATCTGCTGCGTAGTTGGGGAGATAATGGGACATGTCGATGCTGGCGATCACGACCGCATTGGGAAACAGGTTCGCGAGTTCGGAGCCGAGTTGCTCCGTTTCACGCTTGGACGCGGTTTCATGGAGGACGATGGGAAGGAGTTTGGCGGAAGGGAATGACCGCTTGATAAACGGGGTGAGAGCGGCAACCCCGTGTTCTTTGAAGAATGTGGCCGGTTCTTCTGTGATGGTTTGCACGCGGCTTCGCACCTGTTTCACGGCGGTTTGGTCGATTTCGAGCTCGCCGTAGGGGGTTTGGTATCGACCACTCGTCGTTTGCATCGTCGCATGTCCCGCATCGAAATGATTCGGGGAAAGGAGAATGACAAGGTTTACCTGTTCATTGCTCGCGAGGGTAAACAAGCGAGCCATCTCTTTGGCCTCGATGAGATGGTGGGGAGAAAGGATGCTCTGTGTTTGGACAAGATCGACCGCAGGGAACGAAGCATAGGCGCGGTCAAAGAAGTCTTTTTGATAAAAGCCAGAGGAGAAGAGGGGGGTGATTGGAAGGATGGCAGGGAGGGAAGAGGGGGGAGGGGGGAGAGTGTCCGGCGGAGCCGGATCCGGCTCCGCCGGAGAGAATGACGAGGGGGAGGGGGAAGGAGGGGAAAAGGGGGCGGCGGTCGGGCGAACGTCCAGAAAGACGCTCAACAGCAAGAGGAGTGGAATGAGTGGAATGAGGAGGAGGAAAAGACTTCTGCGTCGCATAGAAAAGAGAAAACCGTCCTTGCGGGACGGTTTCCAGTATATATCCTCAGCTTTTCTTTTCCCACTTTTCCTTCAAGTTCCGGCGGAACGACTTTTTCTTGCGGCCGGAGAGATAAGTGAGGTGCGCGCGGCGGGTCTCTGCTGTTTTAATCAGTTCGATCTTGTCCACCACAGGGGAATTGAGCGGGTAGATCTTTTCAACGCCGAAGCCGTGGGTGACCTTGCGGACGATGATGGTTTTGGATTTGCCAGCCCCGCGCACGCGCAGGATCGTGCCTTCGAATATCTGGATACGTTCGCGTTCCTCGCCTTTGGCTGTAACGTCTTTGATCTTCTCGTGGATCTTCACGGTCATGCCGCTTTTGACATCGGTCATGCCGGAGAGTTTGGTGGCGTAGGAAGGGAGGCGGGAGGCGGGAGGCGGGGTTGCAGGGGTTTCAGAGGCAGCAGGAGCGGCGGAGGCCTCAGAGGATTCAGAGGGCTTCGCTTGTTCGTCGGACATAGGAGTGAAAAAATTGGTGGTCTCGAGTGGATCACGTACAACCTTCGGTTCATCAACATTTAAACGCACGGCAACCACCTTTCTTTGTTGCCAAGCGACATGTGTTCAGGAGTCGACAGGTTGTAATGTGATCGTCGGAGGCCAATGAATAGTGGTGGAAGTATAGGAAAAAGGAGGGGAATGGTCAAGAGAGTACGATCCCCTCCACCTCCTTCGTCGCCTCTTCAAGCCTGTCCTCGTGGTTTGTCACGATAAAGTCGCTTTTGTCGATAAAGGCCAATTCTTTCTGAAGGACGGCCTGCCGGTCATCGACGTCATTCAGTTTCGGGTTGCGGCGGATGATGCGGTCGCGGAGGATGTCGGAGGAATCGGCGGTAATGAATATGATTTTGGCCTCGGGGAAGATGTTGTGGAGTCTGGCAGCTCCTTGGACATCAAGGACGATTAACACTGTCTCGCCTCGATCCAGCATCTCTTGGACATCTTGCTTGCGGGAGCCATAGTAGTTGCCATAGACCTGCGCCCATTCAAGGAGCGCATCGGTCGCAATCAGTCGTTCAAATTCCTCGTGCGTAAGAAAATGATAATCTACGTCATTGAGTTCTCCTGGGCGCGGCGTACGCGTGGTGCAGGTGACGACACGCTTGAGATCCAACGTGTGTTTGGCAAGCAATGCTTCCGCAATGGAGCTTTTACCAGCGCCAGAGGGGCCCGTAATGACGAAGAGGTGGCCTTTCATATTTTATTTTGTCGGCAAGGTTGTGAGCAATTGTTTCAAAACCTCCGGCAACGGCGACTCCACCGCAACTGTTTTTCCCTCCAAATTCTTAAATGTAATCTTCTCCGCATGCAAAAACAGGCGGGGGAGTGGGATTTCGCGGATGTTTTTCATCTTGCGGCCATAGAGGGAGTCGCCGACGAGGGGGTGGCCGATCGCGGCGAAGTGCAGGCGGATCTGGTTGGTGCGGCCGGTCTTTGGGAACGCGCGCACAAGCGTCGCTGTCTTGAATCGTGCCTCAACGAGATAATCGGTCCGCGCATCCTTTCCTTCCTGTGACTCTGGCCTCGCGACGTAGCGCCCTTCGACGCCTCGAGCGATGGGGAAGGTGATGGTGCCACTGTCTTTTGGGAGACGACCGTATGTCAGCGCTTGGTACTCCTTGAGGATGGTCCGAGCTTGGAATTGCTCCTTGAGCGCTTCGAATCCCGCCCGCGTCTTTGCGACGAGCATAACGCCAGAAACCATCTTGTCTAACCGATGGACGATGCCTGGCCGCAGCTCTGGTTTGTCACCGACGTTTTTGATCGAGGGATACGCCAAACGCAGCGCGTCGACGAGTGTCGCCTGGTCGGCGTTCTCGGTGATCGAATGGACAAGGATGCCGGCTGGTTTCTCCAGAGCGACGATGTCGTCATCTTCGTAGAGAATCGGGGGCATCGGATGCGTTTTTTTTGTCTTCCTGACTTTTTTTATAGTCCCCACCTCATTTTCTGGAGCTAAAGGATCGTTTTTAACTACAGCTTCGAAGCTGATTTCATCTCCTTCCCCCAATTTAACGCTGCCCCGAGAGATTTTTCCATTCACAGACGTTTCTTGTTTTTTGAGGATGTCCTGTGCCTGCGTCCGGGAACACGAAAGCAACCGTGCCAGCAGCATGTCTGGGCGGAGGCCTTGTTCTTCGGGGGTAACTTGATGGATCTGCATGCAATTAAGTTACGTTGATGAGGAAGCGGTACAGGAGGCCGAATATGAGCAAAAAAATCAGCCCTGCGATGATAAAAGCGGTGGTTCCCTCGATTCCATCTTTATCCTTGTCTTTGCGGGCTTTAACATTGAAATAGACGCCGATCGCGACTAAAACAAAGCCCAAAATAAGGAATGGCATATGGTTAGGGATATACTAGGGAAAATTGGCGTAAACGGGAAGGGTGGGGAGGGCTGAAATGGCTGGGAGGGCCAGGAAGGGCTGGAAAAGACAAGAAAGGATTGGGGGATGGTGAAAAACAAATGAGGAATACAGAGGAATACAAGCGATAAAGATTGTCAGGGCGACCGTTGGCGGTATACTGTGCGGGTTAGTTATGGGCGTGTAGCTCAGTTGGTTAGAGCGCGGAGCTTATACCTCCGTGGTCGATGGTTCGAGTCCATCCACGCCTACCACCGTGGAAAAGCAGCCGTGAAAGCGGCTGTTTTTTCGTCAGGTAAGCCGTCTTTGGTGAGTACGAGCCGACGCATGTCTTCGTGGAATGCTGGAGCATCGGCTCCGAACCGTTTCCAGAGATCATTGAGTTCAATGCGCACAATTCCGTCTTTGAGCACTGCGTTCGAGCCGAGTTTGACGAGGATGTTTCGCTTTTCTTGGATATTGCCTTGAGCGAACCAGTACTGGGCATGCTGGGCGAAGTCAAACGCCTCCTCGACTTTTTTCAGCCAGCTTTCTGCACGTTGCTCGGTGTCGCCCATCCTTTCTTTGAGGTGTCGTTGCTCGGCGACCAGCCGTTCCTTCTGCCGCGAGTACTCATCATCAGTAAGCAAGTCACTCAACCGCATGTCGGTAAGGCGGTCGAGTTTGGCCTGAACATCGTTATAGGCGTCTTGGACGGAGCGATAGATATGGCTCCGGTCAGTGCATTCCTGATCGTGCATATAACGCAGCCACTTCACTCCCCAAGCCGCAAATGCTTTCGGAATGGAAATGCTGCCGAGGATTTCGTTGACCTGACGCTCAATCTCATCGAGGCTAACCATTTTTTGCCCACATCGAACATCCTGTCGCTTCTTGGTGCATCGGTAATAGGCATAATGCCTCCCTGATTTCTTAGTGTGTTCTTCAGCTGTCACCATACAGCCGCACTCGCCGCAACGAATAAGCCCAGTAAAGGCAAAGCGTTGCTTTTTTTGCGGCTTCGGCACTGGATTGCCGAGAATTTTTTGAACGCGCCAGAACTCTTCTTCGGTGATCATCGACTGGTGTGCACCTTGATAGCGCCGCAACTCTCCTTCAACACGCCGCTCGATGACACCGTAGTAAAAGGGGTTGCGGACGAGTTTGTAGATCACGCTCTTCGACAGGGGTCGGCCACCGGATCTTTTCGTCTTTTTGGTGCGGAAGCCCCACTCACGATTGGCGATCTGACGTGCTTGCTCTGGGTTGTAGGCACCCGTGAGAAGCAAATCCCAAATCTTACGAATGAGCGGAAATCGTTCTGGATCAGGAATGATGGTGTGATCGTCAAGCTTGTTGAGATACCCAAGCGGTGCCGATCCCGGCAACCATCCACTATCCAGTTTGGCCCGATTTCCACGCTTTACATTCTTACCAAGGTCATCGATGAATTTTTGTGCCATGCCGAACTCGACGTACATCAAAATCGTATTATCGTCCTCACGCGAGTAGGTCTGGCTTGGAGTAATGATGCGAAGGCCACAATTTTTGATATCCCAAATGATCCGTCCGCCATCGACGGGGTTGCGGGCAAGGCGATCGAGCTTCCAACAGAGAATGCCTGCTATCTTGCCAGCTTCCACGAGCTCCATAAGCTTGTTGAACACGGGCCGACCGGGTGCCTTGGCCGACATCGATTCGCGCATGACCTCGACACGGCCATAGCCAAGGTTCCCGGCGACCTTTTGCAGTTCGTCGGTTTGGGAGTCGATCGAGAGGACTTGACGATCCTCTGATTCGGTAGATTTTCGAGCGTAGATGATGAATTTCGACATACAAACCTAAAGGGCGGCCCTGGCTACCCAACAGCAATGCCCAAAGGCACGCTTGCTGGCAGAACCGCCCATGCAGGTCAGCAAGAAACAAAACGCCCTTGGGTGTCTGCTGTCGGGTAGCAACAAAATCATACCGTTTTTCGACCCATTCCGCAACGTTTCATAACCTCGGCTTCCATCAGCGCCCGCTCTCCGTAACCATCCAAGATCCGTGCCTTTTGGAGGAACCTGGCATAGCGCTTTGTCGGCCGTCCACGCCAGTATTTCACCCGCATCATGTCTTCCTTTTTGCCAAGCCGTTCGGTCAGCGTCATGTATTTGAACAGGGCTCCCAGCGATCCGCCTCGTGAGAACTGCTGGCTGTCGTAGGCGAGGTCATAGCACTTTCGGCAACCGAACCACTTTCCAGCGAGGTAAAGGATGCCGACACGCCGATTGCACGGTATACCGCTAACCGAGAGTGGACAGACAAACCAATATCTTTTTGAACCGAAATAGCAGGGGGTTGTTGTCAGCTCGATCCGGTAATCCATCTTCTCCTTTTCACCGTCCCAGCCCGTTCTGGTGTAGTTGAATCTGATGTGGCGAAACGGCTCCTGGATATCAACCGTGAAGCCGATGCTGCTTTCATTGCCGAAGCCGGAGATCCAGCGAATTCCACCTGACTTCCAACCGCAAAAATAGTCATGCTTTTTGAGCCAGAATACGGATAGACCGCGTGATTCCTCACAAGTATCTTTGGCCATAGCCGCCGAAATCAATAGGACTTCGCAGGGGTATTCTACCAAACGAACTATCCGTCCCCGAACCCTTCGGCGTTCACGTCAAGAACGCTTGGAGTTGGCACTGGCAAGCCGTTTCTTGAGGCCTGGAGCCTCTGAAACTCATGCAGGGCTCGATAGAACGAGCGTTCGATCGCCGTGGCGTACCGCATAATTTTTTCCGTGTCGGGGTCGACTGGCAAAGCGGTTTCAGCAGCGAGTTCAACCGCTTCCTTGGTGCCGTATATGGCCTCAGGAAACATCGTCGCAAGAACCTTCTGTTTTGCGACCTCCGTGCGTTTTCTCTCAGCCGCCATGGCGCGCCGCATGCGCCACATTTCAGCCGACATCCGATCGACCAGGAACGCTTCCAGCTCCCCGACTGGCTGCATTTCATCGCGTAGCGCTGTCGAAAGATCATCAAGTCGCTGCTGATTCTCACCTTCAAGAAAAACTTCCTGTGAGAGTAGGCCATGAGAGATTGCGTTCAAGCGGCTCACAGCCTTTCCTTCCTCGGTTTTGGGCATATTTGGTTGTATTATCTTGCTTACGCTGCTTAGCAGAATTACATCTTGCCAGGCAGAACATCTGTGCATCCTGCTTGGTGCTTGGCGCACCCCTTAGGGGGTGCCAAGCAACCATGCAGAGATGCGACTATGGGTCAGGGTCGTCTTCGTCGCTGACGAGAGCGTGGAAATACAGCTTCTCGTTATGCTTGCCATCCGTGCCTGTCATCGGGGCTGAAACTGCGAGCAACTCTTTGCGCGTCTTCGACTGGATGTGCCCCTCGGCCGTGAGCTCCCCAAGGGCCTTCCTTACCGTCCGTTCGCCACTGATATCGTGAGTGGACAGGTCTTTGAGGGAAAGCCATTTGATGCTTTGCTCAAGCACATCAGCGATCGCCACCTTGGCCTTATGCACAGCATCCTCATTGGCTTGATACTCCCCAAGGTAAGTGAAGCCGAACCGACCATCGCTTTCGTTGATTCCGATCAGGAATGGGTTGAGCTTTTTCGCCCCCTTTAGTTTTTGCTGGCGAATCACGACGCACCGTTTCCCATCCTTTTCGATCGGTTCACAAGAGATATGGCCGTGGAGTGCCCCACTGATTGCGGAACTGCCGCGAGCCTCTTCTCCGAGCTCGTCCCTGCTCATGCCTGGCTGACGTGGCTTCTTACGGTTATGGTGAGTCACCAAGACCGTGATTCCCTCGCGTGCAAATCGCTTCAGGAAGTCCATAACCCGTTGCATTTCCGTGGAACTGTTTTCGTCGGCCCCGTGCATGCTGCGCAGGGAGTCGAAGATAATGAATCGGACTCCTGACTGCTTGATCTCGCCAATCAAGGCATCGACGGACTTCTCGTTCATCTTGATGCCATCTTCAACATGAAACAGGACAGGAATGTCTTCTGCTTGGCCGACCAGCATGAGCGAACGTTCTTTCAGGAGACGCGCTGGATCTTCTTCATTCACGATCATCACGCCCTGCTTGTCAGTAGCAAAGTGGCCGAAGACCTTTTCGCCGCGCGCCAGGCAAATGGCCATATGCTGTACTACCCAGCTCTTGTACTGGTTCGGGGCCGCGCTGATCATGTTGATCGTCCCTGACTCGAAGAGGCTCTCGATGGCCCATTTCAAGTCAGGAAATTCGGACTCACACAACTCCTTGAAGGAAACGGCTGGACGCACTTCCGCATCTTCTTCAGTATCCGTGCGCTTTTTGCCCTCCATGCGAATGCCGCTCTCCCATGTTCGCCGTAACTCCATCTCGGTGAGCGGTGGTTTCACACAGGTTGCGTTCCAAGACTGTATGGCAGGATAAAGCGTCTCCCAGAGCTCGGGTGGATTATGGTGGAGCACCTTGCCGATGAGTCGGATCGCGGTGTCGTTGCGCTGACCTTCGTTGATCTCTTTGGAGTAATAGTTGTATGCAATTGGGAGTTCTGCCAGCAATGGTTTCGGCATCGGATTTGACTGCAACGCCCAATCCGGGAGCTCATCGAGAGCTTTGATGTTTTCCCCGCGAGGTAGCGGAAACATTCCGTCCCACGCATAGGGTTTTCCAGAGGCGTGAATCGATGGCGGCGCGACCACGAATCCGCCGTCGCCACGGATGTCTGTCAGCGGTCGCACTTTGACGCCGTTCTTGACTGGCTTGCCCGGGTGTTTGCAGTAATAATGCCAACCGCCTCCCCCTGTACGGCAATAGGCCGTGAAGGGTAGGCCTTCAACTGAGCCTCCAGCTTCGACATCAATAACCACAATACCGGAGACCGCGCCCGTGACGATCCCGACGTTGGCATCGGGAAACTGGGACCACCACGCCTTGATCTGCTCGGGCGTCGCGCGTTCAGTCTGATAGCGTGTCCAAGCGATGAGTGGTTTTTTATCTCGGCCGACCGGAATTACCGAAAGGCCAAGCTCCCCATATCGCAGGGCACTGGCAAGGATGTCGTTTTGTGGTAAGCTCGAATCTGTCATAGTGCTGAAGGCCTACCTTGGGCTTTGGACGGGCACTTGGTAGGTATTAGCTGAAAGGTGGGTGCGGTTCACGCTGCGTCTGCCTTTTGTGTTTCCGCGCGTTCAATGATGCGGACGAAGAAGTCGGTGTTCATGCCGCTCCCTGTGCGTGTGATCTCGATGAGGTCACCGGAGTTCACGTCCCGCAAACAACGCATGAGGCGACGTGACACCGTGTTGAGGATGCGGCCACCTTCAAATGTGAGTTCGAATTTCATGCCTTCCTTGTCGCCGAATTTCGGGTCATCGGCGAAGATGCGCTCCACTGTGATGATTCGTATCGGGCCGATCTTTCCGTCGGGACCGAATTTCAGGAATTTGCTTTCGAGAGTTTGTGCGATGTGTTCGTTGATAACGGACATAAAATGCTTGTTGCTGGTGAGTTAGAGTTGATTTGCTACGGCGGGCCATTGTTACGTGGCTTGTCTGTGGCGATCGATGGCATCGGCCTCATAGCGAAGCTCATCAACTCCAAGAGATGTTCCGCGTATGCACGCGCCTGACCATCATCAAGCTCAACGCCGTACTTGACTTTCCAGAGGTCACACAGCTCATGGATGGCTTGCTGAGGGAGACGCATATCAGGCGCTATAAATCCTGTTTTTCAACATCTTCACGCTGTCGAACATTGATCTAGCTCGTACTTGGAGTTGATCATCCCAGTAGGCTTCGACTGCCTTGTCCAATTCCGCGCTTCGCTGAAAGACGAACTGGATTTTTCGAGGGTTAGACTTGTCGAAGGCCACGATTTGGAAACCCAAAGAGACCAGCGCTGCACTCTGGCCCAGGTCATAGGTAGAATAATGGTCCTCCGTTGCGAGGTAGGTTGTGTCTTGGGTCATAATCATTTTCGCTCTCACCCTTTACGGTAGAAATTTCCATGTACAACAAAAAATCCCAGCTTTTTGGCTAAGCTGGGATGAATCTATTCGGGCGGCGGATCGGGGATGGATCGGCAAAAAATCTACGAACTGAAATTCCTGAGGAATTCATTCGGTCGATTGTTAGCTCGGTGGTCGAGATGGCTATTCCTTCGATCCGTCTTATTTATAACCTTGAATTTCGCATAATACTCTTTCACCGTATCGTCATGGCCAATCGGAATACCAATCATGTGGGGGAAGAGAGCCTGTATTCTTATCTGCAGAGCTTTCTTCGTTGACTTGTCTTGATTGGTCTTGCAGGGATGCCGACCCCGACTCATGCCCATCACCTGCAACATGTTCCAGGACTTCACTGGCTTCGACTCCTTACTTGATCCTTTCCCGAACCCCAGATCGTCAAAGTGAAAATCACCCACTCGATCGTCGTATATATACATTTCTGTTCTGTCCTGGTCCTCGCCGAACTCGAACCGAATCTGCTCCCACGAAGTCGCAGACTGGAGTTTTTTCAAGATGTTTTCGGATATGGGTGCTGGCTGGTGGTTTGAAACTGGGTAGTGCTTCTGTTTTTCTCCGGCGCTAGTTTGATGGAAACCACCTCCTTCAATGCCGACGAGATCACCGTTGATAATGCGGAATCCATCATATTCGACCCAAGTATCTAACTGCTTTTCGAAGTCTTTCGCTTTCTGTGCATCGCCACCGTGTGTCAGAGGATGGGAAAACTCTCGCAGGATATTCTGGAGTGCTAGGGTATCCTCCTTCTTGTCAGAGACACATAGATAATTCAGAACATCATGTACCATTCTCCATTTTGTATTCGGATAGACGATCAGTGCCGGATCAACCCCCCAAGTCTCAAACAGATGGACTAACCTTGGTCCCGTGGAGATGCCACCGATCTCCCTCGCGATTAGTTCATTCGTTTGATCTCGGAAAATCGGTTTAGACCTTTTGGGAAACTCTGCCTTTAGCTGCGATAACTGTTTCGTTATCTCTCCTTGTCTGAGCAAAGTAAATGCGGCGAGTGCATCATTCGGCGAGGTTACTACGAGCCAGTTCCTTTCCTCATTCTGGAGCTCCCAGATACCCTCCAATTTAATGAAGCCATCGGCATCTAAGGAATTCATGATAGCGGAAAAATCCCCTGGTGCCACGGCAACGTCCCCACTCAAGAGTCTGATTTCATGCGATTCGTTAGCGCTCTTGCTTTCATTCAGGATTGCCTCAAGGATTCTGTTTTTTTTGTCGGCAAATCGCTCGACCATATCGTAATGCTAATTCTCGTGACACGAACAAATCCATCTGATATAGTAAGTTATGTTAGGTTACAAATCAAGCCTTATGGCGATGACTTTGGACAGCCTTCCCGAAATTCTGACGCTTCAACAGACATGCGAAGTTCTGAATTGCCATCCGAATACCTTACGGCAATGGGACGCGAAAGGCATTCTTCCAGCGCTCAGATTCGGGAGTAGAGGTGATCGGCGATACCGACGGGATGACATCCTCCGATTTTTGGAAACATCGGAGTAAGAATTACTATGAACATGCGTAAATTATTGGTCGCCACTCGCAACAAGGGAAAGATCGAAGAGATTCGTTCAGAGCTGAAAGATTTGGCATTCAATGTCGTCGGACTTGAAGAAGCTGGAGTTCCTAAGGACTTTGATGTTGAGGAACCAGCCATGACGATGGAAGGGAATGCCATCATCAAAGCCATGGCTTACGGTCGAAAGACCGGCCTCCTGACGCTCTCGGAAGATGCGGGACTGGAGGTTGATGCACTGGACGGACGGCCTGGAGTGTTCTCCGCACGTTATGCCCCCGGGACAGATGAAGATCGGTATCGAAAACTGCTTTCAGAAATGGCTGGCGTGCCTGATGAAAAACGTGGGGCACAATTCCGTGCGGTTGTTGCTCTTTATGATCCGAACAACGAAAAAATTCGGACGTGTGAAGGAATATATCGTGGGGTCATCATACGAGAGCCAAGAGGCACCAACGGCTTTGGTTATGATCCTGTCTTTTACAACGCCGATCTCAAAAAGACCAACGCAGAGATGAGCAGAGAAGAAAAGAACGCGGTCAGCCACAGAGGAATGGCTCTGCGGAAAGCAAAAACGATACTCGACGATGAGTTCACCAAATAGTTTTATGTATAGGCTGCATTTCGCCACCACCAACAAAGGCAAGATCGCCTCACTGCAACGCGATCTCTCTGGCCTTGATGTCGAACTCGTACCGATCGAGATGGACATTCCGGAAATTCGGGCAGATGAAACGCCGGAGATTGCCAGCCGCAAGGTTGAGTACGCCTTCTATCACCTGAAACAACCCTGCATCGCCCAAGACGGCGGATTCTATATTCCAGTGCTGAATGGATTCCCGAAAGCCTACGTCAACTTCGCCATCGGAACGATCGGGATTGAAGGCCTTTTGAAGTTAGTAGAAGGCAAAGATCGTCATTGCGAGTTCCGTGACACACTCGCTTTCATGGACGAAGGAATGAAAGAACCGATTCTATTCACTGCCGTGACACGCGGAACACTCGCTGAGAGTCCGCGCGGCGAACTCAAGCCATACCACTGGGGAGAACTCCACAAGGTGTTCATCCTCGAAGGCCAAACCAAGACCTTTACGGAGATGACCGAAGCCGAAATGGACCGCTGGCGTGCAGGACGCTACGAGGATTGGTGTGGGCGACAGTTTGCCCTTTGGCTGAAGCAAAACCGATTGAAATGATGTGTATGTCCGAGATACCTCAAATTATCAAAGACGTTGGCTTTGACTTTTCTTGGGACGAAAAGAAAGTCTGGGTTCTCGATCTTCCGGTGACAGAAATGAACATCGGTGAGCTTGAGTGGCATTTTGATATTCCGTTCCTCTCGGAGTATGGCAAGATCTACAATCTCAAACCACGCGATGTCATGGACCATCCCGATCAGCATCAAGAAGAATACGATCGAACCATGGCGGCTGATATGCAGTACCCGATCGAAATCATGGAAAATAAGGGCTGCTGGCTGATCCTCGACGGATTGCATCGGCTGATGAAAGCACACGTGAACGGTCAGCAAACGGTTCAAGTAAGAATCGTGCCGCGCGATGTGATTCCGAGAATCATATCGGATAGCTGATATGAATGTTTTCAATCCGGAAATGAAGGAGTTCAGCGAGTCAGGCTTTGAAGCAAAGAAATTCTCGCCAGACATCGAAAAGAAACTCCTAAAAGCACTCGACAAAGGCAAGGAGACTTTTCCTGATCTCATCCAGTGTCCGAACCGCCAATGCGGCAACCCGTTGAAGATCGAGATGCGGCAAGAATCGATTTTGCTCTATTGCACGAACTGCGGCTGGGAGCGGATGTTGAAGAGAGCACAGCAGCTATGAAAGACTATTTCGTCAGTGCCGCTTCATATTACGCCCGCTACCGTCCGTTCTATCCTGAACCGCTCATTCAGGACGTAGTTGATTTTTTCATTCTGACGAAGAACGATCGCGTCATCGACATCGGAAGCGGCACAGGCCAGTTGGCTATTCAGATGGCCAAGTATGTCGAAGAAGTTCTGGCTGTCGAACCTGACGCGGATATGATCGCCGAGGGTCGGAAACTTTGTCGAAAGCACGGGATCGACAATATAAAGTGGAAGCAGGCGGCGGCCGAAAAACTGGACGCGAGCATCGGAACATTCAAGATCGCTACCTTCGGTGCATCGTTTCATTGGATGGAACAGGAACGGATACTGTCTTTTCTCGACTCGGTTATCGAATCAGAGGGAGGCGTAGCCATTGCAGGATCGCAGAGCGTCTGGCTGCCTACAGAGGATTGGGAAGAAGTCGTAAAACAAATGATTCAAAAGTATCTGGGAGAAGAGCGCCGGGCAGGCACTGGTAAGTTCAAGCAGGCGGCAAAAACAGATGAACGGTTCGAAGACCTATTGAACAAGTCGCTGTTCTCGCTTTTCGAAGAGCGTCAGTACAAGCACAAACGGGAAAAGACGATCGATGAAATTATTGGACGCATCTACTCAACGTCATTTGCCAATCCGGCTGTGTTGGGTGAGAAAAAGGAGGCGTTTGAGAACGAGCTGCGAAACGAATTGAATCGATTGAACCCTCAAGGCTTATTCGAAAAGACGGAGAATTATTATCTATTTCTGGCAAAACGGCCGTGAAGGCTTCCCGTTTCCTACCAGCCGTCGCATCAGCAAGGAATTGATGGGGTGACGGTTGGTAGAGGGAGATTTTTTCAAGAAGGGATTTTAGTCTCGATCAAGCGGCTGATGCTATGGCTGACAGGCCACACAAATTCAACAGATTTCGTTTTGTGTATATGAAAATCCCCCCGCATGCCACCAGAATTTTCAAAGGAATCATCTTCGACGTCTACCACTGGAAACAAGAATTGTTCGACGGCACAACGGCGACGTTTGAGGCGCTCAAGCGTCCGGGGACCGTGCTTGTGATTCCACTCGTGGGGGATCGGATTGTACTCGCGCATGACGAACAGCCGGGGAGAGGAGCGAGGATGACATTCCTGGGCGGTCGCCAGGAAGAAGGGGAAGATCCTTTGGAAGCTGCTGGCCGCGAACTCCTCGAGGAATCCGGGTTGGCATCGGATGACTGGAAGCTCCTGCGCACCTACGAGCCGGCGGGGAAGATCGATTGGACGATTTCGTTGTTTGTGGCGAGGGATTGTAAAAAGGCGAAAGAGCAGATGTTGGACGCGGGGGAGAGGATTGAGTTGGTGGAGCTGGATTTTGAGACGTTCATCGAGAAAGTCTCGGCGAGAGATTTTTGGGATCAGATGGTCTCAAACGACGTGTTTCGGATGCGGGCGGAAGGGAAGATTGATGCATTACGAGAGGAGATTTTTGACGGGTCATCCGCTCATGTTTCAAATAGGTTGCAAATATGATAGAATGACGACACGATTTATTCGTTAATTTGGCGTATGAATCATTTTAAAAAAGCCCCCGTCGTTTTGATGGTGATCGTCCTTGCGGCGGCTCTGTCGACCGTGACGGCGATCGTGTACGCGAGGCCGTCCGACCCTCCCGACGTGGTCGTGAAGAGCAAGCCTGACGGTCTTGAGCTGGTAATGTTCATCCATTACCCCAAGTACCCCAAGGCAAAGCCAGCCGCCCCCGGTGGCGGCGGAACTGCGTGCCCGTCAAAAATCTCCGGCAAATGGGCAACGAAAAATTTGAGTTTTTCTGTGAATCCCAATGGAGCCGTGACAGATGCCGCAGGGAACCCGCTCACCGCCACGCAAATCGTCGCGGCCGTGACGGCGGGTTTCACCCCGTGGGACGCGGCCTCCGGGCTTGGCGCGCCAAGCATTTCCACGTTCGCGGCTTTGCCAAGCTCTTATGCGTCAGAGACGCGCAACGGGGTCAATGAAATCGCCTGGGCCTCGCTCTCCGCGAAAGGATTCGGCAACGCCATCGCGGTCACGTACGTCTGGCGTTCATTCGCCACCAAAGCGATCGTCGAGACCGATATGGTCAACAACTCGGATCCTGGATTCGACTGGGTGGATCATGCTGTTGTGGGCGATGCCAATACGTTTTCCCCGCCCGCGACCGGCAAATACGATCTCACGAACATCGATACGCACGAATTCGGACACGTCGTTGGCCTGGATCACGTCACAGAGACACAGCACACCATGTACCGGTACGGCGCTACGGATGAGGTGAAGAAACGCAGTCTCGAGTGCGGAGAGGTAAAAGGCGTGCAGAAAAATTACGGCACGCCATAAGACCATGTTCGGCTTTGCTGCGCCTGTCAAAAGAAAAGACTCATGGAAGCCAACCAGACAAACATGCTCGTTGTTGTTGACGTTCTGGAATCATCTGTTATTTTAGTGTCAGATATGCGCATGGATCGAATACAAAATACCGTTTCCTTTTACTTTACCTCTTCCCACTAGGATTGCGGTGAAATTGTCGTACAGATAAAAACACCGCCTTCCTACGTGGGAGGCGGTGTTTTTTGTATCCGCAGGAACGTTTTCTTGGAGATCTTTCATGTGAAGGATCTTCAACGAGCTTTTCTCGGATGAGAGAGGTTCGTCTGTTCCTTGGACAGCCGAGGAGAAGGTGAAGTCAGTAGATGAGTAGTGGAGACAATCTCGAGTCACTAATGGAGAAGAACATGAACCGCGCGAAGCACGAGATGACGCCATTTCCCAATGGTACCTTTGCCTGCGGCTGCGGATACGTGCATCCCGCAAAGGCAGACGGAGCAGCAGATATCACGATCTGGATGCGTCCAAACGGCGACAGGGTTCCGCTCATGGTTGTCTGTGTCGTTGAAGGAGAATATGACGTGATTCCCGATTCGAGCATGTTTTAGGGGGAGACAAAGACGACAATTTTCATGCACTGGCCTGCCTTGCGCAGAACTCGATACGGGGTTTCTGCGCTGTTTTTTTGGTTGACTCCAACCGGTCGCTCCTTTATAATCTCGTCACGTTCGTTTTTGGGCGGCTAGCTCAGTTGGTTAGAGCGTCACATTGACATTGTGAAGGTCAGAGGTTCGAATCCTCTGCCGCCCACCACATTAAAAACCTGGTACCTGGACGATTGAACGCAGAGCATGGATGCCTGTGCTTGCTCCGCGGTTTGAACGCCCAGGCACCAGGTTTTTTGATTCTGGTATACTAAAAGAAAGTATCAATCTATGAATCCAGAAATCGAAGACAAAGTCATTCTCACGCTTGTCGATCATGGCCAGCGTCTTGAGCGTCTGGAACAGATCGCAGAGGTTACGCTTGGCGAGGTTCGGCGTATTGTAGATACCCTTGATAAACAAAGCACTATTTTGAATCGGTTGGATCAGGAGCGTCTGTTCGCCTTTGAACCGGTTCGGCGGCTCGAGGAGGATGTGAACCAGATAAAATTGCAATTGCACATTGCCTGATGCCTTTTGTTTGGATTTGGAGCTACATAAAAACAGCCAATTGGCTGTTTTTAAATAGGTCATATGTTTTTAATCAGCTCGTATTTGTTTCTGTGCCTCTGCAAGCGCCGCCTCCCTTGTCATGATATCTCCCGCCAACTGTCTATCACGGATCATTTCCAAGATCCGTCGGACGATCGGCCCGGGCGCAGCGCCCAATCGTAAGAGGTCGTGCCCATTGAGGAGCTCTGGAATGTTCGGCATGCCATCTGTCTGCCAGCGGGCGTAGATCTCGCTTCGGATGCGTTCCACTTGGTCGACGAGATTTGTTTTTCCAAGGGCGCGAAGGATGTCCACAAGGGCGTGGCCGCGTGTCGAAAGATACCGCCGCTCGAATCGGGAGAGCTGCTCCGGAATTGGATGCGGATCCGCCAGCTGTTTTAGGATCCATACGACATCCTCTGGTTCCGGGCGGGCGGGGTGGCCTGGATGCATGGAAGAGATGCGGAGGTCGGCGAGCAGCGCTTGGGCGTCGGTTGGCGCGAGCGCGCGCAGGAGCAAGACCCAAAGGACGTTGGGGTTTTTGGAACCGGTCGATAGGGGGGAGAAGTACTGTCTGTCGCGCAGGGTTGCGGCGGCGATGGAGGGGAAGAGGATGGGAAGGAACCTGCTGTCTGTGAGAAGCGATGTCGCATGTGTTGGATCTGCAACCAGTGCCTTTGCCAACTCGCTGGCGATCGTTTCGCGGGCGACGACGTAGGGAGATCCTTCCTCGGTCTCTTCGCGTCGATTGAGGGCAGGGGCAAGCATTTGCATTGCCTTCCAGGTTTCCGGATGGATACGGAGCTTCAACTCGCACGCGAACCGCAGGCCACGGAGCAAGCGGGTGAGGTCTTCGGAGAACCGTCGATGCGCGTCGCCGACGGTGTGCAAGAGTTTTCGTTTCAAATCGCCCCGGCCATCGAATGGGTCTAGGAGGCGATTGTTTCGGATGTCATATGCCATGGCGTTGATGGTGAAATCCCGTCGTTCCAGATCGACCTCAATGGGAAGGGTTTCATTCGTGGTTATGTCGAAATCGCGATATCCGCCCTGGCTGGATTCGTTGGGACGTTCGGATCGGGGCAGAGCAATATCGATGGCGGGACGATCTTTTGGATGGCCATGGGGAATGAACTTGTACACGCCGAACGCGCGGCCAACGAGATCTAACGTGCCGTGGGCGTTGAACCAGGGCTCAAAATCTTCCGCCTTCACCGCTCGCAAAACGAAATCAGCGTCCTTGCACGGCCGGCCAAGGATGATGTCGCGGATGGCGCCGCCGACGAGATAGAGTTCGGCTCCGGGCATGTCTGCCAGGAGCGTTTGGTGGAATACCAAAGACGGGTCGGCGGCCAGCCATCTGGCGAATGCCGGGGGAAGATCGATCATACCTTGATAGTATAACAAATGCGCTCAAGCGCGTAGACTTTTTTCTCATGTTCCAGAATTTTTGGTATCATGTGCTCAATTCACTCTTAATGCCAGGCCGACCATAACGTATGGAACTCAACGCAACACGGGGAACAAAGATGAAGGGGATCGCTCACATTTCGCAGGCGGTTCTGCGAGGATCCATGATCGCGTTGTTCTTCTTGGTTCCCCCTTTTTTTCTCCCATGGTCGACGAGCATTCTTGAACTGAACAAGCAGTTGCTCTTGCTCGTGCTTACGGTCGTGGCGTTGATCGCTTGGGTTGGCTCTATGGTGGGCGGCAAGGAAGTCGTGTTCCGGCGCGGGTGGCTCAATGTCCTGCCGATAGCGTTTTTCGCAAGCGTGTTGGTTTCGTCTGTCGTTTCCCTCTCCGGGTACCAAAGCTGGGTGGGTCTTGCGGGCAGTGAATATGTGAGTTTTCTTACGGTTCTCCTCTTTACGGCGTTGTTTTATCTGCTGTTGCACGCGCAGGATCGACGTCTGATCGGCCGCCGCGTCCTCTTCGCCTTGTTGGCATCATCGGCTCTCATGACTTTGGTGACTTTGGGAGGAATCCTGGATATTTTTCACCTGCCTTTTGCGTTCGCACAGGCGCGCCACTTTAATACTATCGGGACGACGCTCTCGTTCCAGCTGTTTCTGATTGTTGTTTCGTACCTGGGCATGGCCCTGTGGATTGTGGATCCCGACGGGAAGGGAGGAGTCATGCCGGCAGGAAAAAGCCGGGTGGCGTTGAAGGCGGTTGTTGGGTTTCTTATCATTTCGAATTTGTTGCTTGTCTTTATCTCGAGCGTGACATCGTTGCTCGTCCTCAACATAACGGGCGCCATATTACTGGCGACGTTTGTCATGTTGCGCAAGAAAGAATTCCCTCGCCCTTACAACTTCATTTGGCCGTTCCTCGTATTCGTCATCAGCGGTTTTTTCTTAGTGCCTTTTATATCGCGGCTCTCGCCCATCCGCGTGCAGCTCCCGGCCATCGTGTCGCCGACCATGGGGATGAGCATGGATATTTCGTGGAAAACGGTCCGCAAAGGCGTGGTGCCATTCATGTTCGGCACCGGTCCTGGAACGTGGGCCATCGATTATGGCCTGTACCGCGACCAAGCCGTGAATCAGAGCCAGCTTTGGGGGGTGAGGTTTGATAGGGCGCGTTCCCATTTCCTTACCATGGTAGGGATGTACGGGGTACTTGGGACGCTTTTGTGGATCGCGTTCATGGCTGCTATTGCCGCAAAAGCACTTTCACGCCTGCTCAAACAGGAAGACCACGAAGGGTGGAAGATGACCTATGTCCTTTTTGTAGGATGGGCGCTCCTCCTTGTTTCACAGTTTTTGTTCAGCTCAAACATTAGTTTGTCTTTCCTGTTGTTTGGCCTTTCTGGCTTGTTGGCGGCAGAGGTTGGAGGAATGGTGGATGTAGTTAGTTTTGGCCGCTCGCCACGGCTCGGACTCATTTCTTCTTTTGGCTTTGTTCTTTTGGTTGTTCTGGCGGTCTTTGGTGTTTTTGTTTCTGCCCAAAGGTATGTCGCAGAGTTGGCGTATGGACGCGCGCTCAAAAAAGATCAAGCACAAGCATCCGTTGATGATGTGTTGGCGGAGATTGCGAAGGCGTCCACGTCCAATCCGTTCAGTGATGAATACCAAAGGAGTCTTGCCAGTGCGCTGCTCCTCAAAGCGCAGAAAGTTTTAGCAGATAGCCAAAAGCTTACAGGGGATGAGGCGCAAAAACAGACGGCTCAGCTTGGGAACATTGTGCAGGCGGCGGTGGCAAGCGCGATGCGAGCCACGGCAATTGAGCCCAAAAACGTCTTGAACTACTCAACGGAAGGTTCTATTTATCGCGATATCATGCCGCTGGTTCAAGGCGCGGATGTTCGTGCCATCGAGCGATTTGAGCGCGCGGCAGAATTGGAACCGATGAGCCCGGCGCATCCGCTTAATTTGGGACGAACCCACCTGATGCTGGCGGATCGGCAACAGGTGCTTGCCGGATCCGAAGATAAGCCGACGGCCGATGACGCAAAGAAAAAAATGGCAGAAGAACTCTCGGCCGCCGAAGCATCTTTCAACAAGGCTATCCAGCTTAAACCGGATTTCGCCCCTGCCCACTATTATCTGGCGGCAACCTACGAGCGCCAGAACAAGCTTGCGGATGCCGCGGCACGTCTCCAAGCGCTTCGCCAAGTTGCCCCGGCGGACCTTGGTCTTGGGCTCCAATTCGCTTTGCTGGAAATCCGTCTGGAAAAATATGACGTCGCGGAGGCCGAACTCAAGCGTCTGATAGCACTCAACAAAGATTACGCCAATGCTCACTGGTACCTCTCTGTGGTGTACGAGAAGCAGGGGAAGAAAGACCTCGCGATCCAGGAAGTGAATCTTGTTGCCGGAACGAACAAAGATAATCCGCTGGTAAAACAACGCGTGGCCCAGCTCAAGGGGGCGGCACCAGTGGAGCTTCCGGTGTCTGCACCGCTTCCGCCGCCGGTAGAGCAGGGGGCAGAACAAGCGGCGACTTCGCCGCAACCCGGCGGAGAAATAGAAGAACCGGTGCCAGCATCTACTCCAAAACCGGTACCGGCGCCCAAGCCAGCGCCTGTCACGCCATAAGCAAACATAAAACGGGGAGAGATCCCCGTTTTATGTTTGAGAAGGATACAGGCGTTTCATCGTTGCTGCCACACTCGTCCGCACGCGCTCTACCGCGTCGCTGATCGTCGATGTAATCGTCGCCCTGGCTTCCTCTCGATGGCCGATGCCACCGAAAGGTTCCAGGAGGAGGCGGGCATCGAGTGGCGCCTCGGTGAGGAGCGATACGCGGATCATCTGGGGACCCTCTTCCAGGAATATGAGCGAGAGCCGCGCGTCCTTGGAGCTCATCATGAGCTCGCGCGCGAGGGTCGAAAGGTCTGGATGCGGGACGCCGGATTGGAGGAGATCTTGTTGGGAGATGGCGCTCCAGACCAGCGGAATGTCTTTCTCGAGCACAAGGCGCGCAAGCGCGCGTCCCCACAGGCGCAAGTCCGCCACCGAGCGCGTGCGGAACAGCTCGTGGCCGATGCGGTCGCGGTCCGCGCCGGCGGACATGAGCGCGCCCGCTATGTCGAGCGTCCGCGGGGTTGTCTGCGGCTTCGTAAAACTGCGGGTCTTCGCGATGATGCCAGTGAGGAGCAAAGTCGCGATGTCGGCGTTCACCTTGGCGCCTTTGTGCGTCAGCAGCCGATAACAGACCTCCGCGCACGACGCGGCCGTCACGTCCGCAAGGTCGTAGTGTCCGAAGCGGCTGTTCTCGGGGCGGTGATCGATGAGGATCGTCGGCGTCTCAAAGAAGAAATCGCGCTCGGCAGCAAAGAGGGGGCCCAAGGACTCACGATCAGGCGTTCCGATCGCGATGACGAGGTCGTGCTTATAGGATTCCGGCTTGATCGCTACCTCTTCTTGTTTCCAGAGGTTTGATTTTGGCGTGAGCAGGACGCGGAGCTTCCCTTCCTTCTGTTCATAGGAAAGTTCCTGGATTGGGACGCGGGAGAGGTCGACTTCCAGGGCGAATCGGCGCAGGGAGCCCAGCGAGGAACGGATATCCTGGTTTTTTTTCAAAAAAGAGAGCGAGGAGGGAAAAGAAGCGGCACTGACGATTTCAATGGTTTTGTTCTGCACGCGGCCGTTTTCTGCAAGCGCCAGCGCCGACGCGAACTCATCCTCGGCCGCATGAGCGGGGAGGACAATGAGGGGCCGGTTAGATCGAGACAAAGCATCAAACGCTTGTTCTACGGGTGTAAGAGCCATAGGAGAAGAGGAGGAGCGTACAGGGAGCAGGAAAGTGGGTCAAGGGGAAGGGTGGTGAGGGTTTCAAGGGCATTCGGAAGTACGTGCCCTTGCTACCCTTGAGACACTTGAAACACTTGCGACCCTGTTTGCCAATGCTTCATTTTTTTCCTATCCTACTCCCCATATGGATGAAAAGGACTTTCCCAAAGCGTACGAGGCAGCCGAGCATGAGGATCGTATTTATAAACAAGAAATGGACAGCGGGTTTTTTAATCCCGACAAACTTCCAGGGGAGAGGAAGGAGCCCTTTACGATCATGTTGCCCCCTCCAAACGTCACCGGCACCCTCCACATGGGCCACGCAGTGATGCTGGCGGTTGAGGATGTACTGACACGCACGGCGCGCATGCAAGGCAAGAAGACCCTTTGGCTTCCAGGGACCGACCATGCGGCGATCGCCACGCAGAGCAAAGTCGAGGGGATTCTCATGGAGGAAGGGAAGTCGCGCCACGACCTCGGGCGTGAAGCGTTTCTGGATCGCGTCCGCACGTTCGCCTCCGATTCTCACGACACCATCGTCAACCAGATGAAAAAGATGGGCGCCTCCGTCGATTGGTCCCGCGAGGCATATACATTGGACAATGCTCGTAACCGGGCGGTCAATGAGGCGTTCAAACGGATGTATGAGGACGGACTCATCTATCGAGGGAAACGAATAGTGAATTGGGATCCCGTGCTTCAGACGACCGTTTCCGACGACGAAGTCGATTACAGAGAAGAACGCGCCCCGTTTTATTATTTCCAATACGGTCCGTTCGTCATCGCCACGTCTCGTCCTGAGACGAAATTTGGTGACAAACACGTCGTCATGCATCCAAATGATGAACGGTACGCCCAGTACAAAGACGGTCAGCAGATCGATTTGGAATGGATCAACGGCCCCATCACCGCAACGGTCATCAAAGATGAGGCGATCGATATGGCTTTTGGGAGCGGTGTCATGACGATCACTCCATCACACGACGCGACCGACTTTGAAATCGCCAAACGACACGGTCTCGCGATTGAACCCGTTATCGATATGGAGGGTAAGCTTCTCCCAATCGCGGGTGGGTTTGCAGGTCTTCCGATCAAGGAAGCGAGAAAGAAAATCGTCAAAAAATTAGAAGAGAAAGGGTTGCTCGTGAAGGTCGATGAGAAATACATCCACCGCGTGGCGGTAAACAGTCGTGGGGAAGGCATTATCGAGCCGCAAATCAAGGAGCAGTGGTTCATCGATGTGAACAAGCCGTTTAAAATGCGGCAATCTAAACTCGACGGCATCCAAGCGGGCGATCAGGTCACGCTCAAACAGCTCATGCAGACGGTCGTGAAGAACGGACAGATCAAGATTCTCCCCGAACGTTTCGAAAAAACGTACTTCCATTGGATCAATAACCTCCGCGACTGGAATATCAGCCGTCAGATTTGGTTTGGTCACAGGGTACCTGTTTGGTATTGCAAGGGGGGAGGGGGGAGGGGGGAGGGGGGAGGACAGGAAATACAGGTGGGCATCGCGCCGTCCGGGGATGGATGGGAACAGGATTCCGACACCCTCGACACTTGGTTTTCCTCCGGGCTTTGGACATTCTCGTCCCTTGGGTGGCCAGATGAAACATCCGATCTCAAAACGTTCCATCCGACGACGGTTCTCGAAACAGGCTACGACATCCTCTTTTTCTGGGTCGCCCGGATGATTTTGATGACGACGTATCTTCTCGGAGACATTCCGTTCAAGGATGCGTATTTGCACGGACTCGTCCGCGATGAGAAGGGAAGGAAGATGAGCAAGTCGCTGGGGAACATTATCGATCCTTTGGAGATGATTAATAAGTACGGTGCGGATGCGACGCGGTTGTCGCTTTTGATTGGATCGACGCCGGGGAATGATTCGAAACTGAACGAAGAGAAGATCGCGGGATACAAACATTTCACGAATAAGCTGTGGAATATTTCTCGGTTTGTTCTTACGAAGGTTGAACAAACGATGGTTCCAGAACAGGTTGAGCCGGCCACGCGCGCAGACGCATGGATTATCGCTCGCCTCGCGAATACTCATTATCTGGTCACGCGTCATTTGGCCGCCTACGAATTGTCGGCCGCCGGTGAAACGTTGCGTGAGTTTACCTGGTCGGAATTTGCTGATTGGTATCTTGAAATTGCCAAAACGCAGTCATCTGCGAATACAGAAAAGATATTGCTGTACGTTTTGGATAAACTTATCCGCCTTTGGCATCCTTTCATGCCGTTCGTGACGGAAGTGATTTGGGAGAAAATGGGGAACAAGGATTTGTTGCTTGCTGCCGCTTGGCCCAAAGAGATGGTCGCGCCGGCCGTCATGGAATTCGACCAAGTCATGTCCGTCGTCTCTTCGATCCGCACGCTCCGTTCCTTGTATCGCCTCCCTCCAGGCCAGCGCGTCCGCGTGTCTGTCTTTGCAAAAGATGCGACGATCCTCAAAGAAGAATCAGCCGTCATTGAAACGATGGGGAAGACGGAGTCGCTCACGTTCCTGGAAACTCCACTTCATCAGAAAGGATTGGCCTGCGCCATGGCGGGCACGGTTTCGGTGTATGTCGACCTGGCGGGACTCATCGACCCAGCGGCCGAGCTAGCGCGTTTGTCCAAAGAGCTGGAACAGACGCAGAAATATATCACCTCGACATCGGCTCGTCTCGCGAACAAGGATTTTGCCGCCAACGCGCCGGTGGAGATTATTGAACAGACGAAGAAGTTGATTGCAGAGGCGCAGGAAAAGGTGGCTTTGCTGGCGGGACAGCTGCAATCCTTGTAATAGTTTTATTCAGATTCTTATATTGTGTGGCCAAGGGGCGTGCCACTTGGCCACACAACAAGATATGCCATCAATTGACACTCAGCTCATAACCGATCTCCTCACCCGCGGCGTCGAGCACGTGTACCCCTCCTTCGATTTTCTCGAAGCGCGACTCAAGGAAGGTAAGCGTCTTCGTCTCTATCTCGGCATCGACCCCACGGGCACCGACCTCCACATCGGCCACAGCATCCAGTTGCGCAAACTGCGCGAGTTCCAGCGTCTGGGCCATGAGGTCATTCTCCTCATCGGCAACTTCACCGCGATGATCGGCGACCCTACAGACAAGTCGGCGGCTCGTAAGCGCCTGACGGCCGAGGAAGTGATGGACAACGCCAAAGCATACAAACAACAGGCCAGCAAGATTTTGGATTTCGGCGGAGAGAATCCCGTGCAGATCAAATTCAACGCGGATTGGCTCGGAAAGATGTCTTTTGCGGACGTCGTTGATTTGGCGTCGCATGCGAGCGTCCAACAGATGTTGGAACGCGACATGTTCCAGAAGCGCATCGACGACGACAAACCGATTTACATCCACGAGTTTCTCTACCCCCTCATGCAAGGCCAGGATTCCATCGCCATGGATGTCGACGGCGAGATCGGCGGCAATGACCAAACCTTCAACATGCTCATGGGGCGCGACCTCATGAAGTCGGTGAAAGGGAAGGAAAAATTTGTGGTCGCGACCAAGCTCCTCGTCGACTCAACGGGGAAGAAAATGGGCAAGACCGGGGGGAACATGGTTCGCCTCATGGATGCACCCGCCGACAAGTTCGGCAAGGTGATGTCCTGGCCCGACGGGCTCATCGTTCCCGGAATGGAATTGCTGACCGACATGTCGATGGGAGAAATCAAAGAAGCCAATATCGAAATCGGCGACGGCGCAAACCCCAAGGAGCACAAGATGCGCCTCGCCTTCGAGCTTGTGAAGTCCCTCGATGGGGAGCAAGCTGCCATGAGTGCCAAAGAGGCCTTCGTTTCGACCTTCTCTAAAGGAGAAATACCCTCCGAGATGCCTGAATTCTGTTTGTCTGGCCCTGCCGCCATCATCGACATCCTCGTCTTGAGCGGTCTCGTCTCGTCCAAAACCGACGCCCGCCGCACCATCCGCCAAGGAGGGGTGAAGATAGCGGAGAAAGTTGTAGCAGATGAGAACCTGCAGCTCGACCCTTCCAAGGCTCCGTTCGTTCTTCAAAAAGGGAAGCACCATTTCTTACGCATCATCGCTTGATATGGACGTGCTCTTGCTGGCCAAACAACAAATCCTCCGCGATCTCAAAGCTGCCATCGGCAAAGAGTTCGCGCCGAGCATGGATGATCTTGCCCCTGCGCCCGATGTGGCGATGGGGGATTTGGCGTTTCCGTGTTTTGCGGTCGCGAAGGCGCAGGGGAAACCGCCGAACGAGATGGCGAGTGAGATCGCGGCTAAGATGAACCCGAAGGAATACCTTGTCGACATCCGCGCGGCGGGATCGTATGTGAATTTTTTCCTTTCCAACCAGACGTTTGGCGTGGAAGTCGTCAATCGTATCCACGAGGAGGGGGAGAACTACGGCAGCAACGACATCGGGAAGGGGATACGGGTGTTGGTCGAGTATGCCAACCTCAACACGCACAAGGATGTCCATGTCGGGCATTTGCGGAATTTGTTTTTGGGATTCTCGCTTATCTCCCTTTTGAAAGCGAACGGATACGACGTGATCCCGTGTTACTACATCAACGACCTGGGCGCACATGTGGCCGCCTGTTTATGGGCCATCTCCAACGATCGTGGCACGCCACCAGTGGATGCGACGGAACGGATGGTCTACCTCGGGGCAAAATACGCGGAAGCAGTGAAAACATCGGAAGCGGACGCACGGGTGAAGGAAGTCATTTCCGCGATCCATCGAGACCTGGAAGAGATGAAGGGGCCGTTGCTCCCGCTCTGGCAGGAGACGCGCGCCTGGTCGCTTGAGTACCTTCACAAGGTGTACGACGAGCTTGGTCTTGTCATCGACCGGAAGTACTACGAGAGCGAGATGATCAAGCCGGCGAAAGAGATCATCGACGAGGGGATCAAGAAGGGAGTGGTGACGCATAGCCAAGGAGCGTGGATCATCGATTTGGAGACGGAAAAACTCGGCGTGAACCTGTTGGTCAAATCTGACGGCACGCTTTTGTATAACGCAAAGGACTTGGCGCTTGCCTATGAGAAAGAATCAGACGTTCATCCGCATCGCAACCTCATCGTCGTCGACGACCGCCAGGCGCTTGTGTTCAAGCAGCTTTTCGCGAGCTTAAAGAAACTCGGTCACGAAAAAGAATACAGCCACATCTCCTACGCCCATGTCTCGATGAAGGAAGGGGCGATCTCCAGCCGGAAGGGGAATGTGCCGCGCTACGAGGATTTACGCGACAAGCTGCTTGAGGCCGCGCAGACGAGCACGCGTGACCGTCATGCGGATTGGACCGACGCCCAGGTGCGCGACGTGGCCCATGCCATCGCCTTCACGGCCATGCGGTTTACCATGCTCGACCAGGATCGGAAAAAGGCGCTGACGTTTGATACGCAGAAGGCCCTCTCGTTTGAGGGAAGGACTGGCCCGTATCTCCTGTATACCTATGCCCGTATCCAAAGCGTGCGCAAAAGGGCGGGCCGGGAGAAGATCAAACCGGAAATGGTGGCGGCACTCAAAGACCCGGCAGAGCATGCGCTCCTCATGTTGCTGGGGTCGTATCCGGACGTCGTGCGTACCGCCGCGGCTCACTATGCGCCAGAATTGCTGACCCTTCATCTCTTCACCCTCTGCCAGGCCTTCTCCGACCTTTACGGCCGCCTGCCGATCGTCCAGGCCGAGGACAAGGACGTCCGTGCGGGGCGCCTCGCTTTGTGTGCTGTTGTCTCTCGGGTCCTTGAAAACGGTTTTTCCATCCTGGGGATGAAGCCCGTGCGGGAGATGTAGGGGGGTGTTACAATCAAACCATATCAATTTTCTATGGGATCTCAACAAGAAACAATCATTGCACAGGGGGTAAAGGTGGAGGGGGATTTTACATCGCCAGGAGACGTCATCATCGACGGGGAAGTGGTCGGAACCGTGCGAGCCGCGGGCGCGCTTCGGGTGGGCGAGACCGCGAAGATCCAGGCGAATGTGACGGCGGCCAAGGCGGTGATTGCCGGGGAGGTAATTGGGAATATGGAGATAGCCGATCGCTTGGAGGTAACGGAATCTTCGAAGATCACCGGAGATATCAATACGCAAATACTCTCGGTTACTCCTGGTGCCTCGATTAATGGTCGGGTCAGCATGGGGCGTACGGGTCGCGGCGATGAATAGCTCCACATGTGTATTGTTACATCTACGATGAATTCGTTTCCGATAAGCGGTTCGAAAAAGACCTCTTGCTTGTCGAGAATCGGTTGACCGACCTTGGGATCGCCGGCAAAATCGTGCGCTTGGCCTTGTTTCGCGACCCCCAGGAAATGGTGCGCGATGAAATCCGTCGCGGCATCAAGAACATCATCGTTGTCGGAAACGACTTGACGACCCGCAAAGTCATCGACCTTGTCGCGGACACCGCCGTGACCTTCGGGATGATCCCCATGGGGGAGGAAACGACGCTCGCCAAGATTTTCGGCGTCCCTGCCGGGGTCGCGGCCTGCGACGTTCTCTCGGCTCGTATTATCGAGACCATCGACATGGGGCACATCAATACTCGTCGTTTCATGGGGGGCGTCCACGCAGAAAATTTTATCGGATCCGTTGCGTGTGCTGGCGGATCATTCCGCCTCACACCAGAGCGTGCCGCCGTGTTGGATATTTTTAACCTGGCGCTCGCCCCCGATCGGGAGACAGCCCCGGATCCGCGGGATGGCCTTCTGGACCTGACCCTGACGGTTCCAGTAAAGAGCGGTTGGGGTATTTTTAAACGCTCAAAAATGGGGGTCACCCGCTGGAAAGACAAGCAATTCGTCATTGAAGGGGAAACCGAGCTGATGGTCGACGGGGAAATACTGAAAGGAAACCGTTTTGAAATCGGCATTGTTCCCGGGGTTTTGAAGGTGATTACGGGCAAGGGGAGGGTGTTCTGATTTTCCAAATAGGCGGGGTCCCTGCACCCCGCCCCGAGACGCAAGCCGCCTCTTGACAGAGTCGGTATTATCGCGCCGCGTCCGACCTTCGACGCCGGCGTCACGTCCACGAGCCCCCGTATCTCAATGAGATCCGGGGGCCTTCGCATTTTGGGGGAAACAACAACACCCAGGAAAAAATCCTGGGTGTTTTTGGTGGGGGGTCATTAACGCGATTGGAACCGCTAACCAAATGGTTGCCCCAAATTGTGGAGGAAGTTGTGCTCGGAATCAAGGAATATTTCGCTTCCGTCGATCTTGTGCCGTACCAGCAACTTTGCCAACACTTCGCGGAAAAAACCGCCCGTTTACTTAAGTAAGTTATCATATTTTTTTAGAAATGACAAGAATCGCCCTACTTTAAGCGGTTCATCCACTCCAAGCCTGCCATCTGGGTATCCTGCGGCCACACCCTTTTCCTTTGCCCACTTAACTGCCTCAAAATCGGGGTGTATGGCGGGAACATCGGCAAACAGCTGGTTTACTGCCACTGGGGCGTCAGAAAAGCCAACAAGCGTCTGCAAAGCCTTAATTAGGGCTTGAGCTCCCTTGACCTTCACGGTTTCAACGTCGTTATTGATCGAGCCCATTTCCAACAGAAATGACCAACCCTTGGTATCCCTCACAATCCCGAGTCGGCCGAAGCGGCTTTGAGTGTCGGCCAATAGCCCAGCATTTCGCAGGCCAATCTCTTGGCAGTAGGTTTTCAGGAACTTATCGGCTTTTTCTTTGCTTTCCTCGCTTCCGCCGTAATAAAAGCAGAGGGCGCCTGTTTCTTTGCGCTCGGGCGAGGAGTTTAAATGGCAGCAAACGACGTAATCGTTTTCGCTCGCCCTCTTATTGATCCACTTCGTCTGCTCGTCAAGAGTCAGGTCAAACGGGCAGAGATCGGTAAATATCTGCTCTTTGATCTTTGGGAATACCTGCAAAAGGATATTCCTTGCGATCAGGTTTTCGGTTTCCTTGGTTTTCAGGTTCTGGGCACCTTCATCTTTGCCCTGAGTGTGCCCAGCAATTAAGTATAATTTTGGCATACGATAACGGGGTTAATGATTACAATTTCTCTTCAGTATCTGTTTTGGTTTCAATCGGCTCTTCCACTGGTTCGTGGGCAAGCTCCTTTTTCTGTCCTTCCTGAGCTGCGAGAAAATCCTCGACCGATTTGATTTCCCGATGCTCGAAATAGGTCAGTTTTTGAACGGGCTTGCCTTCATCGTCTTTTTCTTCGACCACTGAAATATCAGCGGTCGAAGTTGCCTCATTTTGGATTTCAGCCTCAATTTCCTGTAACGAAAGCTTGTTTTCCTTGCGGAGTTCCGTCTTAGTTGGAACCGCGAGTCTGATGGCCGCTTTTTCTATAAGCTTGTCGGCCTCTTCGGTAGTCTGGGCTTTGGCGTCTGGATTGAGTTTCTCAAACTCATCGAATCCCTCGCGAACGTGCACGAGCTCATCGCCATTGTCTTTGTGGTAAACGACGGTGGCTTCGACGCCATCGCCGACGGTTGAGTGTTTTGCTTTGTAGAATTTCATAATGTTATGTGGTTAGTGATTAATTGGTTGGCGCAAAGAAGGTCACTAGACCGTTGTTGTAGCACCAATACTCGAGATAAAGTTTGAAGTTTTTCTTCACTTTGGTTGTGAAGACTGTGGCTGAATCAACAACTGATGACGGCAGTGCGTCATTTACGATCACTGATCGAACATTGTCGTTATCGATCATGATTCGGCCGTAACGGTAAGGCGAGCTCAACGAAGCGCTTCTTGCCCAACCGAGAAGATACCCGCCCTTCACTGCATCAATTTGCTGATAGAATCCCCAAATCTGGTTTACCGCTCCTAGCGTGCTACTGATGTCCATTCGAAGCATGAAGCACTTTTCGAAGTTGCTAGAATCCAAATTGAAGATAGCCACAGCGTTTTGGCAGAACGTGCTTTGCATCCAGATATATTTGTTTTGGTCATTCAGGAATTGCTCGAGCAGCTTATTTGTAACGTCATAAGCCATAGTGCTCATGTCATTGTAGTAGAGCTTGCTGTCGCCAGTGCTTGTGTGCCAGATTGGCTTTCCTTCAAGCGTGAATCCGTAAACTCCGTACCATTGGCTTGTGTGGTTATATCCAACCACGGCCTCGAATGAACCATCGGTCGGATTGAACGCGTAATATCTCTGAACGAAGTATTGAGTCGTGCTGTTATAGCAATGAGATGTCAGAAGCAGCCATGTGCTGGCTTCGTTTGATGAGATCAAGTGGCTCTTCCACATCGCATAACTGCTTTGCGACGTGTTGTTTCCAAGATAAGCGTTCGGCATTGAGCCTGATGTGTTCAAGACGCTCCATTGATTTGCTGCAACATCATATTTGTAGACGAAAACGTAGTCATTTGATCCGTATCGTGGCGCCATCAGGTAGATGTTGGTGGCATCTTCTTTTACGGTAAATAACCCACCGACAAGCTGATGAGGAGTACAACCGCTTTGATTGGCAAGACCGCACCCGTAATACCATTCGTCCCCATGGACGCTGTATGGCATTTTGTTTCCGATGCGCGTGTAAATGTTGTCTTTCTTCGTCCAAGTCCAAGTTCCGATCGTGCAAACAAACATATCTAGCGATACGGGATCAATCATGTAGAGCTTTCCGTTTTTCACAACGGCGCCCCAACCGCTCCATTCTTTTTCCTTTCCTGATTCCATTGGGACTTTCACCCATTCGACGGTTTTCAGCGTTGGATCAATGTATGGAAAATAGCGGTAACCTCGGGCATAAGAATGGAATCCGCAATAAATCTGGTATCTCCCGTTGGATTTACTGACCGCCATCATGTCTTGTTCGTATCCAGTTTGCTGGTTGTAGCACCACTGGCCAATCTGAACTGGCATGAACTTGTTCGCATTAAGCGTGAAGTTTTCCGCCGTATCCATTTCCCATATACCGTATTTTTGCATGGCACGGGTGTCGGTGTAGTCATTTACTTGGTAGGAGCCGATCCAATAAAGTTTGCTGTTGGCTCGAAACATTCCGTAAGCTCCGCCATTCGTTAATCCTTTTGTTCTGAGGTTCAGCGCGCTTGCAGTCCACGTGTTCCCAGTGATGTTGTATTTCCAGATCGTGCTGTAGTTGTCGCTGGAATTTAGGTACTGAACATACACAAACCCGTTGAACACTTCGGAAATGTAATAATTCGTGCTGCTTGGCGCGCTTGTTCCTATGGCTGCCGTCCAAGTATTTCCAGAGATGCTGTATTTCATTAACTCCAGCCCAGCGCTCTGCATGTTTTGATAAGGCACGAAGATAACCCAAGCGGTACCGTCAGTAAGCAAACGGGCATATCCTTGACTAAGACTGTGCGATCCAGTCAATGTTGTTAGCGATGCCCAAGCATTGCTCGCGATGGTGTATTTGACGAAGTTTCTGCTTGTATCAAGAACATAAAGAATCCCGTTGCAAGCAACGACTGATGCTATCGTACCAGCTGCCGTACAGGTAGTTTTTTGCGTAATCGCGCCAGTAGTTTGGTCGATTTCCCAAAGGGTTTTGTCGCTATAGCACAAAAAGAAAAGTCTGTTTGTGGTCTCATCGTAAACGATGTTGTTGTAGGTGTAATTATTCGAGTTGTTGAATCGGCTTCGGTTGTTATAAACATCCGTTTTATTGAACTCAATCCACGTACTCGTGTCTGTTTGATGATCATATTTGTAAACTCCGATCGGACTTTGCTTGTCGTACTTGTAGTCGTATTTATTTCCCATTCCCTGAGGCAACGCGAAGAATTTCTTGTTTGCCACATCAAAGACGTGGTTGAAATAAACAGGGTTGTAGTTGAAGTTTTGGTAGTTGAGGTTAAACCCCTGACCGCCTTGCTGAAACCACTGATAGATATCCCAGCTCGTGAATTGCAGCGCGGACGGGATCGCGTCCTTGAAGACTGAACCAGATCCGCCACCGATAGTGATATTTGCCATAATATTTTAGTTAAATAATTAAGATGCGATTATTGGCTTCTTTACGATCGAAGAAACATTGCCGTCATCGTCGTAAAAAAGTTCGTAGAAGGTGTCACCGCCTTGGTTGTGCTCGTAAACGAAGAGCTGATCGACTCTCAGCAACATGCCTTCGGATAGCACTCCGATTTGTCCTTCCGTAAAATCGGATGCTGTCACTTCATCAATTAAAATCCAGACAGCATCGTCTTCGGAGTAGTAATACTTGAAGCTATTGCTGTCGCACTCGACTTTTAGATAGAAGAAGTCGGCCGTAGTCGGCGTGAATGCCATTTCTTCGCCTAAGACAGTGTCGGTTCCAGCCACTCTTTTCACGAATGAAATCCTGCCGTCTTTGGTTTGCAGTCTCAGGAAGTTGGTGAAATTTTGATACTTGAAGATCAATGCACAGGCATTGCCGCGTCGAGCGTTGAAGGCTCCCCGATACGTAAAGTTTTGGAAGATATTCTTTTCGCCATCGGTTTTCAGAGCGAGGAATTTTTCACCAGCTGCTTCATCCGATTGCACCAAATATTGATTGCTGTTTTCGATGTCCTTTTCGATCAACCATTTGCCGTTTGTCGTATCGTATTTGCTCGTAACTATTCCGTTGCTTTTCACGAGCTGAATTGAGTCGAATGTCACCTTTGGATTGCTATTGCCGTGGACATACCAGAAGCGGACTTGTTTGACTGATGACCAATCGAATCCGCCAATCGTTGTGAATGCAGACTTTGCCACTTCAATATAATTCCAGCCGAGCGCCAAGCTGGCCGTGTTAATCGTTGCTTCCGCTTCTTTCACATCCTGAGTCACTGAGAGTTCCAGACGAATCGATGTCGGTATTTCCGTTGCGATGTAAGCCCAGAAAGCAATCACATCGGTGTTGGCTGAGCTGATCCCGTCTTCGAATTTTGTCAGATCGAGGTTCAGCGTGTTGTCGTATGCGTAAGAAGAGGCCGCACTTACTTTCCATCCTTGGCTTCCCGTCTTGTAGTTCGTCGTATCCGCTGCACCGCCAGTCATGGTGTTTTCCTCGGTCTCAAAGGTGGCAATTCGTTTGAAGAATGAACCGAAGCCGTCAAACTTTTCACCCTCTCCCGTATTTTCCTCGATCTTAAAGAGACGATCGGCGACATCGCGCTCATAAGTGATTGAGGTTTGTTGAAGAATGACCTTGTCGAAAGCCGTGATGTTTCCGTTATCGAACAATGCGACTTGTCCTGCAGTCGTAATGCTTGAATCGGTTGTTGAGATTTGAGTTGTGAATGTGATGCCGTCAAGCGAGGTGGAAATAATGACCGAAGCCCCGTTGAAGGCAACGCGCAACCAGTAATCCGTGTTGGCGCTTATCACATAAGCGACGCTTAGGATCACAGTACCCGCATTCTTTGCGAATTTGAGTTCCGTACCCGTGAAGTAGGCGCAATAGCAACTGGTCGGTGACGTGTAGCGCCATTTGATTCCTGAGTTCGAGGAGCCTTGCAAGCGTCTGATGCGCGCGGTGAATATTCCATTCTGATAATTACGGCTCTGGTTTCCAAGGGAGAGAACGCTGTTTTTGTCTCCCGTCACCTCATCGGTTTTGACGTATCGCTTCAGTCCGCTGAGGTCGTGGATTTCCCAGAAGCCAGCGTCATTCGACCAGAAGGCGTTTGTTGTATTCGCGGCCTTCACTACTCTCATGCTGTCAGCAATAAAATCGGAAGCCCCGCCAGTACTGGTTGAAAACTCAAGCCTTACACGAATGATGTTATTCCAGTTCGGCGATCCGCCCTGAGTGAAACTGCTCATTGGAATCGATACGTGGTTCCAGCCGTTTTGCGTGAGCTGGGAAAGGAAGTTGTTTTGGAAATAATTTGTTGATGGCGTGGTTGACCCGAGCTGAAGTGTGGCCATGTCGATGTTGGCCAGCGCGCTGATGTAGACCCAGAATTCAATTTTGTCGGAACCAGAAAAGGCTGAGATGTTTTTGCTCGGAATATCAATGAGGAGCGTCGCCGTGCTGTCGGTCGTGAGGCTTAATTTTCTGGCTTGAGTTCCTTGTTTATATTCTGAAGTGTCGAACGATCCGCCCGTGTAGGTTTCACCAGCTTCGTTATCAAAGTTGGTGATGACTTTGTAATTGCTCTCATAACCTTGAAAATTGTCATTTACCACCTCGATGTTTTGTGAGTCTTCTTGCACTGTGTCTTCCTCATAACCGAATCGGGTCATGATTCCTTTTTCCGAGACGGCCTCCACGTCTCCAGACGGAAGATAGAAATAGTTCGGGCTTTCAGTGATCCCGCTCAATAGCGGATCGGCTGCGTGTTTATGCAAATTCGTAAATCCGCCACCCATGAGAATGTTCAGGTTTGCGGCAGTCACGTCGGGAGAGACTCCTTCTAACGCTTGGTCGATTTCATCGGCGGAAGCGTCAACGTCAGCGAGTTTTTCGAGGTCAGTTTTCTCAAGACCAGCGACGTCGTGCAGGAGGTTGAGTTCGTCAGCGCTTGATTCTATGCCCGTCAGAGCATTATTGAATTCCTCTTTGGTCACCGTGGTATTTTCAAGTATGTTCAAGTCTTCAGCGCTTGCAAGAATGCCGTCCAATGCGAGGTTTATCTCATCAATATTAGCCGTCAGTCCTTCGGGAATTGCTTTGAGTTGAACCCTCTTCCTCTGGTCGGTGATTTTGGCGTTCGTCACTTGCGTGAACCCGCTCTCTACCGTCACCGTGGCCAAGAGATATTTGTTTTGCAAATCAGAGCCTTGCAGTTGCACGATAAGAGAACCGATATTCGAGGCGGTCGAGTTGATGTCTTCCGCATCCATGTTCGCGTCTGGGATTGAGCAACAAATTTCGTATGTCTTTGGCGACCCTGATGTGTTGTCGGGAATGGTAAGGACAATGTCTTCCAGATTATGAAACCGCAGGACGAATTCATCGTTTGTGCCGTCTCCGTCCACGTCCGTACTGCGGAGCACAGTGAAGTATGAAACGCCCGCTTTGATCTTTACGGTCTTATCGGGTACGGCTTGCGCCAGAACCTGCAGGTCATCGCCGACATCTTCGGGAGACAGCGCGGACTTGGAAAAATCAGCCACGCCGTCGGTAAAAAAATCCCGCTCGACGTTTTTAATGTCGATATCCTGCCAGTAGGTGTTTAGTGCATTTAAGTATGAGACTCTTGTTGCCATAGTGTTTGTTATTAAAAATTAGGATTCGAGCTCTTCCACCCGTTGAGCGAGCTCCGCCAGCTGTTCTTCATCGCTCTTCACGCTCTTCGTGCCTTCCTGAGCGATCTCGATATTGATGGACTCTTCGTTATTGCGGCCGACGGTAACGGTGATCGATAAAATGCGGTGAATCTGGTCGAAATCCAGAATCCCGTGCTTGATGATCACGCGCACGCGGTCGCCGATGCCGTACTCGAAAAGGTCGATCTTGGTTTTGTTCGGGCTGATGCTCGGAATCTCTTTGATCGGTTTATGAAATGCCAAAAGCGCCTCGGCGTTTTTATTCAATGTGTTTTGGTCTTCGATCTCGGTGAAGTAGCGAACTTTTTCCAGCAGTCCGAATTCGGCAATCGATGCGTTGTCCTGCCGAACGGCCGTGATGAGATTGTTCTTTCCGTAGCAGACAATTTTGTTGAAAAGTTCCTTGCCTTCCTGCAGCAAGGTGAAGCCGTCTATCGAGTTGGCGTTTTGCAGATTTCTGATAAAACGGAAAATCACGCTTGAGCTTTTATCCTCGCCGATCTGCTTCTTGCAGTTCAGCTTGAAGTCGGTGTCGGTGAGTATTTCGCAGAGCGTGGCTTCCTCGATTTTTTCAAAGGCTTTGCTGGCCTGCATCTGAAAAAAGTCATGCGAGAAAATGTCGGTAACGTCAGTGTCACCCTGAGTTATCCCAGTGTCATCAGTTGGATTCAGTTTGACGTTCAGAATTTCAAAAACCGCTAATCCGCCTTGCCAGTTGGTAAAACTTCGGGTCACGACGCGCTTATCGAACAGTTGGTATACTCCCTTGCAGCCGACTTCGAGGTTGTTGTCGTCCACGATCCGCACGGCTTCAATGTAGCCAACCCAGATTCTCCGTACATCGGTGCGGTCTTTCGGATTCACTCGGTTGATGACAATACGGTTATGCTTCTTCAGATTTTCCGCGTCCGCGCGCGGATGAGTGAGCGGCAAGTTGAACTTGGCCGTGTCTTTGCCCGTAAGTGTCAGCTTGAAATTCAACCCCTGCGGATTGAGGATTTTGCTGAAGGCCGTATTGTTCTTGTTGAGGATGTCGATTGTGTACATACGGACAAAGTTAAAGCCACGTGTCAGACCACTCGATCTGCGCGTATGAATAATTGTTTACGGGCGGCACTCCGCTTTCTTCCAAAAACACGACCTCGTTTTCGCCAGAGAGCAGATAGAAAAACTCGCTATTGTTGGTAAGCACAAGCAGGGCGTCTTCGGTCGAGCCGTCTTCGCGGTGCACGGTCGCCGTTCCTTCAAGGACGTCGATTCTCAGGTAATCATTGCCTTCGAGGGTGCAGATAAACTGCATGAAAACGTCGTAGGTGCGATTCAGTATCTTAGGGTTAACGCATGGCGCGTAAATCGTGATAACGGGAGACGCTGCGAAATTTCCCGCGTTTACCAAGGTCTTTTTATAAACGTAATTCCAGCCTATTTTCAAAGGCAGTTTAAACGGGATGATGATTTGCCCGCCCAGAATATCCGCTTTGATTTCTGGCTGGGTTTTTATTGACTGCGAGAGCTTTCGAGGTTCTTTGCATTTGAGCGCCACGATAAAGTTGCGCACGAACGGAAATCCCAGTTCCTCGGCGTAGTCGGGCATTTTGTCGACTTTCGCGAATACCTTTTTGGCGATGTCGTCTTCTTCGGTAAAAAGCAATTCGCGGTAGCCGTCATCTTTGCTGGGCACGGCACTCACGGTAAAAGCCTTTTGGAATTTATCGACCAATGCGACCATTGTTTCCCGATCTGGAGCGATAAGCTGACCAGTGAATACCAAGGCTCGCTTGCCGACAAAAGTGTCGTAATCGAGAATGCCGTGCTGGCCTTGTCTGGCTTCCTCTGAATGTCTGAGTTCGGGAGAATGGAATCCGCTCGGTGTTTCAATAATGCTGATAACGGAGCCGTTTGCCCGTTCCTGTTCAGACGCAAAAGGCACACCCGTGAGAGCGTCTTTCTCAAGGTCGTTAATGGTAATGCCATTGTATGTGTAGGAAATTCCGAGCATAGTTTTTGGTTATCAGCTGAATCGAGCGCGCCACGAGAGCTCTCTTGCGGCAATTGAAAAATCAACACCTTCCCGAATGTTTTGGGTGATGTTTTGCGTGACGGTTCTTTGATTGTTGTTCGTGACGCCGTTCCTTACGTGTCCGCCTGATTTGAAGCCTCTGGTTCGAACCGCCTCCAGTTGCCCTATGAGTCCAGAGTATTTATCGACCATCCACGCAGGGGCGACCCATTCTCCGCCGTGCACGATGCCTGCGACCTGATTCACTCCACCGAAGGTGTATCCGCCAAAAGCCCAACTTCCTTTATTCACGGAAGCTTGCTCACTTTTGAAAATATTGATCTTATCGAGGGCGCGTTGAACCCACGAGATGATGTTGTTGACGGTGTTTTGAATCGTATTGAAAACGCCCGTCACGATATTCACGACGTTGTCCCAAATAGACCGCCAAGCGTTTCCGATAATGCTGATTCCGCCTTGGAAAATACCAGCGACCGCCTCAATGCCTTGATTGACGAGGTCTTTGATGGAAGTCCAAGTATTCACGGCGAAGTCTTTGATTCCGTTCCATGTCGTAGTCCATGCTTTGTTGACGGCGTCTAGCCCTGCGTTAAACAGGTTCTTGATGCTCTGCCAAATGCCTTCCAAGAATCCGACGATGGCATTCCAGATTGCGACAGCGGAGGCTTTAATGCCTTCCCATGCTGCAATAGTAGTCGCCTTGATTTGATCCCAGTTCTTAACGGTGAAGATAACCAGCTCGCTTAAACCGAAAGTGATCACGGCGAGCACCGCGCGAAGCGAGGCTTCCACGTATGGCTTGATCCATTCCCAGAAACTGATCGCGGCTTGTTTGATCTTGTCCCAATTCTGGACGAAATAAATCACAGCTTCACTCAGTCCGCCCGTGATAATTGCTAAGACCACTCGAAGAGCGCCTTCAACGTAAGGCTTCATCCATTCCCATGCCTTCATGGTGTAATCCACGACCTTATTCCAAACGTCCTGCACGAATGCGGTGATCTGATCCCAATTCTTGATTGCGACGTAAATTGCCGTAATGAGCAGGCCGATCGCCACAAAGGGCGCGGCCGCTACGGCGACGGTTGCAATCAAACTGCCAAGGGAAACAACGAGCGAAGGGATCACGGAAATTGCCAAACCAGTCAGGATTGAACCCAGCGCAATGAGCGCACCCTGTACCCAATCATTGTTTTCCACCCAGTCTTTAAGTTGATCGACTATCGCTGGAATTTTATCGATGAATGCGGTTACCGCTTGAAGAGCTTGGTTCAAGGCGGGAAGCAATGCGCTGCCGACTTGAATGCTGAGCGCCTCGAGATTGTTTTTCATCGTCTGCCACTGAGCCGATACGGTAGCTTTCTGCTTTTCGAATGCTTCAGTGACGCTTTGCGCGCCGTTTTCCATGTTCGCAAGGGATTCGTTATACACGCCGTTTAGGTCTCCCGACAGCTGGACGACCGCGTTGTATGCCCTAATCGATCCAAAGATGGAAATTATTGCGGCATCGTCGTTTTTCACGGACTCAGTGATCGCCTTAAAGGCATTCACCATGCCGCCCTTTTTATCCATCAGCTCTTTGAATGATTTCGCTTCCAAATTATCAAGCACTTTAGTTAGTTCTTTTCCTTCACGGGTGACACCAGCAATAACCGACTTCAATTCGGCATTTGCCTGCGAAGCTGGGAGGCCAGTTGTGGTGAGAGCTGCGACCGCACTTAAGTATTCTGGCAGTTCGATATTGGCTTGTGCCGCCATGGCGGCCACTGATCCGAACCCATTTGCAAGCTCGGACAGGTTTGTTTTGCCAGCTTTGGCTGCCTCGAAAACATATCCGTAGACCTTTTGAGTTTCCTCACCATTAAGCTTAAATGCATTCACTGCACTCGTGACGATATCAGCTGCTTCAGCCGTGGTACCAAGCGCAACGACACCGAGTTGCGCAGATTTTTCCAACACTTCCATGGCGTCATCGGCTGAGATGCCAGCGTCGCGGATTTCGTACAGAGTCGCCGTCAGTTCCGAAATTTGCACGGGCGTGCGTTTGGAAATATCCAAGACCGCATTTCCCATGTCTTTCAAACTTTCAGTGTTGGTGTCGACGATCGTCGCGATATTGGTCATTCCTTTCTCAAACTCCACGGCGTTTTTCACCGAGATCGTCAAACCAGCCGCAAGCGCAGTTGCTGCGGCGGCAATGCCTGTGAACGCGATTTTGGCGATCTTTTCCGTTGACTCGGCGCTGAGGCCGAAGGTCTTGATCTCCTTGGTTGCGTTCTTGAGCGAGGACTCGAGGTCTGCGGTATAACCCGTGATCTTGACCCCAAGTTCTCCGACGATGTTTGCAGTTCCGAATGCCATGGTGTTTAAGATTGAATAATGTTTTTAACTTCCTTCATTGCCTCGAGCGGGTCTTTTTTCGGCCTGTCGGTTTTCTTGCCGTTTTCGGATTCCAGCATGTCCATGAGGCAGGAGTAGTACATGAGGAATTGCTTGTACGTGAGCCGAAGGAGTTTCCAATGATCGAATCCGCCGTTGTAGTACCTGATCATCTGGGCGAACATCTCGCCGAGCCTTACTCCTTTTCGGCTGGTTTCTCGCTCTTTAAGAGCTCTTCCGTTTTTTTTAGACCCAGCTCCTTGAGCGGCTCAAAGAGCCACATGATGAAGGCGAGACACGTCTTGAAGCCCCAGCCTTCGATTTCGTCTTTGGTGATCTTGTTGCAATCCTTCAAGACCAAGTGGATTTGATCCACCATAGTCTGGAATTTACTCGCATTCGATTGCTCCAGTTTTTCGAACTGAAGCATTGTTTTCATTTTGATGTCTGGCACTTTGTACTCCTTGCCGCCGACCTTGAAGACGTCATGGTCGGAGAGGAGCGCGTGGCTATCTGCATCGAATATTCGGCTCATAGGTTAAGGATTAAATGTTAAGAGACGCTTTGCTCATCGACGATTTCTTTTACGGTTCCCGAAAGCTCGATGGAGCAGACCATGATTCCGTCGCCGTCATCGGCTTGGAACGGAGTGGTGAGCGGTTTGATGTTGGTGACGTTTTCGAGATCAATGCGGAATTCTTTGCCGTCATTGTTCACGTTCACAATCCGCGCGACTTTGTAAGTTTTGGTTCCGCCTGTGTAGAAGGTCACTTTCTTGCTGGCGTTCGGCGTGTAAGTGTAATCCACTAGCAGAGTGTCGCCTTCGTCGATGTCTCCGCCTTCAATGCGGGCGATTCTGGTGTAGCCGTCGGCTCCGATCTGCACGGTGTAATCCTGATTGAGAACGTATGTGATTGATCCTCCTTCGTCGGTTACCACGATTCCAGTGACTACCGCGCCGTTGCCGTTCTTGTTCTGCAAAGCTTTTCCAAGCACGCCAGTCAAGACGAGGTTTTCGTTGGTGATATTCACGGGCGCGCCTGCGGTATTGGTCTGCACGACCAGCCCAGCGTCGGTGTAGGCGAAAGTGGTCAGGTCGATTTCAGCCAAGTCGAAGACGAATGACGCCTTGTTACCGTTTTTGAATTTCTTGATGGAAGGAACGTTATCGAAGGCGACCTCGATGTTTTCCGCCTTGTGTTCGAAGGACATGTTTCGGATGGCGCCCACATTGATGAGCGATCCGAAGTCGTCTCCGATGAAAAGAGTTACTGAGCCGTAGCGCAGCGCCTCGTTTCGTTGAATGTTCGTTTGTGACATAGTGATGAGAGTTAAATGGTTAATAAAAATGCCCGCGTTTAGCATTGGAATTCATTCCAAGCGTAAGCGGGCTATATGCCTCAGTTTTTCCACCTCGCGGACGGGTGAAATTTATTGCTCAAGTTCTTGGCGCAGATACGCGAACTTGAAGTCGACTGTGATTCGGCGCAAAGTATTGTCTTCGCTGAAGCCGTCCGCAATGATTTCGAGCCACGTGTTCTTTACCCTTCCAGCGTGTCGTCGCTCTCAACCGAGCCGACGAGGTCAAACTGATAACGCTCGGTCATGCAGTCGATGTCGTTTTGGTTGACGGCGGTAATCCGCTGAAAAGAAATAAATGGCAGGGTCGCTTCGGGAGCAAAGGTGCGGTAAACGCGTTCGCCCACGATCGCAGTGATCGCAGGGTCATTGGTCAGCTGTTCGAAGATGGCGGTTTTTAGGTTCATGATTGTTTCTTAAGTGAGTTATTAAAGGTTTCCCAGATTTCTTTGCCGTGTTCGTCGATGGCTCTTCTGAACATGGCTCGAGGTTCCATGTTTTTGTTTCCGAATTCCACATGAGGCGCATACGAGACGTTCGTGCCTACGAAGGCTTCGACTTTATCTTTTGCCTTGGAAATCACTTGCGTATTGATGTTGGATTTAAGGTTTCCAGTTCGCACTGGCGTGATCTGTTTGACGAAGTATTCCGTCTTGAGTCCCGCCTGCATGGTCGCCTTTGCAGTTTTTTCGCTATAGCCCTGAATGCCCTTGGTAAGGGATTCCAGAACGTCTGCGATTCCTGTTACTCGTATGGCCATGGTTATGCGGTTACTTTATTAAGCTGAAGCTCCATGTGGTCGTAATTTTGTTTGCGTACACGATCCCTTCGATGACGGCGCGCATTTTTTCGGTGACCTCTGGGTGATATCCGAGAAAGAGCGTGAAGTCTCCGCGAGTGTACTTTTCCAAGGTCTCGGCGCCTTTGCGCATGCTGCCGCCGTTGGCGACAAGACGGGCTGGAGCGCTTAATCGGTCAGTCCATGTCTTTTGCACAGCGCCCCCGACATTGGAAGCATGCTGTTCTTGGATTGTCGCCGTTTGTGTGAGCAATTCAAAAAATGACATGGTTTTACAGGTTAATGTTCATTTTGCCCGTGAGCTTGCGGAAGCCCTTGAGCATGACTTTGATCGGCAGCAGTTTGTCGTCGATTGTCTCGGCCTGCGCGCTGGTCGATTTCTTGTAGCTGTAGTTGCCGATGGATTCCTCGACGATCTCTTCATTTCCGCCGTTGTTTCCGTTCAGGATCATGTCGATAAATAACGCGGTGGTCTTGGTGATCTCTTTGGGAATCACTGGGTACTTTTCCTCATTATCAATATCGACAATGCGCGGGAACAGGAGTTGCTGGGTTTCGTCGGCTTTTTCCCAGAATCCGCAGAATGCGTCGATGAACATTTCCGCCTCGCGGATTTTCTTTTCGATCGCTTCATCCTCGGGCGGGGTTTCGTTTCCAGAATCGCTCAATTCCAAATACTGTTTTGGCGTCAGGTAACGGACGGCGTTGAGTCGGCCAGCTTCATTGGCGGTGTAGTACGAAACTTTCACCAAGTCATCGGCCGAAGGAGCGAAATCAAATTTGATCTTGTTCGGCGAAACTTCCCAATATTCATAAAAGAGCCTGCCATTGTATTCAATGCGGCAAGTGCCGTTGCGAAAGTTTTGCCCGAGCGTGAACTCGGTTGCGCTTCCGTCTCCCGTGATGTTTTCGTATTGAATGTAAGGCATCTTTTTAGGATTAGAGAAGTTTCAAACCTTTGTATTCCAGTCCAGAGATTTCTCCGTTCAGGTCTCCAAGAGTCTTTTCGGCGTCCAGCAGGGTGAGCAACACCATGAGCATGTTCATTTCCAGTATGGCGTTGATGATCTCGCGCTGGCTTCCGAAACAGGCGCCGAGCGTAATGCTGTCGACCGTCCCCAAGAACATTTCGGCATGGTTGTCGTGCCATTCGTGGAATTTTGAAACCACGATTTTTGGTACGCCGTTTTTCTGCCATTCGCTCTCATACTCGGTCACCAGATCAAGCGTTTCTTGGGTGAACGTCTGCCTGATGTCTCCGCTCGACATGTGCTCGTAATCCATGGAGCAAATCTTTGCGACCATATCGCGCCAGAGTTCGAATTTTGTCTTCAACATGTCTCGGAACATGGCCGTCCTGCCTTCGCAATAAGTGCCTTTCGAGCTCAGCTTAATGTCTGGGAGTTTGTAGCGCAGGATGTAATCGACCTTTTGGAAGAAGGCGTGTTTCCTTGGTTCGGCGACGCTTTGTTCCAACATGCTGCGTTCCATTTGCTGGTATTTGAGCAGTGCGAACTTGATCAGGAAAAACATGCCCGCGCCCGCAAACACGGTCATGAATCCGTAGTCCTGAATGTATTTAAGTATCTCTTCCATGCGGGTTAATGGTTAATAATTAGCGTCTGCGTCGATGTTCCTCTTTGGGTTCATCAACGACGGTCGTGTCCTCGCTGTCGGTGTCTTCCTTCGGTTCTTCTTTTTTCTTTGAACCGTTGGCAGACACTTCTTCAACGTCTTTCGGGAATTTCTTTGCGGTATTTTTTAGCCGTTCAATTTCTTTTGAGTCCTCGGTTTCATATTCGCCGCGCTTGGCGAATTTCTTTTCCGAGATCGCAACGGCTGATGATTTGATGATGAATTTCATGGTGGTTGCGTTAATAAATAAAAGCCAAGAAGGGGGAGAAAATCTCCCCCTTGTCTTTAGCTGATGCCGTACATGCGGGCGAAGTCGGTGACAACGTCTTTCACTTTGACGGTAAGTTGACCCTGTAGGGTTTCTTTCAAGGTTCGAGAGTTGGCAGGTTCCGCTTCAAAGCGAAGCTTGTCGTCCACAAACCATGTCTTGCCGAGCTTGCGCGTATTCACGACGTACATTTCACCGAATGAATGACGCAAGAACGGATCGGCAACGATCTTCAGGACGCCCACGCCTTCGCCTTCGTACTGGTCAACCAGCACGCCAGCCATGCGTTCCTCTCGGGAGTAGCGCGTATTAGACGCGTTGAATCCGTTGATTACGCTCTTGATGTCTGGAGAGCAAAGAATGGTGTCTGGGCTGCCGCCGCGTCTCGCCATTTCGAGAAGCACGTTTTTAAGATGGTCTTCAGTGAAACTTCCGCCGACGTTGTAATTCAAACCTTCGGCAGTGTTCTCAAGGAAGTGTTTCAATCCGCCGAATGAGCGCGGAGTGGTTTTGCTGCCAGCCGATGGCTTGCCGAAGAGCACGGCCTGATTGAGCTTTTTCAAGGCTCGGGTCATGGCTTTGGTGCGCTCATCGTTAAGCTTGTCGGTGACATCGAGATATTTCTGCTTTTGGGCGGTGAGAGTGATCTCGATCGGCTCTTCCACGATCTGGGTGAAGTTGAATTGTTCGATTGAGTCTTCAAGCAAGCTGTCGCCGTTTACGGTTCCTTCCACATTCGCGTTGCCGAGAATGAAGACGGCTGCCTCAGCGGCATGTGAAGCTGCAGAAGTTCCGCCATGGCCGCGTCCGTATACATCGATCGTGTTGCCCGTGCGATCCACGGATTTCACGACGACGTATTCGTCTTCCACTCGCAAAACGTCACCGACATTTACAAGCTGCGAAAACTCGGCGCTTACAGGAAGAGCGGAAGTGTCCGTATCATTCCAGCCAGCACCGCCTACTTCGCCTTCCAGCGCGTAGGTTTTGGCGTCGTACCACTTGATTTTAGTTGTGTTGATCGGCTCAAACTCTGGGAATAAATCCAGAGAAGTGGTCAGTTTCGGGTCGATCATGACCGCAATCCCTTTCACGAGTTCGTCGAGGTAGGGACTGTCGTAGGTCGTATATTTTCCTGCGGTAATCATGTTATTAAAATTAAAGAATAAGGCGTTAAGTGGTCTGGTTTTTCAGAGCCACGATTTCTTGCCCCAGCTTCATGATCTCTCTGCGTTCAGGTTCAGACAGGAATTCGCCCTTTTGGCGTTTCTGCATGAGTTCGTCGTAGCGTTGTTTCTTCGCTTCGACCTCTGAGAGGTTCTTGCTGTTAGGCGGAATAGGAGCGCCTGTCGTGCTTTTCTCTCCCATGAGCAGTGCGCGGTTCTTGGCGATGTATTTCAGTTTCGCCACCGTGGAAAGCTCATCGGGAATGAGAGTTTTCTTGTCTTCGGGAATCTTTTCGAGTTCCTGAGCCAAGACTTCCTGTACCGTTTCTTCGTATTGGGTCAGCTGCTCTTTGGTTTTACCAGCGGACTCAAGCTCTTTGTCCTTTTCGGCAAGAATTTCTTTGTACTTTCCTTGCTCTTCGAGTTCTTTGCGCTTTCGTTTTTCCTCTGCTTGATCGCGTTTATCGATCTCGTCCTTGTACTTGTTTTTCTCGTCGATGACTTCGCGGAAACGGCTCATGGGAACCATTTGCTCCTGCTTTTTATCGTCTTCGCCTGACGGGGTCTTTTTATCGTCCTGACCAGACGGTGAAGGTGTTTTATCGTCTTTACCTTCATTGTTGACGGGAGGAGTTTTTACGCCGTCCTCATTGGCGGGGTTTTGAGTTGTCATAGCTGGGGTGATTAATAAACATTTTTACGCCTTAGTGTTGGCGGTAACGAAAAAAGACCAGTTCGGTGTCCGCGCGACATGCGGGGACAAACTGGTCTTTAAGACTATTTCTTACTATTCAATTATACCAATTCGGTATGGCAATGCAAGGGGTTTGGCTGTGGAAAAAGTCTACTCGAGTTCCAGAGCCTCATCGATGTCGATATCGCCGTTGGTTACGAGCTCTTGAACTTCGTCGCTCAGTCCTTTGAAGTCCTCGATTTGAGAGGAGTCCAATTCGCCGTCGGTTACCATCTGAAGGATTTCTTCATCGTCCATAGTTTTGTTGGTTAATAGCGTTCACGTAGGCGCAGTAGTCACAGCCTTCCGCAGCTTCGGGAATAATGTCGGCATTAAGGCAGTTATGGGCACCGATAACGGCATTTTCTACCCAGCTATCATTTCCCGTGTAGGGAATGAGTGTCACATCAAACTCCAGCTTGCCATCAAAGGCGACACGATCGGCCTTGCCGTTGCAATACACGAAGTAGCCTGTATCAGACACCGTGAGCCCTCTTCGCCGCAACAGCCATTGGTACACTTCCATCTGGCGCTTGTAGCCGTCATGCCAAGCCTTATCGAGTTCGGTTATATCGCCCTCTTTTGCAGTGGCTTTATAATCCACGACGATGTATTCACCCTTGGAGTTCTGCCAAAGGTCATCGATCGCACCGTAAATGAGAAGATTTGTCGGTTCGTGGACGTACTGAATGCCAGTGAAGTTATGGCGCCACTTGGCCAAGTCTTCGTGGGGAATAGGGCGTGCGTCGACTCCGTATTTTTCGATCAAAGCGTGTTTAGTCCCAGCGCTACGGTGAATGTCGAACTCCTTTTTTAGCAATGCATCCACTGCACTGTTCAGTGAAAACGGAAAACCAGGCGGGCGACCTACGCCAAGTTTGCGGTCGAAATAGAAACACCGAGGGCAGCTCAAAAACAGGTCGATCTTCGAGCGGCTGAGCTTGAACGGCTCAGTATCTTTTGGATCGTACAGATTTCGAGTGCGTTGTGGTGTGTAGTATTCCGACATAGTTATTTTAGTTACCCCAGTCTTCAGCAAGAAGCTCTGCTTGTTTCAGGATGTTTTCTGTAGCGAGTTTCTGCTTGTCTGGTGGATATCCGTATTGATTAAGAATGCGCTTAACAATAACTCGAAGACGTGCCTGAACGCTTTCCTTTATTGTCCAGTCGATCGTAGTATTTGCTCTTACTTTTTCGACAAGAATGCGAGCAAGATCACGCAACTTGTCATCGCCAAGAATGGCCATGGCGCTTCCATTGATCATCAAGGCATCGTAGAAAGCAATTTCATCGCTGTTGAGTCCGAGTCCGCTGCCTCTCGCATCAGATTCTTTGATATCTTTTGCCAGCTTAATAAGCTCATCAATAACTTGCGCTGCAGTAAGAAGGTTGTTTTGGTACTTCTTAATTGCCATCTCGAGCATCTCAGAAAGCTTCTTACTCTGAATGAAGTTTTTCTTTCCTCGGCTTTTGATTTCATCACCAAGAATCTTTTTCAAGAGTTCCAGCGCGAGGTTCTTACGTTCCATGCCCTTAATTTCTTCCATGAACTCATCGGAGAGAATGGAGATGTCAGGTTTTTTAATACCTGCAGCATCGAAGATATCAACCATGCCCTCGGCCACTACAGCCTTGTCCACGATTTGGCGAATAGCTGTCTCGATATCATCATCGCTCCGTTCGCCATCGGTCGGTTCAAACTTTGTGAGGCGTGCTTTTACGGCCTGAAAGAATGCGACGTCATCCTTGATCTCCATGGCTCTTTCATCTGGCACCGAAAGGGCAAAAGCTTTTGAGAGAAGTCCTACTTGTTTGGTGAAACGATTTTTGCCGTCATCAAGACCGAGCACGAATTCTTGCGCCTCGAGAATGGTTGTCATTTTTGCTTTGGTATTGGCCGTAAAATATGGCCGATATTCAAAGCCATCGAACATTTGAGTAACGACCTCGAACTTTTCGAGCATGGTTGCAACGGCGTCTGCTTGATCAAGAGTTGGTGCACCCTGACCACCGTTTTCGGTGTAGGTAGCAAGCGCGGTTTTAAGATCGGAGGCAATACCGATGTAGTCTACGATAAGACCACCAGGTTTATCTTTAAATACTCGATTCACGCGGGCAATCGCCTGCATGAGGTTGTGTCCCTCCATGGCTTTATCGATGTACATGGTGTGGAGACACGGCGCATCGAAGCCAGTAAGCCACATGTCACGAACGATCACCAATTGAAGCTCATCATTTGGATTCTTGATTCGATCGCCAAGTTCTTTGCGTTCCTGTTTGGTGGTGTGATGTTTCTGCCAGTTTTCTGGGTCGCTAGAACTGGAAGTCATGACGACTTTAATCACACCCTTTTTCTTGTCGTCACTGTGCCATTCAGGTTTCAGTTTGATAATCTCTTCGTACAATTCAACAGCAATGCGGCGACTCATGGCCACGATCATTCCTTTACCCTCAAAGACTTCCTGACGTTTGCTGAAGTGATCAACAATATCTTTGGCGATAATTTTCAGGCGATCTTTATGCCCAACAATGGCCTCAAGCTGAGTCCATTTAGCCATGGCCTTATCTTTTGATGTAGATTCTTCGCCTTCAGTGAGCGCTTCAACTTCGGCATCGAGTTTAGCTGCCTCTTCCTCTTTGAGGTGAACTCGCGCTAATCGTGATTCATAGTAAATTCGAACAGTTGCACCGTCTTCAACGGCCTGCTCGATATCGTATACATCGATGTAGTGGCCAAATACTGCAGGCGTAGAAACATCTTCTTTTTCGATTGGCGTTCCAGTAAATCCAATGAAGGACGCACTTGGAAGAGCATCACGTAGGTATTTAGCAAACCCGTATTTCGTGTGCGCTTCACCATCCTTAATGTGCGTCTTCGCTCCAAATCCATATTGACTGCGATGTGCCTCATCAGCGATGACTACAATATTTTTGCGATCGGAGAGCATGTCAAACACCGTAGACCCATCTTCAGGTGAAAACTTTTGAATGGTGGTAAAGATGATGCCGCCACCAGAGGTCTTGAGTAATTCTTTGAGTTGTCCACGGTTTTCCGCTTGCACTGGGTCTTGACGCAGAAGCTGTTTGCAACCCGCAAAAGTATCAAAGAGCTGGTCGTCGAGATCGTTACGGTCGGTAATAACAACGATTGTGGGGTTCTTCAACGTTAGAACAATTTTGCCTGCGTAAAAAACCATCGATAACGATTTTCCAGATCCTTGCGTATGCCAAACCACACCAGCTTTTCGGCTTCCTTTTTCGCTGGCTGCTCCCTGAGTGGATTCGACCGCTTTATTAACGGCGTAATATTGGTGATATGCAGCGATTTTCTTTACAGTTTCGATCTGGGTTAAGCCCGTGACAGCATCTTCCTTTTTGCTTTTTTCAAAAACCGTAAATTGTTTGATGAGGTCAAGTAGTACGGTTGGGCGGAGCATTCCATTGATCAACGTCTCCATTTGCGGAATGGTAACTTTATCTTCTTTGACACCATCAATGGTTTTCCACGCGAGGAAACGGGAAAAGGAGGCAGTCAGTGAACCTGCTTTTGCATCGAGTCCATCAGACGCCACGAGAATGCCGTTGTAGTTGAACAGTTGAGGCACGGCCGTCTTGTAGTTTTGTAGCTGTGTGAAAGCTTTTTTGACCGTAGCGTTTTCGTCCGTAGGGTTTTTGAGCTCGATAACTACGAGCGGCAAACCGTTCACAAGCAGGACGATGTCTGGACGTTTATGGTTATTGTCATGCATTACAGTGAACTGGCTACAGACGAGGAATTCATTGTTTTCTGGGTGCTCAAAATCAACAAGCCAAATCTTGTCGCCTTTTGTTTCACCGTTTGCATAGGACTCAACCTCCACGCCATCGGTGAGCATGCGGTGGAACGCCTCATTGTTATCAATGAGGTTTTGGCTTGGCATATTCAAAACGGCACGGAGCGCTTGCTGACGAGCATCGTTTGTTGCCTTCGGATTGATCTTGGCGATGGCGCTAATAAGCCGATCCTTCAAAACTACCTCAGTAAGCCCTTGGCGTTCTGCTTCTTGGACTTCGGGTGCAAGATAGCCGTACCCAAGTGATTCTAGGGTTTCTATAGCCAGTAGTTCGACGTCTGATTCGTAGATGTGAGTCATAGATTTATTATTTAATTTCTGGAAAATGTGATTTCAAAATCTCGATAAGATTCTGTCGCTTGTCAGAGGAGAGAAAACTTAGCACGAGGTTTGTAAATCCATTTTTTGAGAGTTCGATCACTGTTTGCACCTGCCTTACAAGCCCCTTGTGAGGATATATCTTCAATATTTCAATTATTTCAGCATCTTTTTCTGGAAGCGTTCCCGATGACAATAGCTTGTCCATTTCAGTTACAATAGTTTCCTTGAAGCTGTTGTACTGTTCTTGGTTTTTTACTGAACCAAATCTTTCATTCAACATGCGTTGAATAGAAAATTTCGATGCAGCAAAATTTATCTGCTCCTTATTGGTCTCATAATGTCCTCTAATCTGAGAGAATATCTCCTCTTTTTTGTCTGATTTGGAAAGGTGATCACAGACTAACTGAACTACCTCTGGTAGCAAAAAAAGATTCTCTATTTCGTTAAGAGAAATGCTAAATACGCTATCAGCTTGTAGAGATTGAATCTGTTCTTCGGAGCGGAAATCTCGATCGATTAATCCAAAAACTTGCTTGTCATGCAAGCCCGCATTCTCTCTCAGCCCCTTAACCGATTCGATTACTTTTTCGCACGACCCTCTTGGGATAACTGTGAAATTATCATAGTATGCTTGGTAAATCTGCGCATCCAATGAGCCTTTTTCTCCTTCTACAAACAGTATTGATTTTCTACTACCAAGAACTTCAAGATAAAGATTTTCTGGAATGATTCCATTGGCTTCTAACTCATTCCAGTTCCATGTTGAATTCTGAAAGCTCTTGATCCAGATCAATTTGCTTGATGGTTTACTAACAGCAAAATCAAGATCGTGGGTTATATAAACAAAGGCACAGTCTTTTCTATATTCTTCAAGTTTATTCCAAAGCCTCACCATTAAAGCCTTGTGCAAATGAAGTTCAGGCTCATCGATGATAAGTAAACAATCTTTTTCTGCTAAAAGCGTCTGGGAAATTAAATATAACCCAACCTTTTCGCCATCGCTCATTTCGGCTCCAGAGAATTCGCCCGACTCGCTAACAGCACGAATCCTATCTTTTTCTAATTTTAATGTTCGGTATGGGAAAACAAAGTTCCAAACTTCAACCACCTGTTCTTTGATGGATTTTGCAAGGCTCTCCTTTGAGACGCTTCCTTTTTGCTGAATAGTCATCACAACCTCTTCGTTTCTTCGTGATTCCTGAGCAAAAAGTGATACCAGTACTTGCTGATAGTCGTTCTGTGGTTGAATGGGTGACTGATTCTTATAGCCACTATTCAATTGGTTGAAAGCCGTCTCAAAGTCCTGTTTCTGAACTGTTTCGTTGAGCTGTAAATATCTTTGTGCAGAAATTCTTTTTGAAGGGTTATTTGATTGTTCAATTTTAGAACCAAATCGTGTTTTTCCAGATCCATTCGCTCCAACAACAACTAAGCTCTTCTCAATTGAGAGAGAGGTCATTCCTCCAGAATTTGGCGATGGGATTTGTAAAGTTTTCATAAGACTAATGGATTATTACACTGCGTTTATGTCGTGCCACGCATGCCCCATTTTTAATGGCATAGCATTCGACATAATGTTCACCTTTGTAGGCTGTAGATTCAGGATGATTCCTCGTTCTGTGATCATTTAGTTCTCCGCGTGGTTGTTCACAATTATCGTGATTTTTGACCTTCCACTTACAGAGTGGAGCGCCTGTATTATCTTTTCTTAATTGGAAATAAATCTTTAATCCAGTCGGAGCCTTGTCTTGGTTTTCACTCAACCAATAACCACCCCTAAATCCATCTTTTTTTTCAACCTTACCATCCACGACAAAATCGTATTGATCCTCGATAAAAGTGGGGATGCTAAGGTCGTATAGGAATTGTTCAGAATCACTCTTCCGTTCATAAAAACCGCCCACGAGTAGTATCGGCATAGGTGAGGCTTCCGTGTGCCTTTCGAGTTTGTTCATGAAGAAGTCTCGAGCTTCCAGTATTTTACGTTTTTGTTCGGGATTTAATTCATTCAAATAATCATCAATATATTTCGTGGAATTTGCTCGATCGCGAATTTGAGGTTGAGAAATAATTGATTCAAGATCACAAAAGAATTTAAAGATTGCACCTATCAGATCGAGACTACTATCTTGCTGAAAATATTGTGTAATTATCTGCTCAACATGAAAAGATTTCAGTTTGAAAGTATCGTCTATTTTTTTGCAACCATGTTTCCACGCCTTAACGAATTTCACGGCTTTTCGGAAATCGTCATTTTGAGAGTTTAATTCCTGAGCGACTTTAATATAGCCTCGTGGATCAGACTTGATCCATTCAATCGCCATATGATCCCTCAAGTGCTGCTCGTACATTGATTTACGTTTCGAATGTCCCACTGTCATTATTTCAGGAACCCAATAAGTATCGTCTCCGAATTCATTTTTTGTTTCAGAAATGTATGCAGGGACGATATCAATTGCAAATACTTCCTGACCACTAGAGGCAAAACTCATTGTGACAGAATGCGTTTGGAGAGAAGAACTCACGTTGTAACTGGTCGGGTTAACAAAGTCTCTATCAATGGCTTTTTTCAAATCACTGAGAATATTTGTTGGATTTACTCCGCGAGGGTCGTACTGCCCAGCAAAATACAACACATCTAGGTCGTGAAGCGGCGTATGAGCAGTGAATCTTGGATATGAACCGATTTGAATACAATTATTTACACCAAGCACCTTTTGTAATTCTGCATACAGCGCGCTAACAAAATCTTTCTCTCTTTGTGTAGGAGAAAGTTTTTCTCGTGTGTGCTGGCGGAATTTTGTATTAAACTCAGTTCTTTTCATAACTCGTTGTAATTAATGAGGTCAGAATATCGTTCAAAAGACGTCCTCTAAAATTTACGACAACCGTATTTGCACGATTGGCTATGTCGGCCATTTTATCGTTCGGAATGCTTGCTGGTTTTGCAAAAATAACAATTGCCGTTTGGTGGTTGGTTCTAGCGGTGAATACCTGATCTATTTTGTCGCCGAATGTTTCCCAGTCCACTAGGAAGATCGTTTCGCTCTTAGCTTTATCAACATTATCAGAAGTAATGTGGATTGATTTTTTAAATATTCCAGAATCAGTAAGGGTTGCCTCTAGGCTTGCGTATGCATCAGCTGATCCAAAAATAGCAACCTTTCTTTTCCATAAAGCGATGCCTAATCTGATGACGATAGGAGTGATCCCGAAAGTCCAGCAAAGTATTTTGTAGATAATTCCAAGAAAACCCAAGGTAACAGTGACACCTCCAACAATAATGAAGACAGGGTGGTTAAAAAAATTTATGATACTTTGAAAAATTTCTGCCATAAGAATTATTATGAAATATTAGTTTTACTCTGTCCTTCAACGTACTGAGGCTCTTCATTTTTATTGATTGATGCAAGATTTTTTAGTTGGTCGTGCATGAACCTAATTTTCTTAAAAATTGGAGAAATTTTTTCACAAAAGGTATCTAGGATTTTTCTCTCAGGAATAACGATCTCCAAACCTAGTAAGTTCCCTTGGTTAATTTTTAACTGCACGGCGCCGTTAACAATGCCAGCCACTCTCGTGTTTTTGAAAAGCAAATAAAGCATCTCTGTACTGTAACCATTCTTACCTTGCAAAACATGCGCGTGATTGTTGACCCAAAATTTCCCCCAAACATACTGCAAGATTGGATATCCTTTATCATCGATAACCGATCCGTCTTCTCCTAAAAGGAGATAGATTCCCTCAAACAAATAGTCGTCCACATAATCCATTATTGACGTTGCCCCGTAATAGCGGTATTCACCTTTACGCTTCGTTCTTTCTCGTGAAGACAACGGGATTCTTTGTGAATCAAAAATATCAATAATCTCTCCGACTTTCCCAATACTCCATCCTTTAGGAATCAGGCCGAAATCATTTTCTATCATCTCCCCACCACTTTTTTTATAAGGTTTTCCGTTATCATCCAAAAAATTGAATTCGAGAAACCATTCTTTGAACAGCATCTGTGTAATTTGTTCTAAGATTTCAGTAGACAAAAAATTGGTATTCGCCCAATCGTAATTTGGGCAGAAATATTTAATACTTTCAATTATTTCCTGATTTAATATTGATTCAATTCTAGCTTGCTCCTTGCCGAATTTATTCAGATTTTCAATTTGAAACTCAAAGGGTATCTTGCTATTCTGATCATCTGCCACTCCAACGTATCGACTTGGAGTCAACACGAAGTGATGTTTTTCGATATCCTTAATTGAGCCTGATTTACACAATCCCTTTTCATCGCTATAACTTCCTCCGTCCTTTCTCCATTCATGATAAATACTAGATACCTTAGCAACATCAGCGTCAGTAAATTCGCGATGGGTGCTATCAATCATGTGACCCATTTCACTCGCATCTATAAATAGTATTTCTCCTGTACGTTTACGATCACCATTGCCACTGCGTTTCCTAGATATAAACCATAAGCATGCCGAAATTCCAGTATTATAGAAAAGTTGAGTAGGAAGACTTACTATGCAATCGACTAAATCCGCCTCGATCATTCGTTGTCTAATTTCACCCTCCCCAGAGGAGTTGGATGATAACGAGCCGTTTGCGAGAACAAGACCCATTACTCCGTGGGGAGCAAGGTGGTAAATCATGTGTTGCATCCAGCCAAAATTGGCATTACTTGCAGGAGGAAGCCCGAATTGCCAACGAGGATCGTTTCGCAGTATTTCTTGCCCCCAGTCAGACTGATTGAATGGAGGATTTGCAATAATATAATCTGCTTTCAAATCAGGATGTGCATCTTTCAAAAATGAACCCTCGCTGTTCCATTTGATTTGTGAACCATCAATACCGCGAATAGCCATATTCATACGGCTCAATCTGTATGTGGTTTGATTGCTTTCTTGTCCGTAAATAGATACATCGTCGAGACGCCCAGAATGTTCGAGTACGAATTTTTCGCTCATAACAAACATCCCGCCTGATCCGCAGCAAGGGTCATATACACGCCCTTTGTATGGTTCAATCATTTCAACCAGCAGTCTTACAATTGCTTTCGGTGTATAGAATTGTCCGCCTTTTTTACCTTCAGCATTAGCGAATTCACCGAGGAAATATTCATAGACTCGGCCGAGAAGATCTTTTGACTTCGCAGCTTCACTTCCAAGCGCAGTATTGCTGATTAGGTCAATCAGTCCGCCAAGCGCAGCTTTATCAAGATTCGGTTTTGCATAGACCTTTGCCAAAATGCCCTTTAGGGTTGGGTTCTCCTTCTCGATAAGTTCCATTGCTTCATCGAGATCAGTTCCTATCGTTGGAAGCTTTGCACGAGAATGGAGGTAAGACCATCGAGCATTTTGTGGCACCCAGAAAACATTCTGAGCACGGTACTCGTCTTGATCCTCTGGGTCAGCGCCTTCGTATTCGCCCTTGCCTTCCTTCAATTTGTTGTAGAGTTCTTCGAAGGAGTCCGAAATATATTTAAGAAAAACAAGGCCGAGCACAACGTGCTTGTATTCTGCAGCATCAATATTTTTGCGTAGTTTGTCTGCAGCTTTAAAAAGTTGCTTTTCAAATGTTTCGACCGTTTTATTGTTTGAATCTTTTGCCATAGATTATGAGTTTATTAAATCATCCAAAGAGACTTCCAATCCCGCTGCTATTTTTGTAATAGTATCGAGCGTAGGATTCTGAATCGCGTCGCCTTCAATTTTAACAAGAGTGGTATACGGAAGATCAGCTTTGCGCGCCAAACCCTCTTGCGTTAAATCCTTTTTTTTACGCAATTCTTTGATTTTTTGCCCTATGGTTTTTTCGGGTTGTTTATTCTCTGCCATAATATTGCATGTAATTAAGTGTTTGCAGGACAGCGTCATCATTATAGTACCACTTTGAGATTATTTTTCAAGACCAAAATAGCCCCATTTCGGGGCTTATGCCTGTGGAAATCCGTTAATCCTCTATATAAGGCATATAGCTGTGTCTGCAGTTCGGATGGATCGGCAATTCAGGCGCTTTATCGTACCCCTCACTTTTCCCAGTCAGGCTATAAACTCTGCCCTCATAGGGCTGGCAGATCGGGCACGCTGTGGCATGAGTGGAGATCTCGACCAAGTCCACCCGATTGCTCAATAAGCGATTTCTTGTCCCTTCACCGTTGGCTTTGATCACATGCGTGCGCACGAGCATTTCGGCGTAACTATCGATAGCCCAATGCTTTCCGCCTCGGTCTACCAGCGCGGTGAATCCAGTGTCTTCGACGAGTTGCTTTACTTCGCGCTTCACGTTGTCCAAAGCTTTGCCTTCGAGTTGCCCTGAGACGATACGTTCATTGATTTTCTTCTTTACGATGTCGCTCACAAATCCTCGGCCAGCGCGTCGCACACCCTCGATGCCAGATGCAAAGTCGAGATAAGCGTCTTCGGTCAGAGCTTGAATGGCTTCTTTGTGAACTTGTCCGAAGCCAGTCTTGTCGAATGTAAGTCCGAGTTTCCCAGCGTCGTCCACGGCTTGTTGACTGCCTTTTTTGTATTCCTGTGGAATTTCAACAACGAGCCAGTTCTTTGTTTCGCGCTCAAGGTCTGCAGCAATCTTGTTGATGTCTCCCATGATCACTTTCCGAATCAGAATTATTGGTTTCCTTGGATCGGCACGCCTGACAGTCGTCTCGAGCTGGCGCGTCGCTCGGCGGTATATGTTGATGAGTTTACTTTCGTTGGCCATAGTTAAAAAATTAAGAATGCGAAACGCACCGTCACGATCACCGTGAATAGAAAGACTAGCAACAGAAGATGGCAAATCAACGCGACCTTTGCGTACTTCAGCCAATTGCGATCTATGTTTTCAAGTCGCTTTTGCAGCACTTCCTCGGAGGTGAGGTGCTTTTGGTAAGGATTAGGATGGGTGTTGTAGCTCATACGGTATCGGGTTAAAGGCTGATATCAGGAATCTGCTTGCGTGCTTGATCTATCTGGTAGGTCGACATTTCATTTTGTTTTTCGATCTTATCGAGCTCGTTTTGCAATGTCTCACCGTCAAAGCCTTTGAGCTCTCGAATGGCCGTCTCTTTGCTTTCCATGCCGCTTTCAACCATGATCTGATGCGTTTGCGCTTCGGTAAATAAATCACGCGGCAATCCCAAGTCCCATGCGAAAGAGATGTCGACGTTGTCTGGAAATTTCTTGGCGCCTTCAAAGAACAACGCCGTCTTCAAAATATCCACCAGCTTGGCCTCGTAACTACGTTGCTTGCGTTTGATCTTCTTGAGGAATGAGGCCATACGGAGCTTTGCCGTTTCAACCTTTTCCACTCCGCCTTTATCATCTAACCCCAAAAACGATGCAGGTGTCTGCGTGACTGTGCAAATCTGACGAATGAGTCCTTCGATCTGCTTAAATCCTTCCTCGATAAGCGGATTGGAATTGGTGATGTATTGCGGAATGATGTCGCCCTTTTCAACGAGGAAGATATCCTGAGTACTATCTATTTCGCCCTTTTTGCTGAGCACGCCCTCGCCAACAGCCACCTTTGAATTCAGGTGCTTAATAAGCTGCACGGAGATTTGCGTAATGCGGTCGTTTATTTCCTCAAACAAATTCATCACGCTTTCGTAAGTGGAGATTCCGAAGCGTTCCTTTACCGTCTTGAAGTTATCAATCTGGAAAATTGGTATGTAGTCCAGCTCCGTATCTTCCTCGGCTGGCAGATCGGCGCTGAATAATGCCAGTTCAGTCAGTTGCGATTGCTTCATGTCGGGCGTGGTCGTCCAGAGCTCATGCACGATTTTGCCTTTGCTGTTTTCAAGTTTGTGGATTTGCTTGTAGAGGAAGGTTTCCTTTTTTTGGTTCTTCGGATTCACGAGGTCGACGTAGGAAGCGATCACGATTTGCCGAGGCTCCTCGCCGAGACGCACGCCCGTGAAGTCGGGGTAGTAATTGTCGTATGGCACTTCCTCGATGATTGCCGCTTTATCCTTTTGCCGTACGGTAATTATGGCAAAGCCAGCCACGTCCTGCATGACGGCGCTTTGATAGAGCTTTTCGTCGAGGTAGTTGTTTTGAATGATGGTATTGATTTTCTTTTCCATCGGCTTTTGATCTTCGGATTCGTTGGTCTGAATCTTTAGTTGCTCGCCGAACAGAAAGTCGGCGGCGGTCAGCGATACTATCTGGCCGACGTTGTACGCGAGATAGAGCAGCGTCTTTTTCTTGCTGTCTTCCTCGAAGTAGCTTTTGAGTTTGAATACCTTGCTATGAAGCCCTTTGAACACGTTGTAGTAATTGTTCAGTTTGGCAACGCGGTTAAAGTCATCATTGGTCGGGAATTGTGTTGTGATGTCGCTCATATGGGTTAGTTAAATGATTAAAGTCCGAGATCGTGACGATTAAGATTCACGTCGGTTATTTTTCTTGCTTTATAAAGTGCGAGGGCGAGGCTGTCTGGGAAGTCGTCGTGCGCGCCCGCTTTCTCTGGGTGATGGCACGACAGGAATTCGCCCTTGTATTCCTTGACCATGTCCAGCATTTGATTCTCGAATTTAGGAGCGTACTTGTGACCGTTTTGGTATGTGAGTTCTTCATCTCGCAGTACCTTGATCAAGTTCTTGTAGAGCGTATCCTTGGTCTGCAGGCTGAATTTCACAGGTTCGGTGTTGTAGCGGGTTTGTTTCTTGAAGTTATCGACCACTGGATCGCCGACGCCCGTGGCGTCAATGCAGATCTTCATGACATGCTTAAACTTGGTAAGCTCCTTCGCCACAATCTCGACCTGTTCGGTATAGTCATCGCCCTTCATCGCCAACCAGCACAGGATTTTGTATTTTTTCAGGTCTTCGTCCCAACCGATTACAGTCATCACGCTTTCGTCTTCCTCTTTGGCAATATCCCAGCCAACATACACGGGGTTTTCGTACGGCAGCTTCACGTTGTAGTCTCGCCTGAGCTTTTCGAGATCGACCTTGGTTATAAGCATTCCGCGTCCTATTTTCCATTCAAGCGCGTACTGCGTTTGAAAGTAGTCGCTGTCTTCGCGGTAGCGTTCCTTTTCGCCCTCGATAAAGTCTTTGTATTTAAGGTGCATGCGGTTCTTTGTTTTGGCGTGCAGGCGTTCTTTGTCTGCGATCACTTGCTGATAGTCGTACTTGAATACGTTCTTGCCGTTCTCAATTCCTCGATAGAAATTGCACAGTTGATATCCGCCCGAGCCGATGAATATCTTGCTGCCATTGGTTGAAGCCAACATCGGGAAAACTTCATTCTTCGCCTTTTCGTCGTCGATCTTTTGGGCTTCCTCAATAATGGCCAGATGGAGCGATTTGCTTTCCAAGTGTGACGTTGGCGAGAGCGAGAAACAGTAAATCGTATTGCCGTTGCCGAGCTTGAGAGTGGTTCCGTTAGACTCTTCAAAATCTAATCGGTAGATGGTTTTCAATATGCGCAGGTTTTCTTTGAGACGATCGAAGTCCGTTTTTGCCTGTTCTTTTTGAGGAGCAAAAATGCCGATCGCTAGAGGCGTTGGGAAGAAGTGGTGGGCAAACGTCATGAGGTAGGCGATCGCATCCACGACGGCCGTGGTTTTTCCCGCTTGCCTTGATACCTCGATGAACACCTCTTCACCGCCTCCCACAAAAATAGTACGGAGAATCTGTTCGGCGATCGTCCGCTGGTATTCCGTGAATGGCCGTTTGAAGTATTTCTCCCCAAACAGGTTCAACCCTCGGTAAGTTTTTGGCAGGTCTATGATCATTCGTCTTTGGATAATAATTTGGCCAGCTCGATGGTTGGGTCTTCGAACTGAAGTTGTTGCTTCATCATGTATTTATGATTTCTGGTTTGCAGATAGAAGCGCACCATGTTCATGTCCTTGTTTACGATGATGGCTTCCGCAAGCCTGTCTTCGGCGATAATGCCGATTTCGATGTATCGGATTTCCTCTGATTTCTGGTAAAAATCAGGATCGTCTTTTTGCCATCGGTAAAAGGTCATTGAGCTTATGTTCACTTCTTTGCAGGCAAGCGTAACAATCCCTTTGCGGCGTTGTAGCGCCGCAAGGAAGAGTTTTTTGTCCCGAGCTGTAGTTTTCTTGCCTTGCATAAAAGTGAGTTAGTAAGCACCCCCGTCCGTGTAACAAGCGTCACATGTTAGGAGGATTTTTTGGCCTTCTTGCCCGTGAAGTCTTCCCAGCGTTTTACGATCACGTCGACGTATTTCGGGTCGAGTTCCATGCCGTAAGACACGCGGTGGGTTTTCTCGCAGGCAATCAAAGCCGAGCCCGAGCCCATAAACAGGTCGAGCACGATATCTCCAGATTTGCTGCTGTTTACGATGGCGTAGGAGACGAGCTCAACGGGCTTTTGCGTTGGATGGACGTATTCCTGCACATTACTGCGGGACATACTCCATACTGTGGTTTTTCCTTGCTGCTCATAACGTTTCATGCGTTGAGCCCATGAGAGCAATTCCTTTTCCGATTTCTGAAAGTCCCAGACGCTCGAGTGGGAGCGGTCGCCGTAAAACTGTATCTTTTCGCCCTTGATTCCAGCGTAAAAGAACGGTTCATGTTTCCATCGGTAATCGCCCCAGCCGAGCGCGCTCGACGGCTTATTCCAGATGAGTTGGCTCTTCACTTCGAATCCCGTCTTTTCCAAGGCGCCTTCGAATTGCCGTTGCGTTGATGAGCTGTGAAAGACATAAATACCCGAGCCAGCCTTCATTGATTCGCGGTAGTTCTGAAATGACTTGGTCAGAAAGTCAGTGAAGGCGTCGTCGCTCATGTTGTCATTCTTGATGTGGTTCTTGGTCTTTTCGCCCGACCCTTTGTAGTTCACGTTGTAGGGAGGATCGGTGAAGACCATGTCGGCTTTCTGGTTGTTCATGAGCTTAGCCACATCCTCTTTGCTGGTTGAGTCTCCGCACATCAGGCGGTGTTCGCCGAGCAGGTAGATTTCACCCAGCTTTGAGACGGCCGTTTCTGGCAGCTCGGGCACTTCGTCGTCCTTGTCGTCTGGATCGAGGTTCAGGAAGAGCTGATCAATCTCGGCCGAATCAAAACCCACGTCGAGAAGCGTTTCTTCGTCGAAGTTCGCGAGCAGATCCATGTCCCAGTGTCCCAAGTTTTTGTTGAGGCGGAGATTCAGTTCCTTTTCCTTTTTGATGTCGCTGATTTTGATGTAATGCACGGGCACTTCTTTGATGCCCATTTTCTTGGCCATGCGCACGCGGAAGTGTCCGCCGATGATAATGTTTTTTCTTTTGGCGTCGCTGTTCACGATCACAGGCTCCACAAAGCCAAAACGCTCAATGGATTTCTTGAGTTCTTGCTCTTCCTTTTCGGTCGAGGCGCGCGGGTTGTAATCCGCGAAGATGAGTTGTTCGATGTTTACTTGTTCGATTTTCATAGGGGTAAAATTAAAAAAAGACCATGCGAAGCCCGTTTTTGCGGGCAAATGGTCTTTAAGACTGGGTTCCGATATTTGCTTGAGTATAGGCCGAGCCTATGCATTTTCAAGCAGTTCGGGAAGTTCCTCGAAGAGGGACTTTGATGTGACGGTTACGACTTTGAACTCTCCGTTCTCGAATTTATAATACCAAAATTTCTTATTTCGGTCTTTGATTTCTACTAGCGGAGCCCCTTCTTTTACGAGATATTTGAAGAGAATGTAGTTGCCGCGAGCCGTTTTGATAGGGATGTTTTCCATAAACTTTAAGTTTCTAAGAATGTAAAATCCTTATGCCTGAAGAGGAGAAGCTTCCTCTTGAGACGGTAGACAGGATGGTTTTTTGTAATGATTGATTTGACGTCTTCAACAATCTTTTCGCCGTCCTTTGTGGTGTAGCTGAAGTCCGCAACATACTCGATCTTCCGTTCCGCTTTGCCTTCATGCCTGAACGATGGAAGTAGTTCGAAGCGCGGTTGCACTTTCAGGTTCTTGATCTCTCCAGTCCTTTGCAGAAGTTTGAGCTCCATGTAGCGTCGAGCTTCCTTGGCGCTCGCAAATTCGATGCCGTCGACCGTTGTTTTGCGGTTTCCGAATTTGTTGCCGTTGTTGTGGTAAAAATGTCTCATGGTAGTTTGTTAAAAAAGAGGAGCTGATTGTTGCCTGCGATCTTGCTCATTGAAACGGATTGCTTTACAGCAGCCCCTGATCCGTGAAGCGACCTGCGGTTTGTATTTCTTGCTCAGGTCTTCAAGGGAAAGGTTTGAAGTCAGCACCATCGGTTTGCGGTTTTTCCAGCGGTGGTCGATTATTTGATACATCTGGTCAGACAGCCAATCGGAATACTTTTCAACGCCAATATCATCGAGTACGAGCATTTCCATTTCCTTCATGCGGTCAAAGAGTCTTGAGTCTTCGGATTTGATCTCGCTGTCAAAGGTATTTTTTATGCGCGTGATCGTCTCGGGAATGTTTAGGAAGAGTACTTCAACCATTTCTCGCTCCATGAGTTCATTGGCCAGTACAATCGCCGTGTGTGTTTTGCCAGCACCGACATTGCCCCAGAAGTAGAAGCCGTAACCGTGTTGTTTCATGGTTTTCCAGTTCTTAAGGTACTTGGCGATTTCATCATGAAGTTTCGGGCAGTTTTTTAAATTATTCAGCCGCTTTTCCCGAAATAGGCCATCGATCTCGGATATTCGCAGAGCGCGCTCAATTTTTTCCTGTTTCCATGCACGCTGTATGGCCTGCCTCTCGGGTTCGTTTCGCCACGATTCGTACATGGCGCGGCCTCTCTCGCATTCAGGGCAGAAATGTTTGTCGCTCATGCCGAAGGCTTGATAGAACACGGAGGTTTCGGTAAAGCCGCGATCGCGGCAGTCACTACACGACCAAGTCTGCGTGTCCTTCGGTTGAGACTTGTCCGTCTCTGTGATTATCTCGCTGATTTTTTCCATAAAATTTTGAATTATATTCTTCGGTTTTGCGGCGCCATGTAGCCAGTCTCTTTTTAACCTCAAAAGTTTTTTCCAATTCCCATCTTTGTTTGTTTCCGTTTTTATTTTTTTCCGTCCAATATTCCGCAAACTGTCTTTCCATATCGCCTTCGGGTAAATTCATCCCCAAAATTTTTTCAAAATAACCTCTCGCTTCTTGGGATGGAGGAATTTCGTCAGAAATTCCGTCACTATCTCCTATACTTTTCTCTCCTTCACTTTTCTTTTCTTTACTCTCCTTTACTTTACTTTGTGGTGTTTCGGCGGACGGTAATGATCTTGAGGCGGGTTTCTGTTTGCATTTAATGGATAATTGTTTGCATAAATCCTGTTTCGTCAGCGTTTTCCTTTTTCGCCTCTCGTAAACTCCTTCCAGATTTTTTATAAAATTATCGCTGTAGATGATCCGATGCTTCCACAAATCCGCATCAAAAGTTCCGAGAGTCGTGAGCAGTGCCATGATTTCTTCCGCCTTATCTCGGCTCACCTTGGTTATTGCGAGCAGATACTCGTAATCCTCGGGTTTTCTGCAGTCAATAAAATGGTTTTCGGTCTTGCCCAATACTTCCAGAATTTTGAACAGAAAAGCATAGCCGTCGTTTCCAAAACGCTGCTCAACCGTAAACAGCGTTTTACCGCTGTATACGTAGTGAGGAAAATAATCGACTGTGTTCTTTTCTGGTCTCGCCATAGGTTTACATAGTGATAATTGCTAGATATCCAAAGCTTCCACTCCCTTGTCGGAGTAGCGGTTTTGCTGGATCGTTTTGATTTCGCCGAGCGTCCACTGCCTCTGCGTATCGACCTCTTCGCAGAAGTCCTGCCATGACTCTTCCCAGCCGAAGGCGGCGAATGGGTTTGGCAGGAATTGCACGATGCCCGTCTCTTCGTCGATAAGCGGTTGGCCAGCAAGCTCTCGCACCACGCGGCCGTAAATCTCGAGGAAGCGTTGCAGAATCACGGGAGTGTATTCGATCACATACGGCACGACCTGCGGTGATCCGTCGCGGCATTTTGTCTTCTTGATCTGGTCGAAGATCATTCTCTTAGGGTTCACTCCGAACTCTTTGCGGATCAGGAACCAGTAAACTGCTGCTTGCATTTCAAAGGCTGGCGCCAATTCATTTTGCTCTTTCACCATGGTCACCGTTTTGTGGTCGACGATGATGTAATCGTCTCCGTCTTTTACGATCAAATCGCAGAAGCCTTTCAGGGCTATCGGCATGGTTTTGCCGTCGAGGTCTTCGAAGTCGGAAACGAATTTCTTTTCCACGGCCACGATTTCTTTGTAGTCGGGTATAGCTGCCTGATAAAATTCAGCCGCTTGGATCACGCTCTTTGCGGATTTCTCAAAGCTTCCTGTTTTTCCCCAGTCGACCACGCCTGCGACATCTCGTTGACTAAAATCCTGCAGAGCCAGATCGACCGCTTCGCTCCAGTTAAATTCTTTGCCTTCCTGCTTGGCTTTCCAATAGCCTTCGATAATCGCATGAAGGGTTTTGCCTTCGAGTAGGGCGGGGCTTTCTTTCTCGTCGAATTCAAGGCGCACATAGCGTCTGAAGAACGACTGTCTGTCAGTCAGGTAATTGCGGATCGCGGACATCGACAGGTACGGTACTGGGAAGTTCGCGAGCTGCGATTTAGTGATTAAAGTTTTCATATTTTTCATCGTTAAGATTGGTAAAAAATTAATAATCCCACCTAAAGCCGTTGCCGAAATGTCCCCATTCGGCGGTTTGCTCATAGATGGGCTGATCAAGTTCAAGAACCTCGATGATGGCTTGCGGTGTGAACCGTTCCAAATCGAGTTCCTCTTCTTTGCCGTCAATTATCGCGGTCGCTTGCACTGGTTTTTCTTGTCCGATCGCATAGGCGACGAAGACGGTTACTTCTTTCGCGTTTCTTTCTTTAAGCAGTCTCACGGCTTCCTGTCTGGCCTTGTAAGCGCCTGAGCGGTCAACCTTTGTGGCGTCTTTTCCTGAGAAGGCTCCGCCGCCGACTGGCACGCGGCTGCCATAGGCATCCACGACGATTTTTCTTCCCGTGAGTCCAGTGTCGGCGTCGAATCCGCCTTTATCCCAGTCGCCAGCGGAGTTCATTGTGATTTGCGCGTTCTTTATGAAGGCGATCTTTTCTTTCTCGACCCAGAGCATGATTTCCTTGTAGAGCTTGGCCGATGTGATGTTTCGCCATGAGGCTATGATCACGGCCACTTTGCCGTCTTCACCCACGGTGATTTGCGTTTTGCCGTCATCGGGATGAAGTTCGTAAAGGTGCTTGCAAAGGCTTCGCGCAAGATACAGTTCTCGCGGAATGAGCGCCTCGTTTTCATTGCAGGCGTAGCCGACCATGATTCCTTGGTCGCCAGCTCCGCCTTTGTCCACGCCTTGGGCTATCTCGGGCGATTGGGTTACGAGGTGGATATTGCATTCGAGGTTGCCAGCGATCCTGCGGACAATCTCTCGAATGTCTGGCTTTGCGTTTGATGTTACTTCGCCCATCACTTGGATGAGCTCGTGCCCGCCCATGACCTCGATGGCGCAACGCGCATTCTTATCTTCTTTGAGATAGGCGTCGAGAATTGCGTCCGAGATTCGGTCGCACATTTTGTCGGGGTGCATTGGGCTGACGCTTTCAGCGGTTCTGATCATAGTGTTAAGAGTTAGATTTGTAAGGATTGTTTTCTCTGAGGCGTTCGTACTCGGCGAGTACGTCTTTTGCCACCTCTGGTTCATTCACTTCGAGCCAGAGCAAATTCGAGACGATGTCGTGCTTGATGTCGCGGTTCCAGATTTCCTCGATCTCTTCGTCCGAATATCCTTTTTGGCTCAAGTAGTTGTAGTCTTCTTCCTCGTAGTAGCGGTGGGTGTAGACGCTGCGAGGATGTTTGCTCTCGGCTTTCTTAAGCAACATTTCGCGGGCTTCCATCGCCATCTCGCGCCGAGGATAGGCATGCGAGAATATTCCGTTGATGAGTGTCACAAAGTTTCCGTGTTCATCCTTTTCCTGAACCGCCCACCAACGTTCCTTTTTGCCGTTGTTGCTCGCCTCGACTGGGCGAATATGAAGTTTTTTCATAGTAGGATTGGTTAATTATTGTTATCCTGCTAGGGCAGGTGATTTCTTCATCTGCTTCACGGAAACTTCCTGCGCTTTAGTCGGTTCGGGAAGTTTCTTTAGTTCCGCGATTTTTTCTTCGCAGCGGCAGATGAAGTCTTTGGCTTCCTTATCGGTCAGCTCGGTTGAGCTTTCCTTTTTGTAGTTCTTGAGGAAGGTCAGCTTGCGGGTAGCTTCGGATTTCTCGGGCGAGAATTTCAGTTCGCCAGTGTCGGTGCGTTCATCGGGATACTTTTCCATGTACAAATCCCAGAGTTCGTTCCATGCCACAAAAAGCGCCTCTCCAGTTTTTGGCTGAATGCGCTTTTCTTCTTTTGGTTGTGGTAGTGATTTTGCTGGTTCTTCCCAAGCCTCGGTTTCGTCATAGGTTCCCGCAAAGAGTTGCTGGAAGGCCATGCGCAATCCTTGAGCTTCGGCCACCTTCTTAATCATTGTTGCTGGCTTGCCGACCCAGAGGCTTTTGCCCGTGCTGTATTCCTTGATGTCGACGAAGTTGAACATTGTCTTGGTGGAGCTTTTTCTTTTCACCACGCAGTAGGCGCCGACCAGAGCTCCGCGATCCTTTCCTGAATAGGTATGGCGAACCTCGCCGTCTTCGATCTTGAAGTCGTCGTTTTGGTAGACCGCGTCCGCCAAGTGGTAGTCGTAGTCTGGATTCGATTGGGCTGCCTTGCGGTAGCCGTCGCGCCCGATAAAGATTTGAGCGGGGCTGGTTCCGTATTTCACCGCCCAGATTTCCCGCAAGAAGGGGTTCAGGTGCGTGGCTTGGCCTATCTGGACGAGGATTGCGAATTCCGAGTCCGTCAGGTCTTTGCCGTAAATTTTCTTAACCTCGGCGAGTTTTGTCTGTTCTTGCCAGATTGCGCCCGCGTCTTGTGCCGATATGGCTAGTGTTTTGGTCATAAGATTTGGTGATTAAATTATTAAGTGGTTGGTTCTTGTAGGCTTTGCGTCTCCGCCTTCGGATCAGCGCGAGCCTGATTCTCATGAAGAATCGGTGTACGCTTTCTTGCGTTGGCAGGTCTGTCTGCCGCCCAGTCAGCTCCGCCCATATGCAGACCGCGAGTTCCATGATGCAGAGCGTTAGTGCGAACCCGCTGATGAGGATGAGCATGACTGTCAGCTGGAACCACCATTCGTCTGAGAAAACTTGTATTTGCATATGATTAAGAGTTAATGGGCTGCGGAGCAGACTCTCCGCCGCTCACACATACTGCTTTATTAAGGAGGCCTTTCTGCTCTAAGTCGGCCTTTACCTCTTGAAGGACTGGTATTAAATCCATGAAGAACCCGATAATCTCCTCTTCTTGAGGAGTCCATTTTTCTTGTGTTGTATTGGACATACCTCATGGATTTAAGTTAGGGGAAAGCTTTCCCGCCATTTGCCTGATCCGACGGTTTTCGTCGTGCTGCTTGAATTGTTCAAACGTGGGATCGTAGGCAAGGACAATCGACCTTGTCTTTTGACGGTAAGTTTTAAATTGGCGGGCAATCTCAATAAACGTGAAGCCTTTGAGCCAAAGCGCCCACATTTTTTGTCTAGTTTCTGAAGTTGTTGCGTAGGGTCTGCCCATTTTCTTACAAGTTAGTTATTCCATTTCGGAACAGTTGGAGGTAAAAAATATATGCATTCTAAGCCATCTTCCTGTTCCTTCACTGTTCATCATACTCTTTTAGAATAGATTGTCAAGAAAAATTGGTATGACTGTTGATAACTTTCCGTTATTAGTCTTGACTATTATTCTAATCTTTCCTATACTTCAATACAGAACGGGAACATTGCCTTTATTCTTTAATCATTAACCTTTACTCACATGTCTCTAAATGCCATCGTTAACCGCATTATTCGGGCGAGAGAGGAAGCTGGGATGTCCCAGATGGAGCTTTCTCGCAAGATCGGCGCGGTTTCCAACACAATTCAAAAAGTCGAAAGCGGGTTTATCAAGAACCCCGAGAAATACGTGCCCGACGTTGCCAAGGCTCTTCAAAAGCCCCTTTCTTACTTTTTCGGGGAAGATAACCCTGAATTGACCGCGTTTGCCGAAAAAGCCAAGAAGTTCGATGAGCTTTCTTCGCTGATTCAGGCTAGTGGTATTTTGGCTGGAGGCGGTGACTCAAACGTTATCGTGAACGGCCATGCCAATAATGTGGTTGTGAATCCAGACACGAAGCGCCTGATCGAGGAGATCATGCAGAAGGACAAGGAAGAGCGCGATATGATTTTGCGTATTCTTGAACTTGAAAAAGACGAAAAAGAGAAGCTCTTGGAGCTATATGCGGTCATTAATAAAGGCGAGAGCATTCCGAAGGGTAAGAAAAAGCCTTCTAAATCAAAATAATGCCTATGAAGAAGTATGTAGCCTATTGTCGCGTTTCCACAAAAGCGCAGGCCGAGATGGACAATTCTCTACCTGCTCAAAAACGCATTATCACTGAATACGCAGAGCGCAAGGAATGTGAAATCGTGGAATGGTACAGCGAGGCCAAATCTGGCTTCAAAGGAAAGCGTACGCAGTTCACTGCAATGCTTGAACGTCTCTCAACCCCTGAAATAGAAGGGGTTATTTTTCATAAATTGGATCGCAGCTCTCGAAACGTCGCCGACTTCGCATTACTTGATCAAATGGTCACGAAGAATAAAAAGAAGATGATCGTGATCGAGGGCGAATTTGATACGAGCCGTGCCGCAGGGCGTCTGGCTTTCCGCAATTTCTGTAACATGGCTGTCTGGTATTCGGAAAACCTGTCGGAGGAAGTCAGTACAAAAATGGAAGAGTGTTTACTTAGGGGATATTTTCCAGCTCCGCCACCGATCGGTTATCGAAGCGGTATTAAAGGCGTTGACGAGGATCACAAAAAGAAACAGCTCGACCCGAAGGTTGCCCCTTTTGTGAAGGAGAGCTTCGAACTGTTTGCCACTGGCAACTATTCAGCGGTGACACTGTGCGAATACATGCGAAAGCGTGGCATGACAAATACGAGCGGCAACCCGATTCGCCAGAGCATGTTTTATATAATGCTTCGAAATCCTTTTTATCACGGAATGTTGCGGTGGAAAAAGAAGGGGGCTACGGAGCCTACTTTCTACGAAGGTAATCAAGACACCATCATCAGCAAAAAGCTCTTTGATCAGGTTCAGGAAATTTTGGATGGAAGAACTCAAAAAAATAAAGTGCTGCACGACTTCACTTACGCCAAAATGATTAAGTGTGAGTGCGGTCGTTTTTTGGTTTCTTCTATCCACAAAGCCCATACATATCTTGAGTGCCATAACCCAAAATGTCGCCAAACGATTCGTGAGGATCGCATTGAGGATCAAATCATTGCGTATCTGGCAAAGTACGAGCTGGCCGATGAATTCATGGTTTATGCCAAAGAGGCCATTGCTCGTTTATCTTCCAAGATTCGCGTTGATAATCAGGCAAAACGCAAAGCTTTGGATTTGAAGCTCGGTCAAATTGATCAACAGCTTGAAAAACTCAACAAAGCCGTTCTGGACGGTTACTTCACGTCTGACGAGGGCTTGTCTCGCAAGAATGAGCTTACCGAACTGCGTCACGCGCTGCGGCTTCAAATTGGCGAGATGGAAGATGTGAAGGAAGATGTCCTCTGGAAGCTCACCATGGAAATGATTCAGGTCTTCGATTATCTTCCGTTTAAATTCAAAGAACTCAATCCTTTGGTCAAAAGAAAAGTATTGAACGTTTTAAGTTCGAACCGCGAGCTAAAAGGTCAAACTCTGCTAATTCAAGCCATTCCTGCGATTGAAAAATTGAAAGCAGCCAATTATTTGATTCAAGCTCAAAAGTTGCTGTTGAACCACGAGCCAAATGGTGGGGACGTACTCGGAAAAGTCTTTCCTTTAGCGGAAAAAGCACTTGTCGCAAATACAAAAAACTCCTCCAAAAATGAAGAAGTTCTTTATGGTGGACGCTGCAGGATTCGAACCTGCGGCCTACTCGGTGTAAACGAGTCGCTCTAACCGGCTGAGCTAAGCGTCCGTGGGCACGGACATGCTAACGGGAATGGGACAGGTGGGCAAGTCTTATGGAGGCAAGAAACAAAAAAGACACTTCTTTCAAAGTGTCTTCCTTGTTGGCCGTGCCAGCCATAGCTCCATCTCAGGATCAAGACATAGGTCCTCCTTCGCTCGGTGCGAGCTACGGAGGACAGCCGTCGGTCCATCAATTATAAAAACTTGATGGAGCGACGGCTGGTGCCCCAGTATTGACGACGTTCGAACTTCTTTCCACAGCGAGACCAATCCCGTTCCGGTTCTCGGCCTTGCAAAAATCACGTAGGTGAGCGATGGACCACATGAGGCGCGGTCACAAAAGTTGCGGCTACCTCGTTATCTCGTTGAACCGAGAGATCGTGGTGGACGGAGATACCGAAAAGGCGAAACATCTCCTGTTTTCTCAAAATGAAATATGGCTCTATCGAGTTGCTCCGTGTCCCATGATGCCCGTAGCCTCTCCCAAAAATCATGAGGACTCCATTCCAGATCTTCGAGCGCTAAGATGATTCTGCCAATCGAATCGGCCTTGGTTTTGGTGATTTGATGTAAATCTAAAGACCGAAGCGTCTCCGCTTTTATGTACGCGGAATGTTTCCTTCGAAGGGATGCTTCGAAGGTGCTTCGGATTTCGTCAATATCGTCTTGATTGAGATCCGGATCTGATGCTTTGACTCTGGCAATCCTTTTTCCCAACTGATCATGGTGTTCTTCGTACAATTTTCTGGTGACCTCCTCTCTAATTCTCTTAGGGTCTGTTTCATCCTCGTCGCGAGCTTTGATAAGATCGTCAATATTGGGTTTCATTTGCGCTGCCTCGTTCCAGTCTTTCGGGATCGGTTCCGACCGTTCCAACACAGATGCAATCGATTGCATCCTACGACGTGATGACGGGCAGAAGGCGGGTGCGAGGCAATTCGTTCCAAGTCCTTCCTTCCAGTGCCCGACCGGTAGTCTTCTTGTTCACACCGCCCCATTGTTTGAAGAAAAATGAAACATTCGCGCGAAGACACTGATCGCGAATATCGGTCACCCAGTCCGCTCGGATGCCTCTTGCGCCGGGCCCTGACTCACCGCCGACGATGACCCAGTCGATTTCGTGAAGGTCGAGATTCGGGAGCGGACCCAGAAGTGGCTCCAGCGAAAGAAATTTCGTCTGGGCTTCTGACTTTCTCAGGTCGTCGCTCCGGAATTTGTAGGCCGCGCTTTCAACGCTCACGCCCATCCACACGTTCTCCGGCCACGGGAGGCTGGGGCTGACCTCGGCGAGACGCGCGGAGCGCTTGGTAAGAATCTGGAAGCGGTGCCTGTGTGCCCGCGACATGATGTCGAAGACACGCTGGATGTACTCGACTGGCACCTCCGCGTGAAACAGGTCGCTCATCGAATTCACGAAAATCGTCTGCGGCTTCCTCCAGCGTAGCGGTCGGTCGAGCATGTGCGGATGGAGGGTGAGTTGGAAGCCGTTACGGTAATTCCTTTGACCCATCGCTCGAAGTCGCTTCGCCATTCGCTCGGCGTAGCAGTATTTGCACCCGGGGCTGATCTTGGTACACCCCGTCACGGGGTTCCAGGTTGACTCCGTCCATTCGATCGTAGATTTGGCCATCTTCGGTCCTTTCGCAAGGGAGGTCGTTACCTATCCATCGTCCGAGAGGCCCATTGCGTTACGATCTCTCGCACTGGCTCGTCACTGCGAGCAACTCCAAGCCATGTCGCCTTTCGATTGTCCATGCACACGGGGAGGGCGAACCACCATGGAACTCGATGATCGAGCGTGGTCGCATTGCGAAGCAGCCTGGAACTGTACACGTTGCGCCACTGGACGGAGTAGGCGGACGATGCGCGAAAAGTGCAGGATCGGACATGCAAACAATCGATTGCATCAGAGTTCGGCCGTGCGCCATACCCGAACCTTTCCGTAATTTTCCCACGTCTCGGGGTATAGAGCGACGGCTAATGCGACCATCGTGACTCGAGGGAGGGAGGCGTCGAGTAGTGGCTCCGAGGCGTCGCTCGTGACTCCCCATCCCAAGGTTATGTGTGGCTGGTAGCCCGTGCGCTGAAATGATGGGTCCATCAGATCCTCAGTTATCTGATCCAATCGGTCCTTAGCCGTCTCGTGAAGACCCTTGAGCACGGAACTGGAACTGACCGGTAGCCAGAGAAGATCTGGAGGAACGAAACTCGGGCTACCGAGCGCCAGTTCTTGCGGCTCAGCGGCCAGTCTCGCGAGGGAAAGCAGGAGGGGTTCGGCGACCTCCTTCATGCGTCTCCGCTCGGCGCGAACTCGGCCGACGATCGTGACGTGGGGCGGGAACCGAAGTGCGCGGTCGTTGCCGGTCTTCAGAGAGAGACGCTGTCTCGCGGCGTCGATCCGTCGACCAGATTTTTCATCGACGAGCCCGAAGAGGGCGAAGGTGTCGTGCATACACGGTAACTTTAGAAAATGAGATATTCAAAGAATCGGGCGCTCCAGTCTTCGTTCGCTTGGCGCGCAAACACGAATCGCAGAAGCTCCGCGACGAGGGCATCTGAATTCGCCTTTAGGCGCGCGAACTCCGGGTGGTCGTACCGATGTGCGTACTCAACGTTGAGTTTCGTTCGCACTTCGCTATTGAGGGCCGCTTGGAAGACATCGTAGAGCCCGATCAATCGGTGGAAGCTCCGATCGCCATTTGCGTCGTAGGCGAGCGCAATGCGTTCGAGCGGTGTATAGCGAAGGTGGCGCTTGAGCCACGAGACTTTGTCTTTCCGCTCCTTGCTTGCTTCTCCGAGAAGAAACAAAAGGCCAGAGTACATGATGAGACGGCTGTGTCGAAGCTTCACGTTTCGAAGGGCCCATTTCTCCTTCTGCTCGTTGAAACTGAACTGGTAAGATACGCAGATCGAACGAAAATAGCGGATCAAATCGTTGATCAGGAATGCCCACTCTTTCGTCGAGTCCAACGCGACGTAGTTCTTTGCGTACTGGTCAACGATGCGCTCGATGAGACTCCAATACGCTTCGTCATTATAGAGCGGTTGGGACTCGAGTAGCAAAAGGAGTCTTTTGCCCAAAGTCTTGGAGCTCTCTTGTGGATCGCCAACGCTGTCACTGTGAAGCTGACCCTCTGTGGCATGGTTCGAGAACACGCCGGTTGCGTTCGGACGCTCGACGCCCTCAAGCCGATTCCAGACATCGTCGTAGACTGCTTGAGCTCGATCCTCCGGTGTACCATCCTTCACGACAATGATGATGTCGCCATCCGAGGCGTCGGAAGCTTCCATCCGACCCAGAGAACCCGCAGCGGCCAACGTCTCAATCTCTTGCGGGAGAGGAGATCGAGAGAGCATGTCACGCAAGGCGATGAAGCGCTCGGTCGATGCCTTCCAATTATGGGAGAGTGCGGTGAAACGGGAGAAAGGTACCGATTCAACCTGCCACGATCGCGACTGCGCGAACGGGAGCTTGTCTTCCGACACGCGCAAGGTCCTCGAGGAAAGGCGGTATGGAAACTTGATGGAGTCGAAGCCGCATCATTTCCGCGTTTGGGAACGAACGGGCCAGAACCACGACTGGATCTTCCGCGTCGTCGAGAATCCCAACAAGGATGCGCAGCGGTCCCATGTGACCGCATATGAGAATCGTCTCCGCCGGAGACTCTTTCACCAGATCGGTCAGATCGATCAAGAAAGAGAGTGTGCGTCTCGCCACCGCTTCGTACGACTCTCCACCCTCGGGCGCGTACTTGAGATCTCCGGCCGCGTACGCAGGTTCGAAGCGGGAGGGCTGAAGCTCAAGTTTTCCGAGACCTCGTTCGTTGAGCCGCTCATCCCAACGCACTTTGCCGACAACGACACTTCCAGCTTCCATTGCAAGTCTGAGCGTGTCTCTTGACCGCCGAAGCGCCGAAGCGAAGGCCGTTGGGTATTCATGGTCGAGCTCGCGCCCGACCTGGCGAGCTTGCTCGACCCCGCGATGGGTCAGCTCTACGTCTTGAGCCCCGGTCACGAGGTTTGAAGCGTTTGTGACGGGTGTGTCAAATCTTTTGTGTAAATAGCCTGTGGATAGGTTTTGAAATGGGTTAGGAGAAATTGATTCTGTTTGGAAATTGGATGGTGAGCTGGGCCAGGATTTCGCTCCACCTCGTGATGGGAGCCGTCCAGCGTTTTGAAATATTCCAGACCCCCAGGTACAGCAGTTTGATGAGATCCTCATCGTGGGGAAACGTCGAGGTTGTTTTTGTGATTTTGCGTAATTGACGATGGAGGGATTCCACGGCGTTTGTCGTATAGATGATACGCCTGACCGGCTGGGAAAAGATGAAAAAGGTGGAGAGATCCGGCCAGAATTGTTCCCATGCCTGCAGCGCAGCAGGGTGGTCCTTCCATGCCTCCTTCATATCCATGAGCGCCTGCAGTCCCGCTTCCTCCGTGGGAGCCGTATAGATCTGTTTCAGATCATGGCAGAATTTGTCCTTGAGCTTGTGGGGGATGAACTTCAGGGAAGAGCGTATGAGATGGACGATGCAGCGTTGGATATTTGTCTGTGGAAACACGGCTTCGATGGCTTCGTTGAATCCCGTGAGACCATCCACACAACAGATGAGGATATCCTCCACTCCTCTGTTTTTGAGCTCATTCAATACCTCCATCCAGAACTTGGCTCCTTCGCTTTGAGCGACCCAGAGGCCCAAGACTTCCTTCTTTCCCTCGATATTCAAGGCAAGAACGGAATACGCGCATTTGTTCATCATTTTGCCATTGTCCCTCACCTTAAACCGGATGCCATCCAGGTATACGATGGGGTACATCGTTTCCAGCGGCCTCTCCCTCCATTCTCGGATCTGGGGTTCCAGCTTGTCGGTGATGGTACTGACCATGGTGGCAGAAACATCGACTCCGTAAATGTCCTGCATGTGGGCATGGATATCCCTTGTGGTCATCCCCTGGGCATACATGGCAATGATCTTGTCCTCCAATTCATTGGTAGTCTTGCGTCCGTGTTTGGGGATGATCCTGGGCTCGAACATCCCTTCCCGATCCCGGGGAACGGCAAGCACCGTCTTTCCCAAAGACGTCTCCACGGTTTTTTCCGAATACCCATTTCGGCTGTTTCCAGACCCGTCTCCTTCATTGTCATGCTTGTCGTATCCCAGATGATCCGTGAGTTCCGCTTCAAGCACGGTTTGCAGAGTGGAACCCATCATTTCCCGGATGAAGGCATGGGCGTCTTCCACGGACTTGATTCCTTTCATGCGGGCATCGAATTCTTCCGCACTCACGCGGCGGGGAGGACGAGAGGAAACAGCTGGGACGGATGGCATGGAAGACATAGATTGGTCTGACATAGAGGATTGGTTAGCTATCCATCTAAATGCCATTTACACAGAATATTGTACAGACCCAGGATCACGCGGCTGCGCGACCTGTGTGCCGACGGAGCGATCACGGCCGACGAGCTCAAGGCTGACCGCGAAAAACTCGTGCTCGAACGCACCGAGCTCCATCAGAAACAAGAGCGGATGCACGACAAGTCCGTTCTTCTCAAACCTCTTCTCGAAGCTATTACCTTTGGGAAAACCGCAGCTTCTCGCTTCGAGGAAGGCGACGGACACGTTCGACGTTCAATCGCCGAAACGGTGTTCTCAAACCTTGAACTTCAACAAAAAACGCTGCTCATTTCGGCCAAGAAGTCCTTCGACATCTTAGCCAAAAAATCGCAGCGTCTCTTGTGGTGCGGACGGAGAGACTCGAACTCTCATGGGATTGCTCCCGCTAGCCCCTCAAGCTAGTGCGTCTACCATTTCGCCACGTCCGCGGACTCATTTGTGGGATGAGAGTAACTCATCCATGAGGCAAAGGCAAGCCGATTGTCGGTCTGGATGCGTTTTAGGATATACTATGCAGGAATCCATTTCTCTCTCCTATGCCTGTCGTTGTTTCCCTTCCGTTCCGTCTTATTGCCGGTTCGATATTTGTCGCCATCGGCGTCCTTTTGGTTGTGAAGACAGGAGCCATGATTACGTGGACGGGGCCCATCAGCTGGGCAGAAGACAAGATGGGATCCGGGGGAACCTACCCGTTTTTGAGACTCGTCGGCATTGTTCTCATCTTTTTCGGCTTCGCGTTTTACACCAATTTAATCGGCGGTTTCATCGAGGCGGTCGGCAATTTCTTTTTGCCTTCAAACAAGCGAACTCCCTGATATGTTTGCCTTGACCCGAGGACGCGCCAATCTTGATCCGTATCCGCTTCTGCGCATGGCAGGGGTGGGGCTTGGTTCCCGTTATGTGGATTTGGGCTGCGGAGGGACGGGGCATTTTTTGTTCCCTGCGGCGCACCTCTGCGGGGAGGAAGGATGGTGCTGCGGGGTTGAGGTGGATTTGCGTCCGCTTGAACATTTGCATCGGGAAATTTGTCGGAGGAATCAATCGAATGTCCGGGTCGTCCGTGGCGATGCCGAGCGCCTCGGCGGGGTGCCTATCGCCGATGGAACGGCGGATGTCATCAGCGTCGTACATATTATGGACGGCTTGTCGCAGCCCCAGCAGGCGTTTTCCGAATGGCGCCGTCTTCTTGGGGCAAGGGGGAAGCTCCTTGTCGTGGAGTGGAATCCACGGGGGAGGGCAATGATGATGCAAGGACTGGAAAGGGCCAGGAAGGGCTTGGAAGGTTTGGGGGATAGGGGATTTGAATTGGTTGGAGTGTTGCCGGCGGGTCGGTACCATGAGGCCTTTCTATTCGAGAGAGTTTTTTGACGGCCAGACGCGGGTTTTGTACTATCGTAACCCTATGGATTTCTCCGCTTTGTTTTCGTGGAACTACTGGCTCACCTTGAATCCTCCCAACCTTGCCGGCTTTCTCGGGTGGGTGGTGTTGGTGGTGTTTGCGGCTTTGTGTAGCGCGGGAATTGGTCTGACTATTTGGAATCACCACTCACCGAAACGTGAGAACGCCTTTCGTTGGAGGCACTTTGCCAACTGGTGTCTCACGCTTGGGTTTGTTGGTCTTATTCTGTTCTTCTTCAGTTTCGAGCAGATTCGTCTGCTGGGTGCCCGTTTCTGGTATCCGATCTACGGGCTTTGGGGATTGATTTGGTTGGTGGTCATTTTTCGTACGCGCGCATCCGGTGTGTCGCGCGAGGTGTTGGAGCGACGCGAGCGGGAAAAATATCTTCCGCAGGCGAAGGGAGAATAAGCTATGAACCGCAAGGAAGTGGGAGACGCAGGCGAAGCGCGAGCGGCAGAGTGGCTCGCTACGCGCGGGTACCGTGTCGTCTGTCGGCAATACCGCACGCAGTTGGGAGAAATCGATTTGGTTTGTGAAGAAGGAACCGAGCTTGTATTTGTCGAAGTGAAAACGCGTCGGAAATCGACGCGTTTTGGCTACCCGGAAGAGACGATCACAAGGCAGAAAGTTCTTCGTCTCCTCAAAGCGGGCTACGCGTACCTGCGCGAACACCATATGCCTGACCGCGCATTCCGCCTGGAGGCCGTGCTCGTCGAAGGGGTACCTCCCAAGGAGATCATTACCCACATTTCTTCTCTTGACGCCGGCGTCGACGCTTGGTAACTTATGCAGGTAGAACTCGTCGACCGGACGAGTTCATTTTTTCGAAAGGTACTTTTTTGCCCGTTTGTCTATTTCGTGTTTTGTAATGTTTCTCCCTATGTCTACGTCTCCCATTGAACAAGCCATTCGACAGATTTGCGACGAAAAGGGCCTTGCCTACGAGTCTGTCATTGATGCGATCGAAGCCGCGCTCGCCGCCGCATATCGCAAGGATTTTGGCGACAAGATGCAGAACATCGAAGCGAAGTTTGATCCGTCGAGCGGTCGCGTCCGCGTCTTTGATGTAAAAACCGTCGTGGCGAATATTGATCCGAAGGTCCTGGAGGAAGCAGAGGCCACGCGGGCACAGCGGGCGCTTGCCTTTACGCAACAGATGGAACAGGCGCGCGCGAAAGGGGAGGATATTTCCTCTTGGACGATGGCAGACGACGATTTGCCCACGTTCAACCAGAAGACCGACATCATGCTCAAAGAGGCACGGTCGGTGGATGGCGAGGCGAAGGTTGGCGACATTTTGCGCATGGAAATGCCGGTGCCGGGCGAGTTCGGACGCATGGCTGCCATGACGGCCAAGCAGGTGATCACGCAGAAATTGCGCGAGGCGGAACGCGAGATTATTTTCAACGAGTATAAAGACCACGAAGGCGAGCTGATCCATGGCACAGTCCAGCGCCGCGAGGGCCGAATCGTCCTTGTCGATATTGGCCGCACGGCCGGCGTCATGCGGCCAGAAGACCAAGTCCCTTCCGAGAAATATCTTCCCGGTGCGCGTCTCAAGGTGTTTGTCCGCCAGGTGGGGCTTACCAATCGCGGACCAGAGATTTTACTTTCGCGTACCGCGGAAGGGTTAGTACGGAAGTTGTTTGAAGTCGAGATTCCGGAAATAGGGGAAGGCGTCGTCAAAATAAAGGAACTCGCGCGCGAAGCCGGGTCACGTTCCAAAATCGCCGTCTGGACCGACGATGAACAGATCGATCCGATTGGCGCCTGCATCGGCCAGCGCGGCACGCGTATCCAAACCATCATCCATGAGCTCTCTGGAGAAAAGATCGATATTATCGAATGGAACGAGAACCAAGTGGCGTTCATCACGAACTCCCTTTCTCCTGCAAAAATTGAGCGGGTCGAGCTAGATGAAGCGACGCGCGCAGCCACGGTCATTGTTCCAAAGGAACAACTTTCCTTGGCGATCGGCAAAGGCGGGCAGAACGTGCGTCTCGCGGCGAAACTGACGGGGTGGAAGATCAACATCATCGAGTCCAAACCGGTGGAAGCAGAGGGGGTGGCACAGGAGGAGGCGCAGGAGGTCCAAGGGGCGCAGGGGGAGGATAAAACAAGAGAGGGGACAGAAGAAGAGGGACAGCCGGCGGCGTCGGAATTTGCTCCTGAACCAACCGAATAGTTTCACCTATGGGCTCATTTTTCAACGAGATACTCACGCGTCCGCTCTTTAATCTTTTGATCGAAATCTATAACGTGCTGCCATGGCATGATATGGGGCTCGCGATCATCGCGCTTACCATTCTCATTAAGCTTGTCTTGTGGCCACTCTCCCATTCCTCGCTCAAATCGCAGCGGAGGCTCCAGGATTTGCAGCCCAAGCTCGATGCGCTTAAATCGGAACATGGGGCGAACAAGGACGCGCTCGCCAAAGCCATGATGGAACTGTACTCGAAAGAAAAAGTGAATCCTTTGTCTTCCTGTTTGCCGATCCTGGTCCAATTGCCCATCTTGATCGCGCTTTATCATGTTTTACTCTCAGGCTTGAATCCGGGAAATCTCAACACGCTCTATCCATTCATCCAAAACCCAGGGGACATCAACTCGCATTTTTTCGGCCTCATTGACCTGACGCAAAAGAACATCTGGTTGGCGGCGGTTGCTGGTGTTCTGCAGTATTTTCAGACCCGCATGCTCATGGCCCGCCGCCCGCCTCCGGCTTTGCGCAAGAAAGAGGGAGCCAAGGACGAGGACATGATGGCCGCCATGAACAAATCCATGACCTACGCGCTGCCGCTTATGACCGCCGTCTTGGGTGCTACGCTCCCGGGAGGCGTGGCGCTCTACTGGGTCGCCACCAATGCCATTTCCATCTTCCAACAAATGGTTGCCTTCCGCCATAAAAAGGATGCCTCTCCCGTTCCTCCTCCTGCGCCGTCTGTGCCCCTTGCGCCTCCTGCGCCTTGATTTTATGCCGTCCGCGCTTGAAAAAAGCATCCTGCGGACTTTGGCCTGGTTTTCTGTCCTCGAATACCCGGCCACGACGTTTGAGGTATGGAAGTGGCTGCATGCTCCTCCTTCATATGTCACGCTTTTGCAAGTAGGCGAGTGTCTCCGATCCTCTCCATTTGTTATCGAGAAAACGGAATGGACACATGGTTTTGTCACGCTCAATGGGGCATCTGATCTGCTGACTCGTCGGCACGCACGCTTCCTCTCTTCCATGAAGAAATGGCATCGTCTTTCCTGGGTCTGCTGTCTGGCACGCCATATCCCTTGGGTGAAGGGGGTGGCCGCCGCCAACACGCTCTCATATTTTTCCGCGGGAGAGAAAAGCGACATAGATATTTTTGTCATCGTCCGCCGCGGAGCGGTATGGCTCACCCGGCTGCTCTTGGTCACACCGTTCGCCTTGCTTCGTCTGCGCCCCGGCACCGGAAAGGAGCATCCTTTTTGTTTCAGTTTTTTTACGTCCGACACGTCCCTTGGTTTGGCCAATTTACGTTTTGTTCCCTCGGAACCGTATTTGCCGTTTTGGATCCGGTCGCTTGTTCCCGTTCTTGAAAGGGAAGCCGTTTTTTCATCCTTCCATGAGGCCAACCAGTGGGCCGCACGTTCATTCCCCAACGCCTTTGGGAAGGCAATCCGTCCTGTGCTCGATCGTCGCGCCGGATGGTCTTTGTGGTTTCCAGGATGGATGGAGGGGCTCGCCCGTTGGTTCCAGCAGAAACGGTTTCCTTCCGCCGTCCGATCCCTCCAGAACATCGACACTCGCGTGGTCGTGAACGAAAGCATGATAAAATTACACGAGACCGATGCGCGGGCGGATTTCGCCCGGCGATTTTTTGTCCTGTGCCAGAAATTGGAGGCGACACCATAAGAGTGCGATTGTTCCGATGGGCCACCCTGCTCGCCGTTTTTTTGTTGCCCTGGCAGACCCGATGGATTTTTGAAAGGCGGACGCTCCCAAGCGGGGAGGGGTGGGAATATGGGCAATTGAGCCTCTATGCCGTCGAGATACTGATCATGCTCGCTCTGGGCCTTCGCATGCTCGCGGGACGCCCTACGAACCAAGAACCAACCCGTCGTTTTTTTCACCCATGGTTATTGCTTCTTCTCCCTGGCCTTGGCCTGATCCGCTCTGCAGACCCCACGCTGACGGTCGCCTCCTGGGGGCATCTGCTCTTTGCCTCCGGTTTCATCGTGCTGTTGCTTGATGCGAGGATCCGTTCGCCACACCTACTCAAATCTTTTGTGAGCGGCCTTATCCCGGCGGTGCTCCTTGGGTGGTGGCAGTTGCTTATGGGAGAAAGCCCGGCCTCCTCTCTGTTTGGGCTCGCCTCACATGCCGCCGCGGTTCCTGGCGACGCCGTGGTGCAACTCGAAGACGGGTTCCGGCTCTTGCGTGCCTATGGGCCCTTGCCGCACCCGAATATTTTCGGCGGATTTTTGGCGGTTGGTTTTCTGTCATTGATCGCCCTCTTTCATCGTCGTTCCTGGCAGGATCCATTTTTGGCGGTGGGTTCACTCGCGGTGGGCAGCGGGTTGATTCTGACTTTCTCTCGTAGCTCCTGGGTGGCCCTTTTGGTTGGCGTCATAGTCTTTGTTTTGTTGATGCTTTGGGAACGAAGGACGCCGCCGCATACCGCGATCCCCGCCATCGTTTTCTTGCTTTGCGTCACGGCGGCCACCGCCATCCTTTTTTTCAAGCCAATCGTGTCGCGCGTGAACATCTCTCTTCCTCTGGAAGCGAACTCCCTCGCAGAGCGGCTCGGCCAATGGTCGGCGTGGGACGACGTGTGGTACGCGGCGCCGTGGACGGGGGTTGGTGTGGGCGGCTATACATTGATTCTCGCGCAGGCGCATCCAGATTCTCCCTCGTGGGCCTACCAGCCGATCCATAACACGTTCGTTTTGTTGGTGACGGAAGTTGGAGTGATTGGAATGTTGGTTTTCGGATGGGTGCTCTTCCGCTACGTTTATATCCTCTGGGGTCACCGCGCCTGGTCCGGCGGCATGTTCGCGCTTTCACTGATGTCGCTTTGGTTTGTGCTGGGGATGTTCGACCATTACCTGTGGAGTTTGGAGCCAGGCCTGATGCTGACGGGGTTTGTGCTGGCGATGGGGTGGAGGATGGCGAAACAGGAACGGTAAGACGCAAAAAACTGGGAAAAAGCAAGAAACACTGCCGTCTTGACAGCGTTGTTTTATTATTGCAAGAATGCTCCCACTAGCACTCGAGAAAACCGAGTGCCAAAATCGATTCTTAACCGTTGACCCCGTATGCAGCTTCGTCCGATTGCCGACCATTTGGTCGTGAAACCGCTTCCCAAGGAAGAGAAATCCGTTGCGGGCATCATTATTCCCGATACGGTGGAGAAGGAACGCTCCGAGCGTGGAGAAGTGATCGCCGCGGGCCCCGGCCGCGTGCTTGAGAACGGAACCCGCAGCACGATGGACGTGAAGGTGGGAGAGAAAGTCGTCTTCAAAAAATACGCCCCCGATGAAGTGAAGATCGACGGGGTGGAATACCTCGTGATCAAGATGGAGGATGTGATGGCGGTTATTGAATAACAAACACAAGGTCGCAAGGGTTTCAAGGGTCGCAAGAGCATCAAGGGCATTCGTTTTTGAACGCCCTTGAAACCCTTGCTTCCCTTGCGACCCTTGAAACCTCTCCTTTTATCCTATGTCAAAATTGATTGCATTTAACGAAGAGGCCCGTTCTAAACTCATGCGCGGGGTGGATGCGCTCGCCAATGCGGTTAAAGTCACGCTGGGTCCCAAGGGGCGCAACGTCGTCCTGGACCGCGGATTCGGTTCGCCGACCGTCACGAAAGACGGCGTGACCGTCGCCAAGGAAATTGAACTCGAGGACAAGCTCGAGAATCTCGGCTGTGAGCTCGTCAAAGAAGTCGCGAGCAAGACGAACGATGTCGCGGGGGACGGAACGACGACGGCGACCGTTCTTGCGCAGGCCCTGATCCGCGAAGGACTCCGAAACGTCACGGCTGGCACCAATCCCCAAGTCCTGCGCCGCGGGATGGAGAAGGGCACCGAGGCCCTTGTGAATAGGATCAGGGAAAAGATCGCAACGCCGATCAAGGGGGGGGAAATCGAGAAAGTCGCATCCATCGCGGCCAACGACGCGGAGATCGGCGCCATGATCGCCAAGGCCATGGAGAAGGTGGGGGAGAATGGCGTTATCACGGTCGAGGAATCGCAATCGTTCGGCATCGACGTGGAAGTCGTGGAGGGCATGCAATTCGACAAAGGTTATGTGTCGCCCTACATGATCACCAACGCGGACCGGATGGAGGCGGAATACAACGATGTCCACATTTTGATTACGGACAAAAAGATCAGCTCGATCCAGGACATCCTGCCGCTGCTTGAGAAAGTCGCGCAGACGGGGAAGAAGGAGATCGTGATCATCGCCGAGGATATAGATGGCGAGGCCATGACGACCTTGGTCCTCAACAAGCTGCGCGGTACGTTCAATGCGCTCGCTATCAAAGCCCCTGGCTTTGGCGACCGTCGCAAGTCGATGCTGGAAGATATTGCCGTCCTGACCGGCGGACGCGTCATCACGGAAGAGGTGGGGCTCAAGCTCGACAAGGCAGAGCTGGTTGATTTGGGATCGGCCCGCAAGGTCGTCTGCAACAAAGAGACGACCACGATCGTTGGCGGAAACGGGGACAAGGCCGCCATCGCGAGCCGGGTGGAAGCGATCAAGAAGGAAATCGGCACGACCGACTCGGAGTTCGACCGTGAGAAGCTCCAGGAACGCATGGCCAAGCTTTCTGGCGGCGTGGGTGTTATCAAAGTAGGTGCCGCAACCGAGACTGAAATGAAAGAAAAGAAACATCGCATCGAGGATGCGGTTGCTGCTACCAAAGCAGCCGTGGAAGAAGGAATCGTTCCTGGAGGCGGCGTCGCCTTGCTGCGCTCTCTCTCGGCTCTCGATGCGGTCGTCGTGAGCGGTGACGAACGCGTCGGCGTGGATATCTTGCGCCGCGCGCTCGAGGAACCGATCCGCATGATCGCGAGCAACGCTGGAAAAGACGGTTCGGTCGTCGTTGAGGCGGTAAAACGCGAGACGGGCAATCGAGGATACAACGCCCAGACCGACGCCTACGAAGACATGGTTATGGCTGGCGTCATCGACCCAGCCAAAGTCACTCGTTTTGCTCTCCAGAACGCGGTCTCGATCGCGATCATGGTCATCACCACCGAATGCGTCGTCGCGGAGAAGCCGAAGAAGGATGAACCTGCCGGCGGACATGGAGGAGGTGGAATGGGAGGAGGGATGGGGATGTATTAAGGGGGCAAGGGCGGAAAAGGCTGAAAGGGCGGAAAGGGTTGAAAAGGGAGAAGTATACGGAATTACGGAAGTACGGAATAGAACGTAGCGGCGACCCTTTGAGGGCGCCATCCGGTTGTATCAAATAGGCGGGGTCGGACCAGGTTGTATAACCTGGACTTGACCCCGCCTTTTGGTTTGACATTTTGGGTAAAAACTGCTATATTTAGACGTTGTCTGCGTGGAAAAATATTGGAAACCGCGCTTTTAAAGCCAATTCATTGGCTAGAAAGGTGCCGTTTCCAAAGAATCATTCCGATTCCCAAACGGCGGAAAGCGAAAAATAGCGATGACGCCCAAAGCGCTCACGCCAGGACAACAAACACAATTCAACCGCTTCGTTGAGGACGGAGCCAGAAAGGCCCTCAATGAGGTGGTTCTTGACAACGAGGGCCTGCAGATGCTTCTCGAGAACGGCGGGGAGTTCCACGAGGATATCGTCGCCTCGATCCATCGGCTTTCGCGGACCAATCAGTACGCGAGCGAGGAAAACCCCTGCCAAATCGGTTACTCTTCGGGATACCGCATGAAGCCCATCAGCGAGCAAGTCGCGATCCTGCGTGGGTATTTCCCGAACTTGGGGGGTGCGGACGAGCGGGTCATCGGCGGCCAACTGCCTGGCATCATGGAAGGGTGGTTCGCCATCCCGCGTTGGCAGAAGATCGGCGACTCGTATAGTGAGGCGTTCGAGAAGTTGCTCTCGGTCATCGGTTCCACGCGGAAGTTTCACAACTATCGCGAGGGGCAACTCGGACCAGATCGTTTGCGCCAGCTCGGGCGATCGATGAAGATTTTCCAGGAGGTCTGCGAGGAGCAGAAGGGAATGGATATCATCATCGTTCCGGCGCAGTTCGGAGCGGGCGTTCGAGCCGCCGGGCGCGCGAGGTCTGTATCGGTCGGGAGTTCGGTCTCGGAGGCTTCGGCTCGGGCGGTATGCTCCTCACCCACCCCGAGCGTCTCACGGCTTACGTAGACCTCTTTATCGATGCTCCGGGTGACGAGTATGCTCCGGATGCCGGCGGTTCCTTCTCCGAGGCACCGTGCTGGGGCTTCAGCCATGGCGAGCTCGAGTTCGTCACGGTCGGTGTTGCTGGTGCCTGCGGCGACTACGGCTCGGCGGCTCGGCGTCCGCCTGTCCCCCCGGAGTGTCCCCTTAGCTTTTTGTTCCTTCTTCTTTTCTGTCTTTAACCCTTTTTTGCAAAGGGTCTCGACCGCGTCTGTCTGCTCCATTCTGGATCAGTCAGGCGTGGTCTTGTTCGTTATAGTCTAAGAATTTATAATGATGTTGAAATTAGGGTCATGCACAGCCGACTAAGGTCGTCTGTCCCCGAAATCTCGCGATCTTCTTTGCCAGAGTTCCGGCACGCACGGCTTGCCGGAAGTGGGTACGACGATGGTCGTCGCATGAAGATGGTTGACACTCCTTGCTTCCGTCTGGCGGGCCCATGGCCCCACATGAAATTCAGTGATGATCCGCTGCGGCGGAAAATCATGGTGACCACGGAAGGATGGAAGCAATAAGGCTCCGGATGCCGACGGTTCCTTCTCCAAGGCACCGTACTGGAACTTCAACAATGGCAAGCTCAAGTTCGACACGAACGATGTTGCTAATGCCAACGACAACTACGGCTCGGCGTCCGCCTGTCCCCCCGGAGTGTGACGGACTTCAGATAAAAGAACCCTTCGAGGGTTCTTTTCAGATGGAGCGTTTCCATCCCCCAAGCATTCGTCCGATTTCCTGCATACGTTCCTGTGCTTCGATGTACTGTTTCTGATGGAGGCATTTGGTGTCAAAACCAAGGCGGACGAGTATTTTTACGAGTTCGAGGCTATTGATTGCCTCTTCGATGCATCTGGCTTTCCAATCCTTTTTTTCACGGCCAGCCTTGCCAATGGCGCTAATCAGATCCAGTAGCTCGTTTTTGGTTTTTTCACCAAGCGCATGACGGTCCATCTTTGGGTATTTCTTGATCGTTTCGTAAAGCGTCCGATAGAGGTCATAACTTTTTTGGAAGACGGGAGTATCCTCGATATATTGCATATATGTACCAACAGATTGTTTCTTTGGAGAATTTGTTTGATGCATGGCAAGAATTCCGCCAGGGGAAACGCGCAAAGTCCGACGTTCAGGTTTTTGAGCAGCATTTGGAAGACAACATTTTTTCCTTGCACGAGGATTTGGCTTCCGACCGTTATGTACACGGCCCGTACCATAGGTTCCAGATTTCCGATCCAAAATTCAGGATCATAAACAAAGCAACGGTCACGGATCGTCTCGTGCACCATGCGGTTCATCGCGTACTTTATCCGCTCTTTGACCGCTCGTTCATCTTTGACAGCTATTCCTGCCGCGTAGGGAAGGGAACCCATGCGGCGGTATATCGCTTGGAAGAATTCGTGCGAAAAGTGAGCCGTAACTTCACCGGTCCCTGCTGGGTGCTCAAGTTCGACATCCGGAAGTTCTTTGATTCGGTGGACCACGGGATCTTGCTTCGCATCCTTTCAGAAAAGATTCCCTGCCAGCGCACGATAGGGTTGCTGGACGAGATCGTGGGGAGTTTCTCAAAACAGGGAACCGGCCGGGGGGGGGGTCGCTCCAGGAAATGCAAAATCGGACCGGCCTGCCGATCGGGAATTTGTCATCCCAACTTTTCGCCAACGTTTACCTGGATGCATTCGACCATTTCATGAAAGAGGAACTGCGGACAAAGCATTATATCCGATACACCGATGATGCCGTCGTGGTTCACCAAGACAAGTCGGTTCTCGAGGATGTGCTTCCCATTATTGCCTGCTGGCTGCGCCTGTACCGCAAACTAGACTTGCATCCGTTCAAGGTCGAGATTCGGAAACTGAACCAAGGGATCGATTTCTTGGGATATGTCACCCGGCCACATTACCGCGTGTTGCGTACAAGGACCAAACATCGGATGCTGGCGCAGGTAGACCCGACAAACGTTTCGTCCTATTTAGGACTTCTCAAGCACGCGTCCGCTTTTGAGTTATCACGCCATGTGCGCGACCTTGCGAAACGTAGGCGTTTCACTTGAGTTTGCGCCTCTGGCGTGATAATTTGATGCTGACCTATGAATACTACTCGAGTGCTAGATTTTACGGTGTTTTTCCAACCCGCTATCGAAGGCGGTTATGATGTGATTGTGCCAGCGCTTCCAGGATGCGTAACGCAAGGCAGGACACTCGATGAAGCGAAAGCGATGGCGGAAGATGCGATTCGGTTGTATTGCGAGAGCCTTAGGGACGACGGTGAGCCCATTCCACAGGATCGCGGCGAGTTTGTCGGCCATGTGCAGATCAACGCATTCCCCGCATGACGCCGAAAATGCCGGTCGTCAACGCGCGTGAGCTCATCCGAGCGCTCGAGCGGGCTGGATTTTTCGTTGCTCGGCAGAGCGGCAGCCATGTGATCATGAAGAGAATTTCCGACAAAAGACGCGTGGTTGTCCCTTCCCATGTCGGTGATGTGCATCAAGGAATCATGCGAAGCATCTTACATCAGGCAAACATGCCAGTTGATGAGTTCCTGAATTTACTTTGATCCAACCTTTTTCTATGGACACCCCCAACTCCTCCCTCCCCCAAGAAGTGAAAGCCCCGCAGGACAAACGTATCCTCGCGGCTATCTCATACCTCGGTATCCTCTGCGTCGTCGTCCATCTCATTGAAAAGAACGACGCATTCGTTCGTTTTCATGCGCGCCAAGGGATTGTCCTCCTTGTCCTGTGGGTCGCCTTGTGGGTCGGCATGCTCGTCCCGGTCTTGGGCCAGATCGTCTGGTTGGTCGGCTCCATTTGTGTCGGCATTCTCATGCTCGTGGGGTTCATCAAGGCCCTGACTGGCGAGTGGTACACGCTCCCCGTGGTGGGGAAGTACGCGGAGGAGTATTTGAAGAATATCTAAAACAGGCGCAAGGGGCGCAGGGGGTCCAAGGGGCGCAGAGAATAATACATGCGCAAGCGTGCACGCGCTTCAGCTTCGTGGCTTCTTGCCTCCCCCCCCTGCGCCCCTTGGACCCCCTGCGCCTCCTGCGCCCCATCCCCTATGTCCCACCCCTCTCTCCACCCCCAAATCACAGCCCTCCAGGATCGCCTTGCGGCCACCTGGGGGTTGCTTTGACCTTGAGGCGCGACAGAAAAAGATCGACCAGTTCGAGGAAGTGATGGCGGCGTCGGATTTTTGGAGCGATTCGGATCGGGCGCAGCGGATTTCCAAACAGGGGGCGGATCTTCGTGGGGAAGTGAACCGTTGGACGACGCTCAAGTCGGAAATAGACGAGGTCGCTGATCTCGTCGAACTCGCGGAGAAAGAGAAGGACGATACGGTACTCGCAGACGCGCAGGAGAAAGTGGCGGCTTTGGAAAAACAGTTCACCTCGATGGAGTTCGTCTTGCTTTTCTCGGAGCAGCACGACGAAGCGAATGCCATCGTCGCTGTCCATGCGGGGGCAGGTGGAACCGAGGCGCAGGATTGGGCAGAGATGCTCATGCGGATGATTTTTCGGTACGCGGAGAAGCATGGGTTCTCGGTCGATCTTCTTTCGGAAAGCCGTGGAGAGGAAGCGGGAATCAAGAGCGTGATGTTCCGCGTCTCCGGTCGGTATGCGTTTGGCTATCTCAAGAGCGAACACGGCGTCCACCGTCTCGTGCGCATCAGCCCCTTCGATGCCGAGAAGATGCGGCACACCTCGTTTGCTCTTATCGAAGTCCTCCCCGAACTCGAGACGGTCGAAGGGATAGACATCGACGAGAAGGATTTGCGCATCGACACCTTCATGAGCGGCGGCAAAGGCGGGCAGAGCGTGAATACGACCTATTCAGCCGTGCGCGTCGTACATCTTCCGACGGGGATCAGCGTCGCCTGCCAGAACGAGCGATCGCAAAAACAGAACAAGGAAATGGCGATGAAAATACTCATCGCGAAACTTTTGAAATTGCAGAAGGAAAAAGAAAAAGCGACTTTGAGCGAACTGCGCGGCGAGTTCAAGAGCGCCGAGTGGGGGAGCCAGATCCGGTCGTATGTCTTGCAGCCGTACAAATTAGTGAAAGACCATCGCACGAAGTTTGAGACGACCGATCCAGAGGCGGTTCTTGAGGGGGAAATCGACCCATTCATCGAGGCGTATGTGCGTTGGGAGGCGGGGAAGAAAAATACGGGGGGCGCAGGGGGTCCAAGGGGCGCAGGGGATCCAAGGGGCGCAAGAGGCGCAGGGGAAGGGGCATAAGGAAAAACTATGAGCTACAAAAAAGCATTGGTCACGGGCGGAGCGGGGTTCATTGCGTCGCATCTTGTCGATCGTCTTGTTGAACAAGGCGTTGCCGTGACGGTCGTTGATGACCTCTCCACGGGCGCGCGCAAGCACGTGAATTCTGCCGCTCGTTTCGAGGAAGTTACGATTTTGCGTCCGGCATTCCGTGGGCTGGTAACAGAGATAAAACCAGACATCATTTTCCACTACGCGGCCGCGATTGACGTGCGCGAGGCAACGAGGAAGCCGACGAATGATGCGAAGGTGAACATCCTGGGGACGCTTGCGGTTATCGAGGCGGCGAAGAAGGCGGGGACGAAGCAGATTGTTTTTGCCTCCAGCGGCGGCGCGATGTTTTGCGACGATGTGCCGCCGCCCTATCACGAAGCCATCGAACCTTGTCCGATGTCTCCCTACGGCATCAGCAAGCGCAGCGCGGAGATGTATCTCGGATTCGCGGCCAAGGAGTGGGGGATCAAGACGGCGGTGATGCGCTATGCGAACGTCTACGGCCCTCGCCAGGGAATGGGAGGGGAAGCTGGCGTCATCTCTGTCTTTGCGAAACGTTTGATGGCGGGGGAGGCACTGACGATACGCGGAGACGGAAAACAAACCAGAGATTTTCTCTTCGTGGATGATGCGGTGCAGGCGGCGTTGGAGGCGGGAGGCGGGAGACGGTCCGGCGGAGCCGGATCCGGCTCCGCCGGAGAGGCGGGAGGCGTGTATCACATTGGAACAGGGATAGAGACGACGGTGCTGGATCTTGCAATGAAGATGAATCGGATCCATGGATCATCGATGCCGCCGATTTTTGCCGCTGCAGGGCCAGGGGAAGTGAGACGGTCGGTGTTGGTGAGCGAGAAGGCGAAGAAGGAATTGGGGTGGGAGGCGAAGGTTGGGTTGGAAGAAGGATTGAAGAGAACGATGGAGTGGTTTCAGAAAAATAATCTATCATCCTAATTTTTACCGTCATCCTAATTTTTATAAATAGGCGGGGTCCCCAGACCCCGCCTCCGGGCATGTGTCCGTAAAATGGCATTCCCAAATAGAGATATTGTGCCCTCATTTTGTGACCTTCGTTACAAAAAATCGTGATCCGATTTTTTTGCACAGCACCAAAGCGGATCTATTGAGAGGTGAATTTTCGTTTTATGCTCGTCTCTATCAAGTTGAGTTGATGGCCTGGGTCATTATGCCTAACCATGTCCACATGATTGTCTGGCCACAAGAAGAGAAGACAGTCTCGGATTTCTTGCGAGGCGTGAAAGGGCACTTTGCTAAACAAAATGGCGCAGGATCGATATGGCAAGAAGGATTTTATGATTATCTCATTCAAAATGAAATAAAGCTTGAAGAAAAATTCTGGTATATTGCGAGGAATCCGATCGAAGATAAACTCGCGGGGGAGAATGAGACGTACCCATACCTTTATCTGAATCCTGACTACGTGCCTCCGAAAGCGGGGTCTGGGGACCCCGCCTATAAAAACTTGAATCCTGACTACGTGCCTCCGAAGGCGGGGTCTGGGGACCCCGCCTATAAGAAATAGAAGAATATGACCTATCTTCCAAAGAAAAGTTACGGCCAGCATTTCCTCATCTCCCCTTCGGTCGTCTCTTCGATGGTCGAAGCCGCCGATTTGCATTCTGGAGATACGGTTCTTGAAATTGGGCCTGGGACGGGGGTGATCACGAAGGCGCTTTTGGAAACGGGGGCGAAGGTGGTGGCGGTGGAGGCGGATCGGGAGTTGATGAAAGGCCTAGAGGAGGTGGGCGCAAGGGGCGCAGGAGGTCCAAGGGGCGCAGGGGAGGGGCTGAAGCTGGTAGGAGGGGACATCATTTCGAAAAAGGACACGCTCGAGCTCCCAGTGGGATACAAACTTGTCTCGAACCTGCCCTATCACATTGCTGCGCATGTGCTGCGGAAGTTTTTGTATGAGGAGCCAAGGCCAGTGAGGATGGTTCTGATGGTGCAGAGGGAAGTCGCGGATCGGATCGTGGCCGAGCCGGGGGAGATGGGGTTGCTCTCGGTTGTCTGCCAGGTGGCGGCGAACTGCCGGAAGCTCGTGAATGTGCCGCCAGGGGCATTCAACCCACCGCCGAAGGTTGGGTCCGCGGTAGTGGTTTTGGATGTGCAAACTCCATTCCCCTCGGATGCGGAGGCGGTCGTTTCTTTAGCAAAAGCAGGTTTTTCCTCTAGGCGGAAGCAGCTTCGTCGAAATCTTGTAGATAAGGGGGTTGCCACGATGGAGGTGGTCGATCACGCGCTCGCTGCCGCTGGACTTCCATTGACGGTGCGTGCGCAGGAGTTGGGGGTCGCGCAGTGGAGGAAAGTGCTGCAAGAAATCAAGTAGGGGGGGCGCAGGGGCGCAAGGTGGGGCGCAAGGGGCGCAGGAGGTCCAAGGGGCGCAAGGGGAGGGCAGGGAACAAGGGGCCCAGAAGTATATACGCGCTTGCGCGCTTGTTTTTTGCGCCTCTTGGACCCCTTGCGCCCCTTGCGCCTGTGATCCGAGCTCGTATCCTGTGTTATACTACTCCTGTTCCTATGTACGACGATGAGGAGCAACAGAGGTCAACGACGCGCCATGAACTCACCAGGCCGCAGAAGGCAGGGTTCTTGTTGTTAATGCTCATCGGTGTCGCGGGAGTGTATCTTGGGATCCGGTCTTTTCCTGCGTACACGAAACGCCCGTTTGAAATCCAGATAGCCAATGCGCTCAAGCAAGGGCGCTACGTGAGCCAGGATGAGCAAGCGCAACGCCAAGAGGCGGCGCTCAAGACTCGCGACACGGACGGCGACGGCCTTACGGATTACGACGAGCTCTACATTTACAAAACAAGCCCGTTCATCGCGGACTCCGACTCCGATGGGTTCAATGACAAGACAGAGGTTTTTTCAAACAATGACCCCAATTGCCCCAAGGGAGAAACGTGCGCCGCGAGCCCGGTCGAGAACGTACAGGAGGCGGGGAACGCGGCGGAGCTGGCGACGCGGCCGGTGCCGCCGGTGCCGCCGCTTCTGCAGCTAGAGGCAGGGAGCACGGCTGGACAGATTATGGACGCGGACAGCGTTTACAACATGCTCTCGCAGATGGATGCCAAGGAAGTGCGGCAGGTGCTGCGGGAGGCGGGGGTATCGGAACAGGTCCTTTCTTCAAAAAGCGACGCGGAAATCATGGCTCTCATGAAAGAAACGCTGGCCGAGACCAAGGCAAAAGCAGCCAGTGGAACCGCGACGGATACGACCTCTCCCCAACCAACAGAAACAGGCACCCCGTAGTTTATGAGAAATCCCCGATTTTTTTCTCGAAAAATAGTGCTCGTTTCCCTTGGGCTCCTCGCCGCGGTTTTTGTATCCTTGGCGCCTTCCCGTTCGCCCGCCCTGGCGGATCACACCCCAAAACCGCATGGGATGGGACAGGTCGTGGCAGGCGCCAAGGCCGCCTCGGGAACGTGCGAGACGTTTTTTGGAAACCCGTGCGAGGCGATAGGCGAATATTTTGAAGCGTTTGGGGATTTGATTTTTGGTCCGCAAATGAAAGCGGTTCTGTTGACCACGCTCATGGATACGCTGGATTACGTGAGCGATAAGGTCGCGTTCGATTTTGCCACGACCATCGTTTCTGGTGGCGCAGGACAAAGGGGATTGATACACGATGAATCCTACAAAAGTTACGGGGAAGAGCTGATGGCGGGCGTGGCGGGAGAGGCGATGGGTTCCTTGAGCGCGAATATCGAGAACCTTACGGACATCGATTTGGGTTTGTGCACGCCGCCGGATCCGCTTCTCAAGCTTGGGCTGCAGCTGGGCGTCCAGTCCCAATATTCGAAACGGAAACCAAAATGCGACTGGCGGACGATCAAGAAGAATTACGATCAGTTCGCGAGTTCTGTCGGAGAGAATTTTTCCGGGGATAATTTTTTGCGCCAAGTCGCGCAGGGGATGGGGCCGGGGCAGAACTCCCTCTCCTTCGCCATCGGTTTCAATATCAAGGTTCAGGATAAGGCGTTGAATTTGAAATCGGCGAATTTTTTGGAGCGCTTGGGGGACGGGCCGTTCAAGCCCGTCAAGGATATGCTGACAGGAAAAATTAAATCGCCGTCGCAAGCCCTGCACACACAAATGAACACACTGATGGAGAAACAGAACTATACGCCAGATAAGGCGTTCGAGGCGGCTATGGCGAATATCGACATCTTTCCCATGATGGTCAAGAAGTTCTACTCCGTCTTTTTCAACACGCTTGTCTCCGGCCTTATCCAAAAGGTGTATACCGGCCTGTTTGCGCCGGATACCTCAAAGGATTCGTTCGATCCGTTCAATATCGAGTTTGCCAGCATTTCGGACAGCAGCACCGCTGCCAGCACCTACTCCAGTCTCATCTCCGCCCAGCCCGTGGCCCTGGAAAACTTCAACATCTCCACCACTTTTGCCACCTGTCCCATCGGCCAAGGGCTTACGCGCGGCATTGATAATTGCGTCATGGACGCCGCGTTTTTGAGCGCGGTGAACCGCAAGCTGACGCTTCGGGAAGCGCTGGATCCGGCCTCTGGTCCGCTCCTGCATGGCGATTGGCCCCTCATCCCTCCGTCGGACGCTGGACGAAACCAGGATCCGTTCTGCTACCAATACGGTTTTTGCTACGGCAACCTGGTGAAGATGCGCAAAGCGCGTCTTATTCCGGTCGGCTGGGAAATCGCGGCCGCGGCGAATAGTGTGACCAACCCGGATTCCCTCCAGGACATCATGGACGAGTTTGACAATTGCCCTGGCAAATATTGCCATCTTATTGATCCCAATTGGGTATTGAAGGCACCGCCGACCCAATGCGATGCCCAAACGTTCGGGGAACAGCTGGCAAGTTCCGAGGCCGGCGCGCGCATGGCGGCTTGCGCGGACATGACCAGCTGCGTGGCCGAGGATGCCAATGGCAATTGTATTGCCGGCTACGGTTATTGCACCCAAGAAAAAAACATCTGGCGCTTCCGCGGCGACGCGTGTCCGAGCCAGTATGCAAGCTGTGTGTCCTTCAATAATGCGGCGAGCGGGCAGCAGGCAAATTTACTTTTGGACACGGTAGATTTTGGCCCCTGCAATAGCAGCAATGGCGGCTGTTTCTGGAATCGCGAGAATAAGTTTTTGGACACGCATGGGAATGCGGATCCAGCGGACGATACCTACGAGTGGCTCCCAAGCGGGGCGCTCTTCACGAATGACCACGGGACGCCCGCAGTCGGAGATGACACGACGGATTGGGGGCCGCAAGGGTCTGCTTACATTACCCAAACATGGGATAACAGCATTGAACGGGCAACCGTGAGCCCGGTGAAATACGTGAACGCATCTTTGTTCGCGCATGAAGACCGCGCCTACTTTACGTCCGCGGTCGAGAAATGCGATGCGGGAAGTGGCGGATGCTCGACATTGTATCGAGTAGGGGATCCGGGGGTAAACCAGATACACCTGAACGTGTTGCGCAACCCAAGTTTTGAAGAAGATACGAACACCGACACGGTGCCAGACTTGTGGTGGGGGCCTCCCGCCCTCGTCGTGGCCGCCCCAGCCGGTGATGAACTGTTCGGGCCAAAGGTGCTGGATTTGCCTAACACTCTCACACGCCTTACCCAGTTCGATATCCCTGTCTCTGCCAACAGCCCGTACACGTTTACGATGTATGCCAAACAGAAACCATCGGGAACCCCCTCTGTTTTTGGGAGGGTGTACGTTGCCGATAGCAAAGGAACTGGCATAGAACTTGTCGGATCGGCGATACGGGGCGATTGCAATATCGTTGATGATTCGCAGGATTATGTGGACATGGTTCCGTTGCCCACCTCGACGTTCTCGACGAGCGCCTATTTCCGTTTCACCTGTTCTTTCACGGTCCCAGACAAAGGAACAAAGGTGACCGTCGGCTTGGGTGGAGCGAACGTTTTTGTCGACGGCGTCCAACTTGAACTTGGCTACAATTCATCGGCGTTTGCGGCAGATGGCTATGCCGGCAACCCCGAACAAGTCTTCCTCAAAGTCGCCCCCGCTTATTTGGGCTGCGATGGCGTGAACGACCCCAAGGAATGTGGAAACTATGCCCAGCAATGCACGGCGCTGGATGTCGGGTGTAATTTGTATAATCCTGCCGATCGCGATCCTGCTGTTCCTGCCATCATCTCCGACCAAGATCGTTGCCCGGCAGAGTGCGTGGGGTACGCGGCGTATATTCAGGAGCCAACCAAATACGATGTACCTGCGGACGCGTTTGATTATTTCATCGCGGATAAAACGACCGCATGTACTCTTCAAAACGTGGGATGCGATTCGTTTACAAACATGGATACCGTCGCCCGTGGCGGGGAAGGGGTAGAGTATTTCAAAGATTTGCGCGCCTGCCAGACGCGTACGCTCGCCGGGGATGCGAACAGCCAGACGTATTTCACGTGGGAAGGATCGGACGCTACCGGTTATCAGCTGCGCACATGGGATTTGCTCAAATCCAATGCAACGTTCGCTCTTGCTTATGCGGAAATCGTGCCGGATCTCGATAACGACGGGAATCCGGATCGGGTGATTGCGGGTGATGCGTTTGCCGCCGACGCTCCTTGCACGCAATTCATCGCGACGGATGAAACGCATATCGTATGCGCGGACGATAACGCGACGCATCAAGCCGACTTGCAAAACGACGACCGTTGCAACGAACATGCGGATTTGCCGCGCAACCCGGATTGCCGCGAGTTTTACGATGTCGGCGGAAACATCCACTACCGCCACTATTCCCAAACCGTCTCCATCACCTCGCTCTGCGCCCCGTACCGCAAGACCGGCTTGTCTATCGCATCCTGCCAGGCCGCCAGCGGGTACTACACCACGGCACAGGAATGCCGCTTCATGGCCTCGGCTCCCGCCTCTGCCTCCTGCCCCGCCGCGGCCGCTGGCTGCCGCGCCTATACCGGCGGTGCTGGTCGCACCGCGACCACTATTTTGGATGAAGACTTCGAAGAGGGGAGTTATGCTTCGTTCATGTTCGGCCCTGCCGCGCTTCCAAAACTCTTGAGCAACGAGTCACTCGCCGCCGACGGCCATTCGCTGGCGTTTACGTCCCAAACGGCCGATGAAGGGATCGCCACCCTGTTCGGGGAAATTGCAGCCGCCTGCACGCTCGATGCCGGGTGTCCTGGGGCACCCCGCGCAGCTACCTACGGGACGTCCGCCGTCTGCACCGTCGCCAAAGGCGAAACGACCTGCGGCACGCTCGCGGATCAGATCGCTCCAGGGAAAACCTACACCATCCAATTCCTCGCCAAGGCGAATGCGCCCGATGACGGAGCGGCAACCCCGCGCCCCGTACGGCTCTCTGTTGAATGGAAGCAAGACGGCGGCAACGGCTATTTCACGGATCGCAGCGCCGCAAGATTCGGTATCGTGGACCTTTCGACCGACTGGCAAGTCTTCAATTTGGGGCCGGTCGACACGTCGAAACTTCTCGACGCAAGTAACGCAAACGAGTTCGACGCGTCCAGCGTTCTCTCCTTTGTGGTGGGTTCCACGACGCTCACGGCTCCCGTGACCTTCTACGTCGACCATATCGTCCTCAAAGAAGCCGAGGACAACATTACCCTCATCAAAGATTCCTGGACCATTCCTGGCACCTGCGACGCAACACTGACGGGAACCCCCGACCTCCAGCATTACCTGGGGTGTGAGGCGTACACGGATCAGAAGAACGTGAAAGAGAACCTCTTCCAGTTCACCCGCGTTTGTTCCGAGAAAGTCGTCGGCTGTGAAGCGTACTACGACACGCAAGAGACCGCGTCGCCCTACGGGTTTACCTACAACGCCACGTGTCTGGCAGATTTCGGAACGTCTGGAAAAACTGCCGTCACGTCTCCGGTGGATTGTAATTATTTCGGCACGTCGCTCTGTCAGATCGCCCCAGGGAACGACCGCTGCCTCTTTGATATGGATGCGACGTACAACGCGTCCAACATGGGAACGATCCGTCCGGTAACAGGGTATCCGCTTCTTGCCGATGCGGTTTCCAACTCTATCATCAAGCTCGGGATTCTTCTTGGACCAGATGCGGTTGCGGTCTCCGGGGATGTCCCGACCTACCTTGTAAACGACGGGAGCGCGACGTGTTCCGCGAGCTTTGCCGGCTGCCAGGAATATGGCCGCCCCGCGTTCTCGCAAGACAAATCAACGGTGAAGGAATTCGCGTCCGTCTACTATTTGAACCGGCCAGACGAGTACCGCGACGCGGGCGTATTGTGCAAAACCCCAGAGCTCTTTTGCGAAGCGTGGAAGACAAAAGACAGCACCACCATGTACTTTAAGAACCCGTTAGATCAAACCTGCGAATGGAAAGCAAGCGTGCGCCTGGGCGCCACGGATTATTTCGGCTGGTTCAAGAAGGGGACAACTGAACCCTGCTATACGGATGCCAACGGGAACCCCACCTATGTGCGCGGCGGCAATGAGCTTGGCGTGTGGCGCAATGGCGACGTGGGCTATGCCGATTGGGTCGGCCAATGCGCGGGACAATACGATTCATGCACGAATTTCACCGACACCACCGACACCCAGGCCGGTTCCTATCCTTCCGGCAAACCCTATACCTATCTCGATAACGACACGCTCTCCGAGGACGGCGTGACCCCGGGTGAGCAATGCCAAGGATCGGTGAGCCAGAAACTGGGCTGCGCCCTGTTCCTCAACACGGCGGACACGAGCCGCGGCTACAATGCAAGCGCGAGCTATATCGCGAGCAACCGCGCGGACGCGCTCTTTGGAGAGGAACCTTTCAGCAAGCAAGACCCTATCTCCTGCCCCGGGGGCGGGATGATCGACCCGCCCGGCTCCGCGCCGACGGTGGATTTGTGCGCGCAGAGGTGCGCCTACCAAGTCGACACGACGGCACCGAGGGGGGTCGTAGACCCGATACAGTCCCTGGAGGACAACCGCATCTGGTATACCGGCTCTTGCTACGACCAAACCGATTGCCAGCCGCTGACGGTGGGGAATCAGCAGGTCGTGGGGACGTGCAAGGATGTAAAGACGGCAAACCTCGATGGTGTTGCGGATTTTCGCGATGCGGGTTTGGTCCTGGCAAACGACGTGAACCGCATCGTAAAAGTTTCCCGCGACCGCGAATGCAGCGCGTGGCTGGATTGCAAAGCCGGCCAAGCATCATTCAACGAACAACAAGGCCGCAATGTCCAGGTCTGCGAACAGGTCAGCACCTGTATAAAATATTCCGAAGCCGGCGACGGCACCTCGTTCTGTACGGATTGGGACGAAGCCCGGCCCGTGATCCTCACAAACGGCGTGTACCAGAACCGCGACATTTCTTGGTCTGGCTTTGAATATTCTGGCTACTCCATTCCTGGGTCTTACCCGGTGGAGCAAATCAACCAGGTGAATGTGACCCCGACCAAGGTGTGCGTAGATGTCACGGGCGAACCTATCTTCGACCAGACGATCGGCTCCATCGGCTTGTTCACTGCCTGCGAAGTTCCTACGGATTGCTGCAAAGACGCATCGAATTGCAAACCCATCGAGAAGACTTACACTTGCGAAAGAGCCAAGCCCGATTACCGCCTCTTGCACGTGGCCGGCGAATGCCGCGGCGGGGATGGCACAGATTGCACCACCGGTGTCTGTGAAAGAGGTTTGAACGTATGCGACGAGAATACCGATTGTGCCGGCATCCCCGGTGACCGCTGTATCTTCGGCCGCTGCCAGATCAAGTCGACATCCGGTACGGACTGCACGACCGATGCCCAGTGCGCCTCCGAGGTTGGGTTTCCGATCTGCGACCCCAGCTTGCATCGTTGCGTCGTAGCCCTTGCCACCTCCGAGTCCCCCGGATGTCCCTCGCTTACTGATACCTCTTCCTGCGGCACTGTTCCCACGGGCGGGCAGGCGTCGTGCATCCCCGTGGAGGAATTTGCCCAAGGATCGTGCCTCAACAAGCAATGTATTACGAGCCCAAGAGGCGGGAAACCGTTCCTTCCAGACACCGAAGCCCTCTCGTGCCGCGGGTATCCAGAAGCCCAATCGCCGTTCCCGGTGAATTTGGTGGAGACATGGAGCACGCCAGGAATACAAACGGCCAATGGCGCTCCTGATAACGCGTCTGCCACCGACCTCGAGGAGAACTATGCCAAACCCAGCGCCTTTAAGAATGGGGTGAGCGGCATCAGTACCTGCGCGCCTGTATCGGGTGACGTGAATGGCGATGGGGTTATTGCAAAAGCTTCGCCTGGTACGGGGGGAGGCGAGTTTGTCGCCAAAGGCAACTACGAAGACGGCCTGGATGCCGAAAGCAGCTGCGTGTGCAGCTACCAGAAAATTACCTACAGCGGAGCGATGCCCAATTACTATCCGCTTGAATACCCGGATGAGGAGAACATCATTTATGGCGTATGTATCGGTGGGGACAAGGATGGAGTGGCGTGTAAAAGCGATGATAATTGTAAGAAACTGCAAGGAACCACAGCCGTTGATGCCTCTGGTGGTATCTGCGCCAAAGTGCGCGGCATCGAGCGGCGCGTGGGCTGGGAGGGCTATTGCCTGGAGCGCGACAGCTCCATCACCCTCTATGGCGAGCAGGACCAAACCAATTTCGGCGCCTGCGTCACCTGGTACCCGGTAGACCGCGCCAAAGGATCCACCGACATTTACGGCAAAAACATCCACGCGGGTTTTGCGGAAGAAGCGTACTTCTGTGCGGACGTGGCGCCGAAGTTTACGATTGAGACGAGTAATAATAGAAAGGATGGGTCGCTGGACCCGCTTGGGCACGAGTGTTCGTATGTTAAGGTAGGCAACATTTCTGAAGTATGTGACGGGATTGATTTGGGTGATTCTAAAGTTGACTGGTGGACGGATGACGACACGAAGTTCTGCCGATTGGGTTCAAGTTGTCCCCCTGGATATTTTGGAATCATAGGCACATGTGATAAAGATTCCGGCGCCAATGGCGGTCCGCTCATTGATCCCGGAGTTCCGGATAGCCCGTCAATGTGTAACGAGGAGAACGGCACTAAATCTTATGATGATCCGAGCGGAGGATCTGGTGGAGGATGCCCGTACTTTTGTGTGCCGAAGTATTCTTTCCACAGCGAGCCTGGAGGGAGAACGAACGTTAATTTTCTCTATTCAAATTATCAACGCACAGGCACTGATACTATCCCCGACATAGCCGAAGGCGATCCTTGTTTGCCGCCTGGGATGGACGGCAGTCCGGTTGTAGCTGGGTTTGGTTACAGCGCTCCTTCAGGTATTATCAATGGTTCAACATTTTATCTAGTGAACGGACGCGGGTTTTTCACAGCGAAGACTTACTACAACGATTGCGCCGTAAAGAATTTGAGTACAAAGGAATACCTGGAATACATGAGTGATATGGGGACTGATGCGTCCGAGAATAAGAATTGGCTTGAGAATCGGTATACTGACAACATTCGAGTGATTTCCGATCTGTCGTGTGAAACCATCCTTCAAGTCTCGGACACGAAGGGGGCTGGCGCCGCTTGGACGAATGCGTTATGGGATGAATCACCGTATACCCTCGAAGATGGCGCATCCCCGCCATTTGCTTACCAGTTTGATACGCCGCTTAAACCCTACGGAAGCACAATAGATCCTAAAGAGCTTGCCGTTGGCGTTTCGACAAGCATCGTAAGCTGTCAGGCGGACAGCGGTGCACCTCATGAGGGGATCGTCCAGACCTTGCCTTCTGATGGGGGACAGAGTTGTCCTGTGGGAGAAATCGAGGGTGCCGATGCTGGAGCAAGGGCATTTGGATTGAAGAGTTTGTTTTCATACAAAGTTGGAGCGGCAGCCTCTTCAGACGTATCTTTCCTTGGGGTGGGTGACATTAGCTGCGTTACGAATGCGGATTGCACGGCTCCGTCCACCTGCGTGTCAAAAACGTACGTTATCGAAGATATAACCTATACATCAAAATTTTGTTCGGCTACGGAAGATGCTCAATGCAATCCAGTGGGAACCACGTGTGAATTGTCATCGGCCTGCGATAGTGGCCGTTGTGGCTATTGCAAGAATGGCTACCTCGAAGGGGAAAAATGTGAGGTAACGGAGGATTGTTATGCGGTTCTGTTTGTTAGAGCGGATGGTAACAATGTCTGCATTTCACGCACTCGTTATGCAAGTATCGCTAGCGTGTATGACAAACAATTCACTGCAAGATTACGCATGGAGAACATTTTTGCCCAATCGACGAATGCGATGAAATACTATCGCTGGCAGTCTCCAGAGGTTGTCCGATCGGTTACTCCTACCTATGACCTCGCGATAGACCCCGAGAGTATTCGTCGGGCAGATCCGGCAGGAGTATGGGACGACTACAATACCGCCGTGAGCAACAACCAATCACTAGATGAATTTAAGGGCGGCTACACCCGTGTGGTTGATATGAACGACAAAGCACGTTGGAATTGGGATATTCGTCATAAGACAAGTACGGACGCGCCAAGCTCGCCTTCCGATGAGTTTCCAAATCCAGTCAACCCAATCCCCCCCCGCATCATCTCCCTGGGAAGCTGCGAGGAGCGCGACGTGTGCCGCGAAAAGAGTGTCAACAAGTTCAGCATCAACCGCAAGGACGACGCTTCCGTCCTCCAAGTCGGCGGCCTCTTCAAGGCGCGCGCGGAGTTTTTCGTGGCGGCCGACAAGAACCAGCTTCCTATCAAGAACATCATCATGGATTGGGGCGACGGCGATAAGAGCAGCCGCGCGGTGTGGCCTGCCGGCTCCCAAATCGGCGCCACCGACGATGGGAACTTCTTTCCCAACTACCGCGGCCGCGACGCCGATGGCAATAAAATTTGTGAATCAAAGACAGACGACAAGAGTCTTTCCCTCGAGGCCTGCGAAACGAACACCTATCGCGCCCAAGAGAACAGCTATCTCTGCAGCCCCGACGACCTGGACGCATTGAACACCGCCAGCCGCTTCTGCGAAATTACCGCCGAAGGGAACCTAAAGAACTCCCCTTGCGTTGATAAATTCAACCTCGTCGGCGGCACCGGCCGCGCCCGCGGCTTGAGCACCGCGGGGGCATGCGTCTACCAGCCAAGGGTGTACATAAAAGACAATTGGGGGTGGTGCGCGGGGGATTGCCCTGCGGTGATCGCGGGGGAAGCGGCGTATGCGGATGGGGCGAATGGGGGGTGTTTCCAGAA
>JACPHX010000008.1 GCA_016188425.1 Candidatus Uhrbacteria bacterium | reverse complement strand
CGGGTTCGGGTTGTTGTTCTGGCTGGCCGGATCACCCCCGCATGCGGCGAGGGAGAAGGCGGCTGCCATGATGTAAAGAGCTTTCATGACGGTTCTCCGTTCTGTCCTGCGACAGAATCTTTCTCGTGGTGGGGGATTTCCGGCGGAGCCGGACCAGCCATAGCTTTAGCGACGGCTGGCTGCGTTATCCCTGGCACGACTCTTGGAACGCTCGATATTGAGCATCCTCTCCTCACTAATCAATAAACCATGGAGGGGAATTTGTGTCAAATTACGGGGGGAGGGAGGGGGAAAGAAGGTAGGAGGTGGGAGGGAGGAGGGGGGGGAAATGCTAACGCTCGGGGTTGGAGGGGTGTTTTTTTGCTAACGCTCGGGGTTAATCCGCCAACGCTCGGCGTTGGCGGTGTGGATAACGGCTAACGTTCGGGGTTAGCGGGAACAGAATAGTGTAAAATAATAGAGCCCACAGAAGGGCGGGTGTGCACATGAACGGCTAATTGTTGACAATTTCGGTCACAAAGTGAACGAAAGGAAATCATTATACACAAGAGAAGCGACATGGGGCTCCGTCCGTCATGGACGGAGCCTAGTTCTTCGCTTGGCTGGCATGGCACGACCGCTGGGGCAGAAAGGGGTTGAAGAAGGTAACAAAGTGGTTCATGGGCGCGAAAGCGTCCCGCTAAGTGAATGCGTCGCTTCGGCGACGGGAGTCTGACGATCCTGAATGTCAGCGGATGCGGTTCGCCGCGTCCTGTCATCGTTTCTCGGGGGTGCTTGTTTTTTCGTCTGTCGAGAGAATGAGCACCCCCCTTTTTTTGCTAACGCACGGCGTTAGCGGTTACTGAACAGGTGCGTGCTCTCGGGGCGGCCTCTTCGGAGTGACCGCCCCACTATTTTTTCACCTTTCTTTTTCTTTCTATTTTGTGCATCATGTGGAGCAAATACCCCCTATGATCGACAGGCATTTTTTACGTGAGCACGCGGACCTCGTGGCGGAAAATAACCGCCGGCGCGGGAAGGAGATCGACGTACAGGTCGCGGTCGGCCTTATCGACAAGCGTCTTGATATCCTAGGAAAGACCGAGCAGAGGCGCGCGCAGGCCAATGAGGTCGCAAAGCGTATCGGAGCCGCATCCCCGGCAGATCGCGAACCATTGAAAGAAGAAGGGAAACGTCTCAAAGAGGAGGTGAAAGGATTGGAGGCACAGCTCGCTGTCCTGGATCAGGATCTGGCCGCCGAGATGCGGAAGTATCCGAATATGCTTCAGGCCGACGTGCCGGAGGGCATGGACGAGAAGGATAATTTGGAACTGCGCGAAGTCGGACGTCCGACGGAGTTTTCGTTTGAGCCCAAGGACCATATGGCGCTTGGGACAGCGCTTGGCATTATCGACAACGAGCGCGCGGCCAAGGTGTCCGGTTCCCGGTTCACCTATCTCAAAGGCGATCTTGTCCTCCTCCAAATGGCTATCGTCCACTACACCCTCTCAACGCTCGTGAAGGAGGGGTTTGTCCCCATCATCCCTCCCCACATCATTTCCCGCGAGTCCATGGCCGGGATGGGGTATTTGGACCACGGCGGGGAAGAGGAGATTTATCATTTGAAGAATGACGACGCGGTACTGATTGGGACCTCCGAGCAAGCGATAGGTCCAATGTTCAAAGACGAAACCCTCGATGGCGCCCTGATGCCGATGCGTTTTGTCGGCTATTCCCCTTGCTACCGCCGCGAGGCCGGCAGCTTCGGCAAAGATGTCGGCGGCATCCTGCGCCTGCACCAGTTCGACAAGATCGAGATGTTCAGCTTCACGCGGCCGGAGCAATCGAATCCCGAGCACGAGTTCCTTCTCTCGATGGAAGAAAAACTGATGCAAGGCCTGGGGCTTCCATACCGAGTCCTCAAACTGTGTTCCCGCGACACAGGTACGCCATCCTCTCGCACCTACGACATTGAAACGTGGATCCCTTCCCAAAAGAAATATCGCGAGACCCACTCCACCTCCAACACGACGGATTTCCAGACGCGACGGTTGAACATCCGTTACAAGTCCGGGAAAGAAAAAGGATACGCCCATGCCTTAAACGGCACCGCCTTCGCGCTCGGGCGTATCATGATTGCCATCCTCGAGAACAACCAACGGGAAGACGGATCTGTCGTGGTGCCGGAGGTATTGCGGGCGTTGGCGGGGAAGGACGTGATGGGAAAGAAATTGTAATCCGTACATCGGCACCTGATACCCACAAACCATGTCCGCGGATCGCGGACAACAATACAAATGTAGATACACCCAAATTGGGCGTATCTACATTTGTATTGCAGACGAAATACCTGGCGGCGATGCGTTGACCTGGCGCCGATTGACTGGTGTGCTGTAGATGCTTGCAGCGAACAAGAGCCTGATCGGCGCGGGTGAAGGGATGAAGGGGCGGTCATGGGACGCGCCTTCGCCACCCGGCCCATCGGACGCTTGGGATGCGGCATCCATATCAAGCTGACCATCTGGATGGATGCAAGACGCAGCCCGGCTCTGCCGGGCGGAGGAGGAGCAGGCCGCTCGCGTCAGATAGCGGGAACCGTTCGATGCTTACTTGGAGTCGTCGATCGCCTCTCGTCTCGCCCTCAAAGATCTGGGAGGGCGGACGAGGCGATGAACGTCTCCCTGGGAAACCCGATGTTTGTCTCGGGAGTTCCTGGAAGCAGAAATGGAGTCTGTCATGAAACGGTCAGTCGGAGCTTTCGCTCCCATCCTGTTGGCGGTCACTGCGTGTCCGGAGGACGCCATGGTGCCGCCCGCACAGTTTCAGAAAACGGAAGAAGGGCCGCCGATCCCCCTGGGGAATGCCGGGGGCGGGGATATCCGCGTGCACCTGCCCTTTGCCTACCGCAACTTGCGGATGTGCACGCAGGGCGCACATGGGATCTTTTCCCACCGCGGCCGCACCACGGAGTTTGGGGTGGACTGGGACACGGACAATTACTCCAAGGAGTCGGTCTACGCCCCGGTCTCGGGCATCGCCTACGTGCTGTTCGACGGGATGGAAGTGGGTTTTGGCCTGCACATCAACATCGACCTGGGAAACGGCGTGTACATCGTCATTGCGCACCTAAGCGAGACGACCATCCGCTCGGGTCAATGGGTGGAGGCCGGGCAGTTCATGGGATTCGAGGGGAATACCGGCTACAGCGCCGGCGACCATGTGCATCTCGGCAAGATGAATGGCGACGCGAGCGTCTCCGCCTTGCGCGGCATGTCGGTCCCGTTTTCCATCACGGTGATGGATTCTTCTGGGAGCGAGCAGCAAATCCCCGTCGAGTCCTTGCAATGCGGTCTTCCCGGAGGAGCTACGTATCGCAGTGCGAATCGAGAGACACAGTGCCACCCCGATGGCACGCTCGTAAAGATGCCAGGAACGAACCTCGAGCAGGCAAAGGTCTACCGGCTCAACAACGGTACGCGCCAGTGGATCGCCAGTGAGCAAGTGTTCCGCACGTCCGGATACGACTTCGACAAGGTCGTCGTCCTTTCCCCCGACGAGCTCCTGTCCTACGAGCTTGGAAATCGCATCAGCGAAGAAGGGCTGACGGACATGGCGGTCGACGCGCAGGGAAAACTTTGGCTCGTCGTCGGCGCGTCTGGGTCGAGGGAGAAATATCGCGTACGGCTCCCGGATCGCGAAGACCTTGCCTGGAGCATCGCGGATTCCTGGGGCGCCGCGCACCGGTACTCGCAATCGGAGTGTCCGTGCGCCGACTACCCGGATAACCAGCGATACTTGCATGACTATGGAGAGCGAGGTGGTATGGCAACGTACCGCGACGGCACGATCCTCAAGGAAAGGAATGGCCCGCGTATCTACGTCGTCTCGGGCGGCCGCTTCCTACATATTCGCGACATGGAGACGTATCGGATACTGAACTACAACGAGATTGGCTTGGATGCGCAGGATGGCTTGCCCCCAAAGGCCGTCATGGAAATCCTAGACGGGTTCATCTCCGCGATGGGAAATGTGATGGTGGGCGATTGCGACCGCGGGTATCTGTGCCTGGATCGGGATATCGTGACCAAACCATGCGGAAGCGAACTGGGTACCGGAGGCCAATCGGCCGATCCTGGGACGATCGTTGATCCGTATGGAGACAGCGAGGAGGAGCAAGATGGCGGGATAGCGGATGCAGGGGCGCAGGAGGCGCAAGAGGTCCAAGGGGCGCAGGGGGATGGAGGAATGGACACGGGGGAAACGGCAGATGCGGGAACGGCGGGAGCGGACGGCGGGGAGCGGGATGCGGGCGTCGCCTCGACAGGAACGAATGATGCGGGTGCGGCGCAGACCGGCCCGCACGATGCAGGAACGGCAACGAACAACGGGCAGACAGGTACGCTCTCGGTTACATGGATCGCCCCGTTGAATCGGACACAGGCGAGCTTGCTTCTCTCGGGGGAGTACGTCCTTTCCGACGGGAGCTGGGCGCTGACTTGGCAGGATCTTGCGAGTGCGACGAATGCGGCGCAGGTAAGCTACACGGTACCGGGGGCCGCATCAGGCGACATACTCCGTTTCTCCGTGGAATTCCGCTTCGCCGCCGGTGCCTCGCCCAGCTGGTCGTGCATCGACCGGCGGACGGATCCGCAGCTGCATCAGGGGGAAAACCCATTGATGCCGCAAGGCACGGTCCTCGCGTTTTGGAACGGGGCTCCCGCGACGGTCGAATACGTCTTCGACCCGACAGGGAACCCAGGATGCGGGGTGAGGGTGGTGGTTCCGTGAGGTGATGTCAGACGGTTCGTGCGGGCGTATACCTTCGTGGTGTATGCCCGTCTTTTCTTGAAGAGGGAGACCAAGGGGGAACAGGGGTGAACAAGAGAGACCAGGGGAGATGGAAGGAGACATTGATAATCAAAAACGACAATGGATTCTATGAAGAATAAGCCATATTACAAACTGCTGATTTGGCAGCGGGCGCATGAGCTTACCGTCGCGATTTACAAAGAGACGACTTCATTTCCGGCATCGGAAAAATTTGGATTAACGTCACAACTACGCAGATCTGCTGCCTCTGTCCCGACAAATATCGTCGAGGGATATGCCAGGGGTGGCCAGAAGGAATTCTGGAGGTTTCTTTCGATCGCTCGAGCGTCATTGACTGAGGCGGAATATCTATTGGAGCTCTCGCGAGACATCGGGTTCCTTCCTCTAAAGAATTTTGAAAGATTGGAACCTCTTCGAGCCAGGACCTCCTTCCTCCTCATGAAATTCATGACCTCAATAAAATAAAAGTTCCCCTCCACCTCCCTTGTTCTCCCTTGTTCTCCCTTGTTCACGCTTGTTCACGCTTGTTCACCCTCCCACCCTCCCCACTGTGCTATACTACCCTCAAATATGCTTCGAGCTCGCGAGGTGCTGGCGCGGTGCCAGGCAAAGTTGCATGCGTTTTTTTTGACCCGTCGTATGACGCGTTCTTCCAGATGGGCGATGGTTTTTTTATTTGTCGTTGGCGGGGTGATGTGGCTGCAAGGAGCGGTATACGCAGAGGCGCCGACCCTACAAGAGCCGGATTTTGTCGACAAATGGGTAATAAAACCGTTGGCGATGCTTTCCGTGACGCTGGCCCAAATCGTCGTGCGAGTCATTTTGGCGGTGTTCAGCTTGATGCAGCAGATATTAGTGTTCAATAATTTTACCGGCTCCTCGGTGGTTATCGCCGGCTGGTCCATCGTGCGGGACGCGATGAACTTGTTCTTTGTCATCATTTTGGTGTTCGTGGCGTTTGCTACCATCATCAACTATTCCAAATACCAATGGAACCGCATCGTTCCCAAGGTGCTGTTTACCGCCATCGTCATCAATTTTTCCAAGACGATCTGCGGACTCATGATCGACGCCAGCCAGGTGGTTACCCTTACCTTTGCCAATGCGATGCGCGAGCTTCTCGGGGGGAATTTTTTGCAGTTGTTCGGGTTGTTGGACGTCTTTGAAATCAGCAAAAAAGCCGAGGCGCTCCAGGGGGCTACCGCCAGCGGGGGAGCGCCAGGCATTTCCGACTTCGACTTGCTCGCCGGGGGCGTCATGGCGCTGGCCATGACGTCTATCGTGTTGCTTGTAACCATCATTCTCTGCGCGGTGTACGTCTATCGCCTGGTCATGTTGTGGATATTGATTGTTCTTTCCCCGTTGGCATTTTTTTTGGGCGGCATCAAGGAATTGTCGCCAGAGGCAGGGGGCGGGTATGGCAAGTGGTGGAAAGAGATGAAATGCCTCCTCTATATCGGCCCCGTGCTGACTTTCTTCCTGTGGCTGGCGCTCTCCGTCGCCGGCGCCGGGAGCATCGCGTCCGATTTTAGCAGCGCGGGCGCCTCCGGCGGCTTTGCCAAGGATGTGTTTGATGCGAACGTTTCCGGGTTCCTGTTGAGTATTTTTGACAGCAGCAAGTTCCTCTCCTTCGTGATCGGCATCGCGATCATTTTTGCCGGCATCGACGCCGCGCAGCAATTCTGCAGCGGCGGGTTCGTGGGCGAGCAGCTGGGGACTGCCAAGAAGTACGCGCGCAACATCGCCTACGGCTATGCGAAAGATTATGGCGACAAGGCAAGGAAATGGGCGCAGCAAAAGGCGTACGACCAGGCGAAACGGCCGGTACTGTATGCCCGCCGTGAGACAGCGAAAGGCCTGGCGGCCACGGTTGGGAAGAGCAAGTATGCTCCAAAATTTTTGCGTCGGGACCTAGACAAGCGCGCGACGGCGGCCAGAAAGGAAGAAGCGGAGATCATCCAAAAGAAATTCGAGAAGAAATACGGCGGTACCAGCAAGGATTTCCAACGGGATACCGTGGCGGCTTTGCTTGGGAGCGGCAAGAGCTGGGACCAGCATTCGGGGGCAGACAAGGCCCTCATGTTGAATTCGTTCAAGAACACTAAAGAGATGGACGACTTGGTTACCTCTGGGCGTTTGGATGCGAAGGCATGGGGGAATATTAAAGATGGCCTCAAGAAGAGCGCGGACCCAGATACGGTCAAGCTTGTGAAGGCGTTTGAGAAGAGCAATCAGCATATTTCAAAGAAGTACGGGAAGATCAATACCCGAAAGGATTTGGGTGAGGTGAACGATATTTCGTTGTTGGATGAAGGGTTCAAAGAGTATCTAAGGAACACAGATTCGGACGTTTACGATAAGAAGACCAAGAGAGCATTGAAGTTTTCGGAGTTGATTGAGCAGGGAACAATGGGCGCATCCGCGAAAAAGGCCTGGACGGAGGGTGCTACGGCCATCGTTGGGGACATGTCCGAGGAACAACTGGATTTGATGACAGATAAGCAAATGGCGATTTATTTGCCAGATGCAAAAACAACCATGAATGCTCTTGATAAGAATAAAGACCTTGCACCGCGCATGATGAAGGCAAAGGGGCGCGCGGCGAGGCATTTCAATGACAAGACGGCGGGATATGATAAAGGGAATGGAGATAAGCGTTTGTCTTTGATGGATTTGGCAAATATAAAAGCAAACAGGTCAAAGGCGGATTGGGAAAAATTGGCTGGGAAAGCTGATTTGTCAACGGGTGCAGCGCCGGGTGCGAGAACGGCGGGGGATTTACGGGGTCAGAAGTTTGTAAGGGATGTTAAAACAACTTCACTTTCCGATTTCAAAGATTTGGGTTCTCAAGGAATCGCTGGTGGTTTAAATACCTTTCACGCCGGTGGGGGGGATATTGAAGACCTTATGAAAGATAGTTCGTCTTTGTCGGCAGCCATATTGGCCGCGGATGATAGGAGTGGTGCACCATTATCAGCAGTCCTTTCAGATCCTGATTATGTGGAGACGATGCTCGAATCCATTGGCCTAGATCTCGCGAATGAATCTCTGCAAGGCGAGGATGACTATAAACTGGCCACCACGGATGCAGCGAAGAAGCTTGCGCTCGACAAAATCTCTGAAAGCTCACAAAAATTGGAGGCCGCTATCAAGGAATTCCCGCAGATCATCAGCCAGATTGCCCCTTACTTTAGGGCGCTTAATACCTCGACAGGAGTACGGGACGGAAAAGCCACAAGTATCGCGGACCATGTTTCTTGGGCTATTGGGGCGGATACGATTGGAAACAAGGAGGAAAAAGTTTCCAGTACGGCGGAGTATTACGAAGGGGCGGACGAAGCGGGACGGAAGAAGTTTGAGGATTCTTTGCGATCCTTGTATGACACTATGGAGAAGTTTTCCGATGCGCCCGTGGGTGCTGGCCTGGCAACAGGTTTGAAGACGTTCCGGGTAGACCAGGAGATCGTGGGGGCGAATCGAATCGCTTCAACAGAATTAAGACGCGATAAGGCAGAGAAATCGAAGAGAGGAAAGGTGTTGGAAGGCCAAATCAAAGAGGCGAAGATCATGACTCCCGGAGCTTCCTCTATCGCGAACATGGAAACAGAACTCGCAAAGCTTGAAACGGAGTTGGACGATATCAACACAAAATTGAAAGAACGAGGCCAGAACCTTCTTAACGTGGAAGACAAACTGATTGCTCGCATAGGACAAAAGATCGTTGGAAAAGTTAAAGACCAATTCTAAGTGATCTCTTGGTATGCCAACGGATATCCAACCATCAGTGACAAGGCCGAAACTCACCGCCCAGCTTACGCCGGAAGAGTTTTTGTCTGACGCCACCGTGTTGGCGGTCATCGCGGGCATCCTCCAGACGATTGGCCTTCCCAAGCAGAACCTCCCCGACGTCCTTGGCATCGTCGACGGCGTCGTCTCCGGTTTCATCTCGCTCGAGGAACTCCCCGAAGAGTTCACAGATGCCGGCATCGACGCGGCAAAGATCCCCGCCCTGTTCGATCGTCTTCAGGAAGAAATTTTTGATATTGAATTGGGCGCGGAGCCGCCAGGCGACCGTAGGGGCGGGTCTATGACCCGCCCTCCGGCTGCACCCGACGACAGGCCGACGTCGGAGGATGCGGTCACGGATTATTACCTGGGCTTCCTCGCTTCGATGGGGTTTGCTTTTGACGATGAGAGACAAACATTCAGGATCGTGAATGTTTTGAAATCTTGGGGGATGGGGGAGATTGATGAAACCCAGGTGGCATTGAGGTTGGGAAAGCCGACGAAGATTGGCGGCGCGAATTTGGCGGAGGAGGACGTGCAGAATGTCGTGGCGTCGTTTGGGGCGTATCGGGCGGATCATGAATTGCCGGAGGAGGGGGCGCAGGGGGCGCAGGAGGTCCAAGGGGCGCAAGGGGAAGAAGAGAAAACGGACGTAGGGGCGGGTTTACCTCCCGCCCGCGCATTCGCATCCGACGAAACAAACGAACCCGAACCCGAACCCGAATCCGTACCCAAACCGATCGAACCAATACAACCCGTTCCTGCCGCGGCACCGCGTGTCATGCGCGATATCGTGCCAGCGGCACGGCGGGCGCAGGCACAGCCGAGCCCTGCAACCCCACCCGGCCTCCCCTTGGCAGGGGAGGAGTTCGAATCGAAAGGAATCACCTCATCGGGTTCGCGCCGTGCGATGCCCACCGCTATACCTTCGCGCTCGATCGCTCCGCGATCAGCACCACAAGGACCCGTTGAAGCCAACCCCGCGTTAGAACAAGTCATGGAAAAGAGGGTTCCTGCAATGCCACGCCCCTTTATTCCCTCGGCGCCATCCGTCGGAGCCGGAACAGATGCAAGTCGCATCCTCGCGCAGGTAGGTGCGGCCATTCCTGCGGATTTGCAAAAACGGTTCCTTTCGATTGTGGATTCCCGCCTGCGCGAGGCGCGCAACCCCTATGAGGTGCAGGCGATTTTGGAGCGCGATCCCCAAAATGGAGGGATTGGATTGTCCGGGTCTGCGGTGGCGGATGTGATGGTGGCGATTGAGGACGCGAAGTCGGCGCAAGAAGCAAAGCAGAGGGCGGGAGTTTCGGTTGAGTTGGATCCGAAGGTGATGGCGGAGTTTGCGCATTTGCAGGAGGCGGGCAGCGGGCAGCGGGCAGCGGGCAGCAGGATACAGGAAGCAGGAAGGGGGCAGAGGGAAGGGGGGGCTTCGGATAGTTTGCCCTCCTCCCTCCCTCCCCCCTCCACTCTCCCCCCTCCCCCCCGCCCGGTTACCATGTCCGAAGCAAGCGTGGCTTTGGGCGGGGCGAAGAAGAGCATGACGGACGTGCGGGGGCTGAAGCTTTCGGGTCCGGTCGAACAGATCCGCCGGTTGACGCTCACGGAATTCCGGCGGCTTTCCAAGGATCCGGCCGTGGCTGTGGAAAAGCTCGTGACACAGGTTCGTCTGCTCGAGCAGGAAGGGTTCGATAAAAAGGAACAAGCCGTTTTGGCCTGGCGTTCCTCGCCGCTGTACAGGACATACGTGGAGTTGAGCAGCGCCGCCATGACACAAGGAGTCTCCATTGAGGAATATGCCGCGGCCGAAGACGCGAAGACCGCCGCGAAGCGGGATTTTCCCTCCGCCGCCGAAATCAAAGCGATCATCTCGCTCAATGAGGCGATGCGGTTTTGATATGGTAAAATAATGAGAGCACATGCCCGAATCCTTCACTGTGCCCCAATTTATAGACGCGGAAGATAAGCTGCTCCCCGGAGTCAGCATGCGGTCTTTCGTGATCCTCATGGTCACGATGTTCATCGAGATGATCCTCTACGCCACCATCGGTTTCAATACGATCCTGTTCCTTGTGATCGCGATTCCGGTGTTGGTGCTGGGCGTGGCCTTTAGTTACCTCAAGGTGAACGGGGCGCCGCTCCATTTTTTCGTGCTCAACATGGTCCAGACGACGAAACGACCGCGCCGGCGGGTGTGGGATCGGCGCTATACGAATATGGAATTGCGCGATCTCATGAAAGCCGCCCCGGCGCCCCCCGAACTTCCACCCCCCTCAAAAGGCCCGCTCTCGAGTTCCCGCCTGCAGGAGCTGTCGCTCGTCGTGAATACGGGGGGAGTGTATAAGCCGGATGAAGAGGCCTGAAAGGGCGGAAATGGCGGAAAGGGTTGAAAAGGGCAGTGGACGCAAGCCTTTCAGACCTTTCCGCCCTTTCAGACCTTTCCGCCCTCCCTCCTATGCCCAAAAAACAAAAAAAAATAATCGCCCCGCCGACCGCGAAGCATATCCCGATCGGGGAGATACGCGACGATGTCACGATCATGAATGATGGGACGCTTCGCAGCGTGCTGTTGGTGTCCAGCATCAATTTTGCGCTCAAGTCTGCGGATGAACAGGAAGCGATCGTGCAGAGTTACATTTCTTTTCTGAACTCGCTGGATGCTCCGCTGCAGGTCGTCATCCAGTCCAGAAGGATGAACATCGAGCCGTACATGTTAAAGCTCAAGGAACAGCAACGGCTCACGCAGAATGAACTCCTTCGCACCCAAATTGCAGACTACACGAGCTTCATCCAGGAACTTCTTGAAATCGGCGAAATCATGCAAAAGCGGTTTTACGTCGTCGTCAGCTATGATCCGCTTTCCGATAAGGGAAAAAAGTTTTTTTCGCGCATCACGGACGTCCTTTCCCCGTCCTCTTCCCTCAAACTGAACCAGAAGGAATTTAAAGATCGCAAGGAGCGTCTGGAACGCCGCAGCAGTATGATTCAGGGGCATTTGGAGGAGATGGGGCTCTCGGTTATCCGGCTGGATACGCAGTCGCTGATCGAGCTCTACTACACCTGTTACAATCCGGATATCTTCGATCTGCAAAAAATCCGTAACCTGGCGGATATCCGCGTTGAATCTTGATATGCCTATTGAAATTAACAAGGCGAAACTGGCGCGTCGGCCCATACCAAGCGCCCCCCAGAAGCCAACGGATGCCAAGGCGATGGAAGAACGCACGGCCCTCGAGGAGGAGCGCATTTATCGTGCCGGCGTCGCCACCATCCGCGATCTCATTGCCCCGGCGTCGTTTCAGGTTAATCCGCGCAGTCTCATCCTCTCGGGGGTGCATGTGCGGACGCTCTTTGTTATCACCTATCCGCGTAATCTGAACCTGGGGTGGAGCAATTCCATCATCAACATGAACCGCACCTTCGATATCGGCATGTACTTTTATCCGATCAAGGCGCCGGTGATTTTGAAACAGCTCCAGCGCCGGGTGGGCATCATGGAAGCCGGTATTTCCGAAGACAACGAAAAAGTACGCCCGCGCGACCCGGTCAAAGAGACGGCGCTTCGGGACATTGAATCGCTCCGTGACGACCTCACCCAAGGGATCGAGCATTTTTTCCAATTCGCGTTCTACATTACGATCTATGAAAAAGACGAAGAGTCGCTGGGGAAAGCCACGGAGGAAGTGGAATCCATGTTCGGCAGCAAATTGATTTTTACCAAAGCCGGGTTTTATCAGGCGGAACAAGGGTTCAATTCAACCCTCCCGCTCTCGTTGGACGAGCTCATGATTTATTACAACCTCAATACCTCCCCCATTGCCGCGAGTTTCCCGTTCGTCTCCGCCGAGCTTACCAGCGACAACGGCATCTTATACGGCATCAACCGCCACAATAATTCGTTGATCCTGTTCGACCGTTTTTCGCTCCAAAACGCCAATATGGTGGTGTTCGCCACTTCCGGGGCCGGGAAATCTTACACCGTGAAGCTGGAGATTTTGCGTTCGCTCATGATGGGGGTGGACGTGATCGTGATCGACCCGGAAATGGAATACAAAGACCTTTCCAATGCGGTCGGCGGCACCTATATCAACCTGTCGCTGGCGTCGGAAGCGAAGGTGAACCCGTTCGACTTGCCTCGCGCCGTGGGCGAAGGGACGAAAGTCGATGATATTATCAGGAGCGCGGTTATTACGCTCAAAGGGTTGATGCGTATCATGATCGGCACCCCGCAGGGAGAAAAAGGCCAGCCGGGGTTCACGCCGGAAGAGGATTCGCTCCTGGACCGCGCGATCATCGAGTCCTACGCGAAAAAAGACATCACGGCCGACCTGGTGGATTTAGAAGAAATAGAACCGCCGATCATGCAGGATTTGCAGGATATTCTGGAGGGGATGATCGGCGGGAAGGATCTCGTGGCTCGCCTCAAAAAATATACAGAGGGAACGTTTTCGGGGCTTTTGAACTCCCCTACGACCGTAGAGACGAACAACCAGCTCGTCGTCTTCTCTGTGCGCGACTTGGAAGACGAATTGCGCCCCATGGCGGTGTATACCATCGTCAACTACATTTGGAACGTGGTGCGCAGCGAGCGGAAGAAACGCATCCTCTGCATCGACGAGGCCTGGTGGCTCATGCAATACGAAGATTCGGCGAAGTTTATTTTCGCGCTTGTAAAACGCGCCCGCAAATATTTTCTGGGCGTCACGACGATCACGCAGGATGTAAACGATTTCTTGCGTTCGCAGTACGGCCAGGCCATCGTGAACAACAGCGCCCTGCAGGTGCTCCTCAAGCAGTCGCCGGCGGCGGTAGATTTGGTCAAGAAGACGTTCAACCTTACCGATGGGGAAAAATACCTATTGCTTGAATCTGCGGTAGGGGAGGGGATCTTTTTCGCTGGAGCTCGTCATGCCGCCATCAAGGTAGTCGCGTCTTACACGGAAGACCAGATCGTCACGACCAATCCGCAGCAGCTTCTGGAGAAGGAACGCGCGCGCGGGGATTTTGAAAAAGCCACCGGCGAGGCCGCCCCTGCCGGCGCCAGCAAAAGCGACCTGGACGCCATCGAAAAAGACATCGCCTCCAAGCAAGCCGCCGCCAAGGCCGTCCTTTCCACCGAAGACCAAGGTAAAGCCGAAGCAGAACGCATTAAAGGGAGTTTAGCAATGTAATCCTATGTCACGCCGGCTTCAGCTCATCGGACTGATCCTCCTCACCATCGCGCTTATCCTGTTCCTTTTGTGGTTTTTCTTTTGGCGGAACCGCGTCGCACCAGTTGTGACGGCCCCCGCACCCATAACGACGCCCGTTTTTGCTCCTAAGGTCATCGAACCGCCTCCCATCCCTCCCGCCCCTCTCCCTCCCGCCCCTCCCTCCGGCCTGCAGGCGGTCGCGACCACGTTCACCCAGCGCTACGGCAGTTTTTCCTGCGAAGCGAATTATCAGAACTTGCGCGACGTGCTTCCGCTTCTCACGCCATCCTTTGCGGGAGAGATCCAAACCATCATCGACAAGAACGCTCCCTGCATCGACTTTTACACCCAAACGACTCGCGTCATTACCGTCTCCGTGAAAACGCGTGACGATGCCTTGGGAACCGCGACAGTCGAGATAAACACCCAGCAGGATATCGCGGAACTCTCCCCACAAAATCACCGGCTTACCTATCGAATCATCACCCTTGAGATGAAAAAGATCGGCGACTCCTGGCGCGTTGCTTCTGCCGTGTGGAATTAATGGCACGGGTGCTAGATCTCCTCTTCCCCCGTTTCTGCGTGGCTTGCCACGCAGAAGGTTCTTATTTGTGTGAAAAATGTTCCCCCGCCTTTTCGTTTGAAACGGTTCCAGCCACCTGTCCGTTTTGTCACACATCCGGATCACGTTCCGTCTGCGCCGATTGCGCTCCACAGGTTGCCATCGACGGCCTCATCTACGCGGCTCCGTATGCCGACCGGCGCGTGCGCGACCTTATCCATCAGTGGAAATTCGTCGGCGACCGCGACGCGTTTGAACCGCTGGGAAAGATCATTGCGTCACGCGCCAGTTTCGTTCTGGGCTTGGCAGACGCGATCGTCCCCGTGCCATTATCGACGCGCCGCGAGCGGTCGCGCGGATTCAACCAAGCGCATTGGATCGCGGAAATGCTTTCCGACGCGAGCGGCATCCCTCTGGTGCACGCGCTTACCCGCGGCGTCCACACGACCCCGCGTTCGCAGGTAGATCGTCTCAAACGTTTGGTGGGGGATCTGGACCATGTCTTCGCCCCGCGCCCGCCGATTCCAGAACGAGTCATGGTCTGTGACGATGTTTTTACCAGCGGATCGACGCTCGATGCGGCCGCGAAGGTGCTCAAAGAAGCAGGGGCAAAAGAAGCGTGGGGGTTCGTGATTGCCAAGAGCTGATTCCTTTTTTGTTCCCTATGGCAGGGACAAAGAAAGATCCAGCCACGGCAAGGACCGTGACGATGCCGATGATGACGAGAAGAGGTTTTTGATTCATAGGGTTTCTAATGTTTTCTTGAAATTCACTATACATCCTCTAAAATACTTGGTAGACAGCAAAAAGAAAAACCCCTATATTGCAGGGGTTCCCAAGATAACTAGGAGAAAAGAGTTGTTCGGGATCGGGATTGGCGATGTGGTATACTGGCTGGGTGCCTGAGCAATATAAAAGAAATCCAAATACTTTCTGCCAGTCATGCCAGAAGCCAATCTATAAACGACCGTTTGAGATAGTGCGAAATAAAGGTCGGAGATTTTGTAGCATGGCTTGTTATGGCATCGCCTGCAGGAAATTACATCCTTGCCTGATGTGTGGGAAGCCAATTTTGTCGGGTCAAAATAAAAAAACTTGCAGCAGGGCTTGTGCAAACAGGCACAGAGCAGGTATCAAGTATAAGTTGAATCTTCCAAGAAAGGATAAAGTCACATCACAGCGAGTACTCAAACTTCGATTGTTGTCGTTGAGGGGAATGGCGTGCGGGAGATGCTGGTATAGCAAGTACCAAATACTCCAAGTGCACCATAAAGATCGGAACAGGGAACACAACCAACTTGAGAATTTGGAACTCATTTGTCCAAACTGCCATTACGAAGAACATTTCCTGGAGGGGAGCTGGTTGGACAAGCGTAAGACAGGTTCGTTCGGAGGGGTCGGATAATGGTTATTCCACCGGTCTTGAAAACCGGAATCCCGCAAGGGATTTGTGGGTTCGAATCCCACCCCCTCCGCCATCCCACTTCGCCCCTAGGGCTACGTTGGGGATTTTCATGGATGAAAACACCGACCATGGGTCGGTTTTCTTTTTTGAAAATGGAATGATAGGGTACGGCCATGCTCTCCTCTTCACTTCTCCAACATATTGCCCTGGCTCGATTGACGCTTCTTGGAATCGTCGGCGTGCCTTTGTTGCTGGTGATCCGTCATCAACCACGAGCACATGCACGTCGGGAATCTGGCAGAGCGCATCCAGGAGTCGTCCAATGTTTTTCCGTTCGTTGTAGGTGGGGACGAGGACAAGGTGCATAAGGGGCTTGTGGGAGATTTTCAATCAATTGGATTGCCTCCAGAAGGATTGATCTGATCGGCTTCCTAAGTGTAGTGTTCTCGTATCATGTATGTCCGCTCCCTCTCTCAAACCCCGTTGCGTCTGGCCCGCTGACGACGCCCTCATGATCGCCTACCATGATGAGGAGTGGGGCGTCCCTCTGTACGACGATCAGAAGATTTTCGAGTTCCTCGTCTTGGAAACATTCCAGGCCGGCCTCTCTTGGCGTACGGTCCTCCACAAACGGGAGAACTTCCGTAAGGCGTTTCGCGGGTTCGATCTTCAGAGAGTCGCGCGCATGGACGCGCGGGCAAAAGCGCGGCTGATGGCCGACGCGGGGATCATCCGCAACCGACAGAAAATCGACGCGACGGTCAACAATGCGAAGCGGTTCCGAGAAGTGCAAAAAGAATTTGGGACGTTCTCGAACTATATGTGGTCGTGGGTGAAAGGGAAGACCATCAGGCATAAGATCAAGAAGCCCTCTGATTACAAAGCGACCATCGACGAGGCCGTTGCTTGGTCAATAGATTTGAAAAGGCGGGGCTTCTCCTTTCTTGGCCCAACCGTTATTTACGCCCATATGCAAGCCGTGGGGATGGTGGACGACCATCAAATAAATTGTTTTCGAAGCCATTAATTATCCTTTTTTTCTCTCACTCTCCCCCTCTACCGCCACTCTCCCTCCCCTTCTTCATTCCTTCTTCATCCTCCCTGCGCTAGGATAAATCATATGAATATATTGGTGGTAGAAGACGAACCGAAACTGAACCAAAGCATCGTCCTTGGCCTGCGCAACCGAGGCTACGTCGTTGATGGGGCGCTGGATGGGCAGGAGGGGGAGCGCAAGGCGATCGTGGGGAAGTACGACTTGCTCATTCTTGATATCATGATGCCAAAGCAAGATGGGATGATGCTCTGCCGTCGTCTGCGGGAGCGGGGGATGGGCACGCCAGTCCTCTTCCTCACCGCCCGCGACAGCATCGATGACAGAGTCGTTGGTCTGGATACTGGGGCAGATGATTATCTCGTGAAGCCATTCTCCTTCGAAGAGTTGTCAGCACGCGTACGATCGCTGCTTCGTCGGGGTCCCTCGTTGACGATTTCGATGCTTGAGCTCGCGGGTTTGAAGGTCGATATCAGGTCCCAGACCGTGAGCGTGGAGGGGAAGGAGCTGGAACTCACTGCGCGCGAGTACGCGCTTCTTGTTTACTTGATTCGACACAAAGGAGAAGTTGTGACCCGCGAGGATTTGTTGAGCAAGGTCTGGGACGAGTTCTCCGACACGTTAAGCAATGTGGTAGATGTCCATTTAAAGAACCTCCGCAAGAAACTGCCGAAATCCTATGCCAGGCGCATCAAGACCGTTTGGGGGAAAGGATACCGCCTCGCTTGACCTCCAGTTCACCCGTGCGCGTGTCATTTTGACGGCGACCTTCGTGGGGATCATGGCGTTCATGCTCTTGCTTTCGGGTGGTATCACCCGTGAGGTTTTTTCGTATCGCCTTGAGTACCGCATTCGCCGCGTCCGTTCGGTCCCCTACACTCCCGTTGTCGAGATGTGGATAGGCTCGCAGCCGCAAGAGGTGCAAGATGATCTCCTGTACGTGCTCGTGATCGTCAATGGCGCGCTTTTGGGGATGGCCGGCGTCTTGGGCTATGTCTTGGCAGGCGTCACGCTCCGCCCGATCCGAGAAAGTTATGACAGGCAACGCCGTTTCATCTCCGACGCATCACATGAGCTTCGTACCCCCCTTTCGATCCTCCAGGCGGGACTTGAGAATGAAAAGGACATGGCCAAGCAGCCAGAGGAAGCCGATCGCGTCAACAGCCATCTGGAAGAAGTCTCTCGGATGGGCATGCTCGTATCGGATCTGTTGACGCTGTCGCGGTTAGACGAAGAGGGGGTGGCGCGGGAGCGACGAACCATCGTCGATCTTTCTTCCTTGGTGCAGGAAGCAGCGAATCGTTTTTCGAGTTTGGCACAGACGCGAGGGGTGCAAATAAAAACATCCGTCCCCGAGAAAGAGATACACGTCTTGGCAGACCGCGAGCTTCTCATGCAGGCGATCGGGAACATTCTCAAGAACGCCATCGCCTACAACAAGCCGGGCGGGAGCGTCACCGCATCCCTCCTTGAGAAAAAAGGAAAGGCGTGGCTACGCATCGAAGATACAGGTCTTGGGCTTGCCCCCGACGAAACCGCGCGCATCTTCGAACGTTTCTATCGCGTCGACAAAAGCCGTTCCCGCGAAAGCGGCGGCAGCGGTCTCGGGCTCGCGATTACGAAAAGTATCCTGGATCGCCACGAAGGCACGATCGAGATGGAGAGCAAGAAGGGGGAAGGGACAGTGGTGACCATGACGTTGTCGGTGCATGGGGGAGCATAGGGCTGGAATGGCTGGGAGGGCTAGGAAGGGCTGGAAAACAGAAGACTGGGAGGACGAGAAAAGACGAGGAAGGACGAGAAGGACTGAAAGACCGAGGAGGGACAGTGGCAATGAGGATTGTCTGATCAGTGTGCTTTCCAGTCCTTTCCAGTCTTTCCTGGTCCTCCGGCCCTCCCTGCCATTTCTAGCCCTCCCAGCCCTCTTCCTCCATCCACACCGCTTCATGATTTCTTCACCGGCTGGCTGGTATGGTGGAGAGGTATAATTCGTTCGTAAGCAACCATTCCTATGGATTACACAAAAAGGACCATGGTCGCCTTGGTGACGGTGGTGACGCTGGGGGCAGGGACAATTGGTATGCGAGCCGTGTCCGCGCGCAGCACGCCGGGGCATGTGGCGATCGAAGAGAATCTCGCAGAGGCCATTGCCACCCATTTCCATTTAGATGCGGCAGAAGTGAAGCAAGTCTTGGAAGAGGAGATGACAAAGCACCGGCAAGAACTTGATGCCGACCGAGCCACGTTCTTTTCCTCCATGCTCGACAAGCATGTGGAGGAAGGGGATCTGACGCGCGCGCAAGCGGATGCCTTGCAGGCAAGGATGCAATCGCTTCCAGACTTCCAAAAGGACATGGAGGGGAAGACCCGGGAGGAGAGGCACGCGGCGATGGCCGCACGTCGCGCCGAGCTCGAGACATGGGCTCAAGAACAGGGGATCCCACTCGCGGCCATATTGGGTCCGGTCCCCGACGGCAAGGAGAGACGGTTCTTCCATCCGCGAGGCAGGGGGATGATGCATCATGGGAATGGAAGACTCGGGACATTTCCAGCCACACCGTAAGCACAAATAGGCACAGAAAGGAAACCGCCCTCATGGGCGGTTTTTCGTGCTAACCCAGAGCGTTGGCACGCCAACGCCCGGGGTTAGCACGAAGCTTTTCCGCCAACGCTCGGGGTTAGCAGGCGGTTGGCGTTAGGATGAGTAGCTGGTACCTTGTCCTGGTATGGCTCATATCAACATTGAAATTAAAGCTCGTTGCCAAAATCAAGATGCGATTCGTGAGATTCTAAGGTCCAGAGGGGCAGTATTCAAAGGTACCGACCACCAGATCGACACTTATTTTCGTACTCCGAAAGGGCGTTTGAAACTTCGCGAGGGGAATATCGAGAACGTCCTTGTTTTCTATGAGCGGGAGGATCAGCTTGGGTCCCAAGCAATCCAATGTGAAATTGTTCAAGACCGAACCAGGCGCGTCTCTCAAAGGGATTCTTGAGTCCTCGATATTCCCCCACATCTTGTACACACCCCTTCACCCTCACCACCACCCCTAGTGGTATAATGACTCTCGACGCCTATTAACCGCGGCGCCAGGATGGAGCAGTATTTCTTTTTCGCCTATGGCCGTTCTCAAAGAATACCGCTGTACCGGTTGCACCAAACTGCTGTTCAAGGGGATCATCATCGAAGGCACGGTCGAGCTTAAGTGCAAGCAGTGCCATGCCATGAACACCATCCATCGGAGCGACCTGGAGGAGTTCATCTGCCTCATTGCCCCGTGCCCGCATCGCGTCTCCGTCCCGTCTTCCACCAAACCTTCCTAATTCTCGCCAAGAAGCTCTCGAAGCTCATCGCCAGATGGGTTTTGTTTTTTTATGTCTTCACATCCCGCTTCGTCCTGCCGCGGTACGTCTCCTTCGCACCCGTCAGTGCTCTCCGACCTGTTGTCGGGCTCGGAGGTCGCGGCCGATTCGTTCGTCGACGTCCGCTCCACGATCGACGAATACCTCGACCGCTCGGACTGGCGCGTGAACGCCAATGCCAACCAAGGGTATTCGCTTGGGGGCATGATACTGAACACGGCCGGGAAACTCATCGCCAACTACTGGCTGCACTCCGTGTATCCAAAGGATGTCCGCGAAGCGCATAGCGAAGGGGATTTCCATATCCACGACCTTGATGTGTATGCCGGGTATTGCGCGGGGTGGAGCTTGCGAGCGCTCCTGGAGGAAGGATTCAACGGAGTGGCGGGGAAAGTGGAATCGGCGCCGCCGAAACATCTGGAAACGGCGTTGTCGCAGATGGTCAATTTCTTGGGAACGCTCCAGAACGAGTGGGCGGGCGCGCAGGCATTCTCCTCCTTCGACACGTATCTTGCTCCCTTCGTGAAAACGGACGGCCTGACCTATACGCAAGTGCGCCAAGCGATCCAACAGTTTGTTTTCAACCTCAATGTCCCATCCCGTTGGGGGACGCAGACCCCGTTTACCAACATTACGCTCGATTGGATTTGTCCAGAGGACATGCGTCAGAAACACCCGCTCGTCGGCGGGAAGGAACAGACGTTCGTCTATGCCGATTGCCAGAGGGAGATGGATCTCATCAATAAAGCGTTCATCGACGTGATGTCCGCCGGGGATGCCAAAGGGAGGATTTTTACTTTCCCCATTCCCACCTACAACCTCACAAAAGATTTCGATTGGGAGAATGAAAACGTCCAAGGGCTCTTTGAGATGACGGCCAAGTATGGCATCCCGTACTTCCAAAATTTTCTCAATTCCAACCTGAACCCCAGCGACGTGCGCAGCATGTGCTGCCGGCTTCAGCTGGACTTGCGCGTGCTCCGTGCCCGCGGCGGCGGCCTCTTCGGCTCGGCAGAAATGACGGGATCCGTCGGGGTCGTGACGATCAACTTGCCGCGCATCGGCTTCCTTTCCAAAACCAAGGAAGAATTTTTCACTCGTCTGGGGCGATTGATGCAGGTCGCGAAAACGTCCCTCGAGCTCAAGCGCGAGGTCGTGGAAGAAAGCATGGCGCGCGGGCTGCT